>CALXFC010000034.1 GCA_944387485.1 uncultured Clostridia bacterium
CACAGTTTAAATGATGTAAACTGTACATTTTGTGGTCAATGTATTGAAAGCTGTCCTACAGGAGCATTACATGAAAAAGAAACAATAAAAGAAGCATGGGCAAGATTAAAAGATCCTGATACATTTGTTATTGCTCAAACTGCACCATCAATCAGAGTAGCTCTTGGTGAAGAATTTGGGATGGACATAGGAACTAATGTAGAAGGAAAAATGATAACAGCTTTAAAAAGATTAGGATTTAATAAAGTGTTTGATACAAATACAGGTGCAGATTTTACAATTATGGAAGAAGCAAATGAATTTGTAGAAAGATTTAAAAATAATGATACTCTTCCAATGATGACATCTTGTTGTCCTGGTTGGGTAAGATATATAGAGGAAAATTATCCAGAATTACTTCCACATTTATCAAGCTGTAAATCACCTCATCAAATGTTTGGAGCATTAATTAAATCTTATTATGCTAAAAAAGAAAATATTGACCCAAGTAAAATATATGTTATATCTATTATGCCATGTGTTGCTAAAAAATTCGAGGCTATTCGTCCAGAAATGCAAAATGAGGGACTTTATGATGTTGACAATGTAATTACTACCCGTGAACTTTCAAGAATGATTAAACAGGCAAATATTGAGTTTACAAAACTAGAAGATAGTAAGTTTGATGACCCAATGGGAGAAGCAACAGGAGCAGCTGCAATTTTTGGAACAACAGGTGGAGTAATGGAAGCAGCATTAAGAACTGCACAGGATATTTTAACAGGGGAAGATTTAGAAAAAATTGATTTTCAAGCAGTACGTGGTGGTAAAGGAATAAAGAAAGCTACTGTAAATATAGCAGGAAAAGAAATAAAAGTTGTAGCAGCAAGTGGACTTAAAAATGCAAAAATAATATTAGAAGAAATAAAAAGTGGAAAAGCAGATTATCAATTTGTAGAAATAATGGCATGCCCAGGAGGATGTATTATGGGTGGAGGTCAACCAATAAAAAATTCAAAGATTAGAGCAGAAGTAGATGTAAGAAAATTACGTGCAGACGCTTTATATACAATTGATGAAAAATCTACAATTAGAAAATCTCATGAAAACCCAGTACTTCAAAAAATATATAAAGATTATTTAGGAAATCCAGGAGGAGAATTAGCTCATAAATTATTACATACTCATTATGAAAAAAGAGACAAATATAATTTTGAGACATAAATTATAAATGCTGTTTTTGGGGACGGAGTCAAAAAACAGCATAGTTTTTCTTAGTATTAAAAATTGTAGAAAATTTTATAGAAAACAATAGAAATGAGACATTTTGTCTCATTTCTTTATTCCCATTCAATAGTTGCAGGTGGTTTTGATGTTATATCATAAACTACTCTATTTACATGTTCTACTTCATTTACAATTCTTGAAGATACCTTTTCTAATATTTCATAAGGTATTTTACTCCAAACACCTGTCATAAAATCAGTCGTTTCTACTGCACGAAGTGCTATCGTATAATCATAAGTTCTTTCATCACCCATAACTCCGACAGATTTTAAATTAGTTAATACTGCAAAATATTGATTTATGCTTTTATGAAGTCCTGCTTTTGCAATTTCTTCTCTAAAGATGCTATCCGCTTCTTTTAAAATATTTAATTTAGGTTCTGTAATATTTCCAATAATACGAATTGCAAGTCCTGGCCCTGGAAATGGTTGACGATAAACTAAGTTTTCTGGTATTCCAAGTTCTAAACCTGTTTTTCTTACTTCATCTTTAAATAAATCTCTTAAGGGTTCTACAATTTCTTTAAAATCAACATAGTCAGGAAGTCCTCCTACATTATGATGGCTTTTAATTACAGAAGATTTACCGAAGTCCACTTTCTATGACATCAGGATAGATAGTTCCTTGAACTAAATAATCTACAGTTCCAATTTTTTTAGCTTCTTCTTCAAATACACGAATAAATTCTTCACCTATAATTTTTCTTTTCTTTTCAGGATCTGTAACACCAGCAAGTTTATTTAGAAATCTATCTTTACAATTTACACGAATTAAATTAATGTCAAATTGTTTTCTAAATACTTCTTCAACTTCATCACCTTCGTTTTTACGAAGTAAGCCATGGTCTACAAAAATACAAGTTAGGTTCTTACCAATTGCTTTGTGAAGAAGTACTGCTGCAACTGATGAATCAACTCCACCTGATAAAGCACATAAAGCTTTCTTATCTCCAATTTTTTCTTTTAAACTTTTAATTTTCTCTTTTGCAAATGAAGAAATTTCCCAATCTCCT
Organism: uncultured Clostridia bacterium; assembly: GCA_944387485.1. Taxonomy (GTDB): domain Bacteria; phylum Bacillota; class Clostridia; order TANB77; family CAG-508; genus CAG-269. The sequence goes on from CALXFC010000034.1 coordinate 2,279, forward strand.
TTACATTTACATACTTCATATAAAAAGTTTCTAATAACATTGATACCGTTTTCAGAGTGAACTACTTCTGGATGAAATTGAATGCCATAAAAATTTTTCTCTCTATTTTCCATACCTGCATTTGGACAAGATGGGGTAGAGGCTATATTCTTAAAACCAGATGGTACTTCTTTTACGAAATCTGTATGACTCATTAAAAATTTATTTGTAGATTTAAAACTTTTGAATAATAAAGAATTATTATCTATTTTGACATTTGTTACGCCATATTCTCTTTTTGATGCTTTTTCAACTTTGCCACCTAAAGCTATAGTCATAAGTTGCATACCATAACAAATTCCTAAAATAGGGATTCCTAAATTGAATATTTCTGGGTCACATTTAGGACTATCAACTGTAAATACACTTGCAGGTCCTCCTGTAAAAATTATTCCTTTTGGATTTTTTTCTTTGATTTTTAGGATTGAAATATCAAAGGGAACAACTTCTGAATATACATTACATTCTCTTACTCTTCTTGCGATTAATTGGTTATATTGACCACCAAAATCTAAAATTAAAATTAATTCGTTTTTCATATTTACCTCCGTTTTTCCTTATATTATCATAATAAATGATAAAAGTAAATCCTAGATATTTACTTTGATTTAAAATTTTTTAAGGTAATATTAAGTGATTTTACAATATATTAAAAAGTACCCATAAGATTAAACTAATGGGTACAAAGAACACTTTACAAAGCATTCTTTTGAGGTTAAGAAATTTCATTATTTGGGTCTGAAAGTAGAATATCAAGGCAATAAGGATAGTCATTAGAATAGAAATTTTCCATTTTAGTGATATATCCTAACTTTTTAAGATCAGCTAATAGTTTAGGATGAGGTGGTAATTCAAACAAAATAGTTATACAATTTTTCATGATACAATTATGGAACCACCAATCAATTTCTTTCATGCATTTGTCTTTTTGCTGATAGTAAACCTCTTTGTTGCATTGTGAGTTTGATTGAGTTTGCCTTTCTAATCTTTCTTCTATAAATTGATTAGCTGAAATCACAATAACCTCCAATATCTATATGTGTTTACATAACAAGATAATTATAGTACATTTTACATAAAATGTCAAAAATCAAAAACGTCAAAAAAAATTTAAAAACGCTTTACTTTAAAAAATTGTTATATTATAATAGTAAAAATATTTAAGAAAGGGGAAGGAAAATGGCAAAGATATTAGAAGATATTTCAAGGACGTTTAATGAATTTTTATTATTACCAAATTTAACAGATGAAAGATGTATACCAAATCAAGTCTCACTAAGAACTCCACTTGTAAAATTTAAAAAAGGAGAAGAAGCAAAGTATTATGCCAACATCCCAATGGTATCTGCTATTATGCAATCTGTTTCAGGAGAAGAAATGGGAATTGCGTTAGCAAGAGAAGGGGGTGTTGCTTTTATTTATGGTTCACAATCAATAGAAAGCCAAGCAAAAATGGTAAGAAGAGTTAAAAAACATAAAGCTGGATTTGTTGTAAGTGACTCAAATGTAAAGCCAAATGCTACTTTAGAAGAAGTATTAAATTTAACCAAAGAAACAGGACATTCAACTGTTATAATAACAGATGACGGAACAAAAAATGGTAAGTTTTTAGGCTTAGTTACTGATAAAGATTATAGGTTATCTAGAGACAACAGACAAGCTCCAATTAGTGATTTTATGACATCAAAAGAAAATACTGTGTGGGCAAAAGAAGGAATAAGTCTTCCAGAAGCAAATGATATTATATGGGATAATAAAATTGCTTGTTTACCGATATTAGATGAAGAAGAACATTTAAAATATTTAGTATTTCGTAAAGATTATGAAGATAGAAAAAATAATCCTAATTCTTTACTTGATGAAAATAAAAGATATATTGTAGGAGCTGGTGTAAACACTAGAGATTTTGAAGAAAGAATACCAGCATTAGTAGATGCAGGAGTAGACCTTCTTTGTATAGATTCATCAGACGGTTATTCAGTTTGGCAAAAGAATACAATCGATTTCGTAAGAAAAACATATGGAGATAATGTTAAAATAGGTGCAGGAAATGTTGTTGATAGAGAAGGTTTTATGTATTTAGCAAAAGCTGGAGCAGATTTTATAAAAGTAGGTGTTGGTGGAGGTTCAATTTGTATAACACGTGAAACAAAAGGAATAGGTCGTGGACAAGCATCAGCGTTAATAGATGTTGTAGCAGCTCGTGATGAATATTATAAAGAAACAGGAATATATATTCCAGTTTGTTCAGATGGTGGAATAGTACATGACCATCATATAACAATAGCCCTAGCATTAGGAGCAGACTTTGTAATGATGGGAAGATATTTTGCAAGATTTGATGAAAGCCCAACAAGAGTTGTTAAAAAGGGAAATAGCTATGTAAAAGAGTATTGGGGAGAGGGCTCAAACCGTGCTAGAAACTGGCAAAGATATGATATGGGAGGAGATAAAAAACTTTCTTTTGAAGAAGGTGTAGATTCTTACATACCATATGCAGGAAGGTTAAAAGATAACTTAGCGGTAACTGTTGCAAAGATAAAATCAACAATGTGTAACTGTGGAAGTATTACAATTCCAGAATTACATGAAAAAGCAAGATTAACACTTGTATCTGATGTAAGTATTTCAGAGGGAAGTGCACATGACGTAATATTAAAAGAAATAGATAATCAGTTTTAAAGTAAAAGATTTTAATTGAAAATCAAACAAAAGTAGATAAATATATGGTATATAGGATTCTTAATTATCAAACAGAAATAATAAAAAGATTTAGACATAAGAATAAAGAAAACAAGACAGTACCAATGGTAATGATAACTGTAATATATATAGGAAGATGTTAATGAAATAATAAGTGATAGCATTATTATAAGTTCAACGGAAATAAGGATAAAAGAGTTAGAAAAAATAAAAAAAGAAATGAAAGAAGACATCAAATAGTTGATGCCTTCTTAAAAATAACTATCTATTGTTGTTATTTTGTCTTTCATTGTTGTTATTGCTTTGATTGTTTTGATTATTTCTGTTATTATTTTTGTTTTCTTTGTTTTTCTTTGACATAAAAGCACCTCCAATCAAATCTTAATAATATTGTTAACTAAAAAAGAAAAAAATATTCTAGTACAAATTGTTTTTTAAAATAAATTGTTATATAATACCTAAAAAATAAATAAAAATTAAATAAAGTTAAATTTTTTTGGGGGATAAGATGGAATTTAAAAATGAAAAATTAATAGAATTTAATAATTATTTAAAAGGGAAAAAAGTTGCAATAATAGGATTAGGAGTAAGTAATCTACCTCTTTTAAAATATATGTATGAGAAAAATGCTAAAGTTACAGTATTTGACGAAAAAGAAAAAGAAGAAATTCAAAGAAAATTATTAGAAAGATTAGATAAGTATAATGCAAATGCTTTTTTTGGAAAGAATTGTTTTGAAAATTTAAAAAATTTTGATATTATATTTCGTTCTCCTAGTTGTTTACCAACAAGACCAGAATTAGTATTAGAAAAAAATCAAGGTGCAATTGTAACATCAGAAATAGAAATGTTAATGAAACTATGCCCATGTAGAGTTATTGGAGTAACAGGAAGTGATGGAAAAACAACTACAACAAGTTTGATTTATAGTATATTAAAGAAAGCAGGATATAATACTTATCTTGGAGGAAATATAGGAATTCCTCTATTTACAAAACTTGATGAAATGAAACCAAATGATATTTTAGTATTAGAGCTTAGTAGTTTCCAATTAATGGGTATGGAAGTTAGTCCTCATATTTCTGTTATTACTAATATAACACCAAATCATTTAAATATTCATAAAGATTATGAGGAATATATAGATGCTAAAAAAACTATTTTTAAATATCAAAATGAAAATGATTATTTAATATTAAATTATGATAATGAAATAACAAGAGCATGTAAAAATCAGGCAAGATCTAAAGTGATTTATTTTAGTAGTAAAGAAAAATTAGATAATGGCTTCATTGTGGATAATGGGATAATAAAAGAATGTGAAGATGGAATTAGAAAGCATATATTAGATACAAAAGACGTACTTTTAAGAGGAAATCATAATTTTGAAAACATTTGTACAGCTTTAGCTGCAACTAAAACATTAGTAGACCAAGATGTAGCGATAGAGGCTATAAAGGAATTTAAAGCAGTTGAACATAGATTAGAATTTGTAAGGGAAATAGATAATGTTAAATGGTATAATGATTCGGTAAGTTCATCACCTACAAGAACAATTGCAGGATTAAATTCATTTGATGAAGATATTGTTTTAATTGCAGGTGGGTATGATAAAAATCTAGATTATACTCCAATTGCAAAACCAATACTAAAAAAAGTAAAGACTCTTATATTACTTGGTCAAACATCTGGAAAAATATTTGATGCAGTAAAAGAAGAAGAGGAAAAAGAAGGAAAATATATTGATATTTATATGTCTGATACTTTAGAAGAAGCGGTAAATTTAGCAAAAAAATATGCAAAATCAAGCCAAGTAGTTTTATTTTCTCCTGCTAGTGCAAGTTTTGATATGTTTAAAAACTTTGCAGAAAGAGGAAATATATTTAAAAATTTAGTAAATAATTTATAACAAATTAATAAAAACCTCCATATTATATAGAAAAGATAAGGAGGTTTTTTTTATGTATAATAATGAATCGTTTGATGATTACATAAGGTCTATTTTAGGTTATCCGAGCACTAATAATATGTATATGCCACAAAATAATAACTATAACAGTTATAATAGCTATCCTAATTATAGTGCAAATAATAACATGAATGTTTCAAGTCAGGAATTAGAACAATTTTATCCAGAAATATATAAAATAGTATATCCTATGATACAAAATAGATGTAGTAGAATAACAGGAAATATTACAGAAGATTTAATTGAAGAAATTACAGATGAGATTTATTCTAATATAGAAGTACAAAATGAAGTTAATGTTAATATTAATCTTCAAAATGAAATAAATAATAGTCAAATTACAACAAATAGAAATAACGTTCAAAATAAAAAAGAAGAAGTAAAAAAGGAAAATAGGGAAGTAAGGAAACAAGATGCAAGTTTAAGAGATTTAATCAAGATATTACTTATTAGAGAATTATTAAGAAACAGAAGACCTAATCCTAGACCACCATTTCCTGGAAGGCCACAAATAGCAAGGTATGATAATTATATGGATATTTATGAAAGATAAAAATAAATTAAAGTTGTGTTAAATATTTTATCACAACTTTTTTATTTTTCCATAAGTGTAGAAATATTATCATTGAAATATAATCTAATTGACATATTTTACATAAAATGGTAAAATAATAATATGGAGATTATTTTATTTGGAGGTTTTGAATAATGAGTGATATAAGAAATAAAATTATAGCATTATCAGGACAACCAGTTACAGGAAAAGGAACGACAACTAAATCATTGATAAAAAAATTAGAGGAACAAGGATATGAAAGTGATAATATCCATGTTATTTCGACAGGTAATGAATTTAGAAGATATTTTAATACATTGATAGATTTTATAAGAAATATAGGTAATTCAGATGAGCTTAAAAGAATTTCAGAAACACCAGAAATGAAAGATCTTATGTCAGGAGTAAAAAGAAGACTATATTTAATAGATACAATTTCAAGGTTAAAGACTAGTGGCATTGACTTATCAGATTTTTCAATAGAACAAGCAAATAATTTAGATGAATTAAAAGAAATAAGAAGTGTAGTAGATGAGCTAATTGATGAAGACATTAAAAGAAAGGGAGAAGAAATAAATTCTAAAGAAAGACCAGATGAAATTTGGATTATAGATTCAAGACTTGCTTTTCATAATATCCCAGAGGCTTTTTCTGTAAGATTAACGGCTAATCCAGATGTTGCTGCTAAAAGGTTATTTAATGATAAATCAAGAGGAAAAGAAGATAGTTCATATACTACTTTAGAAGAAGCAAAAGAAGCAAGAGAAAATAGAAGATTAGGAGAACAAAAAAGATATAAAGACAGGTATGGAGTAGATTTAGAAGATTCTAATAATTATGATTTAATTATTGATACTTCTTATGCAAGTATTAATGATATATCAGATACAATACTTAATTGTTTAGATTATTATATAGATAGAAAACCATTTGTAAAAAATTGGACAAGTCCAAAAACTTTACTTCCTTTACAAGGAATAAGAGAAACATATGGTAGAGCTACATATACTTTTGATGAAATGGTAAATATAATTAAAAAAGACGGATATATGCCAAATAGTCCAATAGAGGTAGCAAAAGCAGATGGATATATGGGAATTATTGAAGGACATCATAGAAATTTTGCAATGGCTGAATTAGGAAAAACATTAGTACCATATGAAGTAATTGCAAAAGATAATGAAAAAATTCCTTATTCAGGAGGAACAGCAAAACAAAGAATAGATAGTTTACGAGCAAATAATTTATTTGACCATGAACCATTTTTTGAAGGTGAAGGAAAAGATAAGCATTTTTCATATAACGATATTTATCCTGGAATATATGACAGATTGAATAAAAGAGATTTAGATAGAAGAGAAGAATTAGAAAGTCGTTAAATTTTAAAATAGAAAATATTTCCAAAAGAAGTATTTTCTATTTTTTGACAAAACTGTTTTTTTGCTCCGTCCCAGAAAACAGTTTTTTAGAATAATATTTTATTTTTTGTTAAAAATAATAATAAGAAATTTTGAAAGGTGGTAAGAAAATGAAAGTTCAAGATTGTATGTGTGAAGATGTTTGCTGTATTAAACCAGAAACAAAAATAGAAGAAGCAGCAAAACTTATGTCAGAAAATCATATTGGATGTTTACCTGTATGTGATAACAGAAATTCTATATGTGGAATAGTAACAGATAGAGATTTAGTATTAAGAGGTATTGCTTGTAACAAAGATGTAAAACAAACTCCAATAAGTGATATTATGACTTCTAATGTATCTACTTGTAAAAAAACAGATGATATAACAAATGCTGAAAGTAAAATGGGACAAAAACAAATAAGAAGACTTCCTGTATGTGATGAAAACAATAAAGTGGTAGGTATGCTAACTTTTGGAGATTTATTAAATAATGAAAATAAAGCTAACAAAGAACAAGTATATGAAACTTTAGAAGATGTTTGTGATTGTGAAGGTAAACAAAATAATATGTAAATTAAGGGCGGATATTATACCGCCCTTTTGCATATAATAAGCTAGGGAGGAAGAAATGGTTTTAGATATTTCTTACTGGACTAAAGTTTTAAAAAGAATTTTATATGTTCTATTTATATTAATTGGCTTATATATAGGATTAAAATTATCTATCTTTTATATGCCTTTTTTAGTTGCATTTATTATTTCTTTAATAATAGAACCAGCAATAAAATTCATTATGAATAAGACAGGGTTAACTAGAAGAGTAAGTTCTATAATTATATTTGTAATAGTATCTTTGCTAATATTAGGAACACTTACATGGCTTATTATTACAATTTTTTCGGAAGCTTCTAGCTTACTTCAAGGAATAAATGATTATTTTGATAAAGCATACATACAGTTTCAAGGTTTTATTTCTAGCTTTAATTTTGATAAAATACATTTATCTGATGAACTGTTACAAGTAGTTCAAGATTCTACAGGAAATGTTTTAGAAGCGGTTTCTAATTGGCTAAAAAATGGTTTAACAAGTTTAATAAATATAGTTACAAGCCTTCCTTCAATTGCAATATGCATAGGTATTACAGTAATTGCTTTATATTTTATATGTGTTGATAAAATTTATATAATAGACCAAATAGAACATCATTTACCAAAGGTATGGGTAAAGAAAATATGGGTACATGCAAGAGACTTAATTGGAACTCTTGGCGGATATTTGAAAGCACAAATAAGTTTAATTTTTGTTTCTTTTATAATTTCATTGATAGGATTATATATTTTACAATTTGCAGGTTTTAATATTCAGTATCCGTTACTTATGGCATTAGCAATAGGGTTTGTAGATAGCCTTCCTATACTTGGCTCAGGAAGTTTTATGATACCATGGGCTATAATTTCAGCTTTAAATGGAGATATAAATTTAGGAATTGCAATAATTGCCTTACTTATAATAATGAGTATTGTAAGACAAATTTTGGAACCTAAATTAGTTAGTAAAAATATAGGAGTGCATCCAATATTTACTTTAATTGCAATGTATACAGGTTTTAAATTGATTGGAATAATTGGACTTTTAATAGGACCAATAGTTTTAATAATTGTTAAAAATATTTTTGCAAATTTAATAGATAGGGGAGTATTTAAAACTATTTTTGATAGAAAGTAAAAGAACCAGGATTTCCTAGTTCTTTTATAATTCCATTTCATTGTCTGATAATTTATTTTCATTTTCTTTATTTTGAGCTATTTCTTTTAATTTTTTGACTTTATCACTATTTGCGTATTGTGATATATCAATTGTAGTAAAACCTAATGTTTCTCCTTTTGTTAGTTTTTCTTCTTGAAAGCTTTCAGTCATAGAAAGAGCAGATAATTTACTAAAATAAAGATATAATAATTTTTCAATAGGATCATCTTTACTAACTTGTGATATCAAAGCTTTATAATTTTGATAATCATCAAGTTGTTGTATTATAACTCTTTCTTGTTCATTCTCATCCATACTTGCTAGATAGTATTTAGGAGCAATTTCATTAATTTTTCTAATAAATTCTCTAATTTTAGGCTTATCATGTTCTTCTGGAATAGGAAGTGCTTGGACTGCTTTTCCTTTCATTTTAGAATGAGCAGCAGGGCCAACATTACCAAATTTACGTTGACTTTCCGTTTGAATTTGGCATTCTACAGGACCAATTGGAGTATTTAGTATTACAAAGTTAGATTCATAACCGCTTTCTGCTCTTTTTTCTTCTAAAAGAGAATAGTCAACTGAAACTCCTAATTTTTCGAATATTTTACTATTTTCAAAAAGTGATAAAAATTGCATTGTTGCCATATAAATTTCTACATTATTATTATAACGTTCTTCATAGTCAGTTAATAAATCAAAAAAGTTAATATCATTATTTTTTAAGTCATCTTCGTTGAAAATTGCTTCAGGAGAGTTTTTAAGAGGAGTGGCTTTTAATAAGTTTAAACGATTTTCGATATCCTTTAACTTAGCTTCATAACTTGCAATTAAACCAACTTCACTAGAACTGATAGAACTTAATAATGATTCTAATATTTTTTTGCAATTTTCATAGTATTCTATTTTAGTAACGGTATCTCTTAGTCTAAAATTCTTTCTATCTGTAAAATCATCATAGATTAGATTTGATTTAAATTTTTGCATTTCTCTTAAAAAATTTTGATTCTTATCTCTTTTATTTATTAAATCATTAATATATGAATCTGTTGAATAATATATTAAAGGAGTTCTTTTTGATATGATTTTCATAGCAAAAGCATCTAAAAGAGGTCTTGAATTAATCTCAAGATTATCACCATTTTCATCATATCCCATATTTGCTTCTTTTAAACGTTTATTTACTTTTGATTTTATGCTTTTAGGAGCTTTAAATCTAGAAGATATATTTATTAAATAATTTGGATATCTTCTATTTTGAACGAGCATTATAGCAGCCATTAAGTTCTTTAAATAATCCTGGTAATCAGGATTATCATAAAATTCTCTATATCTTTTAACTTCTTCATCAAACATATTACTCTTAGCTTCTTTTATTTCTTGATTTTCAAGAAGATGTGCAGCATCTACCTGTAAACTTTCTTTGTATTCATTCATTAATATTATCACCTTTCGCTTTTCGAATTTTCCAAAAGTATTATAGCACATATATATAAAAATGTAAATACGATTAAAGTATACTCTAAATTATGCCAGATGTAGGGATGTATGTTTCGTCTGGTGGATATACATATTCATCATTTGGCTTGTCGACTTCATTTATTTTAGTTACTTTTACAATAGGCATATCGCCATGATAAGAACCTTTATAAATTTGACCAGTTATTTCAACCCAAGTATTATCTTTAAAATCATTTGCTTTTTCATATTCACAAAGAAAACCAACAATTACACTTTGAAAATCAGAGGAGATAATCATATCTCTTGCTAAAACAAATTGGTTATCTTTTAAATCTAGAACACGATAAACATATCCAATAAAATTAATTTTAACACCTACATAATCATCAATATTATCATGAACAGCTTTTAAAACATTTGTATAATTTCCTGTACTAATAGTATTTACTTTATTTTGAGGTAGGCAAGTAGAGTTGTTAGAACTGCTTTTAGAGCCATTAAAGATTCTAAATATAACAATACAAACTATTATTAATAAAAGAATCATTGAACAAATTAAAAAAGTTTTAAATAGCTTTTTTCCATTTATTTTAACATTAAAAACAAACATACTAATTCCTCATTTCATATAAATATTTAGTAAAATATATGAATACTTAAGTAAAAATATGATTTTTGATAATTTATTATAAAATTTTATCTTTATTTTCTTGATTAAAATAAATATTAGTGGTATATTATATAAGTATTAATGTGTACAGAATAACTTTTAGGAAGGATTGAAAACAAAATGAGTATTTTTAAAAAGATTTTTAAATCTTATAGTGAAAAAGAAGTAAAAAGAGTAATGCCAATTGTTGATAAAATCAATGGATTGGAAGACGAAATCTCAAAATTAAGTGATTCAGAATTAAGAGCAAAAACTGATTATTTTAAAGAACAATTAAAAAATGGTAAAACATTAGATGATATTTTGCCAGAAGCCTTTGCAGTAGTAAGAGAAGCTTCAAAAAGGGTATTAGGAATGAGACATTTTGATGTGCAATTAATAGGTGGAATTATCTTGCACCAAGGTAGAATTGCAGAAATGAAAACAGGTGAAGGAAAAACTTTAGTTGCAACACTTCCAGTATATTTAAATGCACTAGAGGGAAAAGGAGTTCATGTAATTACTGTAAATGACTACTTAGCAAAAAGAGATAGTGAATGGATGGGAAAATTATATAAATTCTTAGGACTATCTGTAGGGTTAGTAATTGCAGGAATGGAGCCAAAAGAAAAACAAGAAGCTTATAATTCAGATATTACATATGGAACTAATAATGAATTTGGTTTTGATTACTTAAGAGATAATATGGTAATTTATAAAGATCAATTAGTTCAACGTGGACTTCATTATGCAATAGTCGACGAGATTGATAGTATTTTAATTGATGAAGCAAGAACACCACTTATTATATCTGGTAGAGCAAATGAATCATCTGATTTATATAAAAAAGCTGATAATTTTGTAAGAAGATTAACACCAAAGGTAATTGTCGAAGAAGACATTAAAGATTATGAGCAAGCAGAAGATAATGAAAAATATGATTATATAGTAGACTTAAAAGCAAAATCAGCAACATTAACACAAAAAGGTATTAAAAAAGCTGAAGAAGCATTTGGACTAGAAAATTTTAATGATTTAGAGAACTCTACATTAGTTCACCATGTAAACCAAGCATTACGTGCACATGGTGTTATGAAAAAAGATATTGATTATATCGTAAAAGATGGAGAAGTTTTGATTGTAGATGAATTTACAGGACGTATTATGTATGGTAGACGTTATAATAACGGATTACATCAAGCAATTGAAGCAAAAGAACATGTTAAAATTGCAGACGAATCAAAAACTTTAGCAACTATTACATTCCAAAACTTCTTTAGAATGTATGATAAATTATCAGGTATGACAGGTACTGCTATGACAGAAGCTGCGGAATTCGAGGAAATTTATAACTTAGATGTTGTTGAAATCCCTACAAATAAACCAATGATACGTAAAGATGAAAATGATGTTATTTATAAAAATGAAAAAGCAAAGTATAGAGCAATAGTAGAAAGTATTAAAGAAAGCCATAAAAAAGGACAACCAGTCTTAGTTGGTACTGTTTCTATTGAAAAATCAGAAAAACTTTCTAAATTATTAAAACAAGAAGGTATAAAACATGAAGTGTTAAATGCTAAATATCATGAGAAAGAAGCTGAAATAATTGCTCAAGCTGGTAAATATGGAGCAGTAACAATTGCAACAAACATGGCTGGTCGTGGTACTGATATTATGTTAGGAGGAAATAGTGAATTCTTAGCTAAAGAAGAAATGAGAAGACAAAAAATTTCTCCTGAATTAATAGAAGAATCAAATACTTACTATGAGACAGATGACGAAGAAATATTAAAAGCAAGAGAAAAATTTAAAGAATTAACTAAAAAATATGATGAACAAATAAAAGAAGAAAAAGAAAAAGTAATTGAAGCCGGTGGATTAAAAATTATAGGTACTGAAAGACATGAATCAAGAAGAATTGATAATCAGCTTCGTGGACGTTCTGGACGTCAAGGAGACATAGGAGAGTCAAGATTCTATATTGGATTAGATGATGACTTAATGAAAATCTTCGGTGGAGATGTTATAACTAAGGTTTATAATACATTAGGTGCAGATGAAAATATGCCAATAGAATCAAAAATGATTTCAAATGCAGTAGAAAATGCTCAAAAGAAAGTAGAAAGCAGAAACTTTACAATACGTAAAAATGTATTAAAATATGATGATGTTATGAATGCACAAAGAGAAATAATCTACAAGCAAAGAAGACAAGTACTAGATGGTGAAAATATTCATGATAGCATAATAAGTATGATAGAATTTGTTGCAGAAAATTTACCAGGAATTTATGTAGAACATGAATCAAACAAAGTAAATATTGAATCTTTAAATAATGATATAATGAATATTTTTGGACTTGATATGCAAGACTTTGTAAAAGAACATCAAGAAAATATAGAAGAAATATCAGAAGAGTTAAAGAAAAGAGCATTAGAAGCATATAAAGCAAAAGAGGATGAAATTACATCAGACCAAATGAGAGAACTTGAAAGAGTTGTAATGCTTAAAGTAGTTGATGAAAAATGGATGAACCATATTGATAGTATGGATGAATTAAAAAATGGTATAGGTCTTCGTGCATATGGTCAAAAAGATCCTGTTGTTCAATATAGACTTGAAGGTTTTGACATGTTTGATGAAATGGTAAATGATATTAAGCTAGATGTAACAAAAATACTAATGCATGTAAGAGCAGGAGGAGAAGCAAAACGTCAAGAAACAGTAAAAATTACAGGAGCAGCATTAGAGGCAATTCATAGTGTTGATGGTGGATCTAAAATAGGTACGGATGTTGATAGGACTGTAAGAAATGAAGGACCAAAAATTGGTAGAAATGTTCCTTGCCCATGTAGTTAAGGGAAAAAATATAAAAATTGTCATGGAAAAAATGCTTAAATTAATATCAATATGAATTGCATATTAAATAAGCTATTGACAAAATCGGAAAATGCTTGTATAATCTTATAGTGACTAATAAAAAGTCGAAATAATAAATTTGATAAAATTCAAATAGATATACAACATATCTTAGACAAGGAGGGAATAATAATGGCACAACCAAAAAGAAGATGGTCAAAAGCAAGAACACACAAAAAAAGATCAACATGGAAGAAAGAACAACCAACACTTTCTGTATGTCCACGTTGTCATGAACCAATAATGCCACATAGAGTTTGTAAAAATTGTGGATATTATGATGGAAAAGAAATAA
>CALXFC010000035.1 GCA_944387485.1 uncultured Clostridia bacterium
AAATAATATCATTATCATTATCTATAAAAGATTTTAAAGCTAGACCATGTTGTCTTTTTAATTTATCTGCTTCCTCTTCAGAGATATTAAGTACAAGTGCTATATCATTTGTTATATTATCTCCTCCAAGAGGGATTGAATTCGTATACAAAAATGTTGACCCTTCAAAAACACCAATATCAGTATTTCCTGCTCCAATATCTAATAGCATAATATTGTCATGTAATTCGTTTGTATCTAGTACTAGGTTTCTTTCAGCTAATGTTATTGGAACAATTCCATCAATTTCAAGTCCTGCTTTTTTAAATATATTATGCAATTGTCTTACATAATCTTTTTCTGCAAGTATAACTTGTGCACTAATTGTAAAGCTAGCACTTAAACTTCCAACCGGATCTGTGACAACTGTTCCATTTTCTAATGTTATTTTATCCGGTACGACATCTATTAATGTTTTCCCATCTGGAATTTCAATGTCTTTTACTTGCATTATTGCATTTTGAACATCTCTTACAGATATTCCTGCATATTTATCTTTAGCCTCTTTTGTCACACTATTTTGTACTATAGTTGCATATTTTCCTGGAATTGTTACATAGGCAGAATTTATTTTTAGGTTAGTTTCATCTTCAGCATCTTTAATAGTTTTTGCAAGGCTTAAAATTATTTCATCTTCATTTATTATTTTTCCCTTCTTTAGTCCGTTACATTTATATGAGGTGTTGCATATAATTTCTATTTGGCCAAAGTTGTTTACTTCTCCCACAACGGTGCAAACCTTACTTGTCCCAATGTCAACGCCCACTATGATATCTCCTATTGCCAAGTTAATTCCTCCATTTTTTAGTATAAATTTCTTAAGTGTATATATATTACATTTTTTTTAAATTGTCAATAGAATTTGTTATATTTTTGTAATAATTTTGTAATATTTTTGTAACAATATTTACACTCTAGTTTTCTTCTACTTTTGTTTCAGCAGTTTGCTCTTTTTTAGTTCTACTATTTTTTATTTTTTCAAATTTTCTTGACCACTTGTCAACAAAATATCTTCTTATAATTGCTAAATTAACAAACATTCTTCCAACAAATACAACAATTGCTGCTAAATAAATATCAACATTTAATCTTTGTCCTAATATTGTAAGCAATATAGCAAGTATTGCATTCCCAAAAAATCCTGTGGCAAATATTTTTAAATCAAAATTTTTATTTATTACTGATGTTATTCCTCCAAATACAGAGTCTAATGCTGCCACCACTGCAATTGCTAAATAACTAGAATATGTATAAGAAATCATTGGTGCATTCATACCAATTAAAGCTCCTAATACACATCCGAATAAGTATAGCTATAAAAATCATGTCTTTTCCCTCCTAATTTATTCCATGTATTTTGTTTCTATATCTCCATTATATTTATAAATAGTAACATTATTTTCCTTTTCTATCGTGACGTCTTGTTCTTTTTTTCTCATTTCATCAACAGCTCCACCATTACCTATCAAAGAACTTTCCAAATAAGATGAATCCCCTATGGCTTTTATTGTATATGGAGCAAGTATTCTTTCTCCATTAACTCTAATTACCTTAGCAGCATCTATATATACTATATCACTCATATTTATTATTCTTTGATCATTTATTGATATTGCTTCTGCTCCTGCAAGTTTTAATGCATTTACAATTACTAGTAAATCGTCTGCCGTTATATCTTCGATTTCCTCATTGTCTGTTTCATTTATAGTAATTATAATTCCTTGCCCTTCTACGTCTGTCTTTCCTAAACTCATATTTATTTGTTCCAGTTCTGAATCCATCAAATTATTGGTTTCTTCATTTGATTCACTATTATTTTTATATTCTTCTATCATGTCTACAGTTTCTTCATATTGATTATTTACTTCATCATATCTGGTTTTCCAATTTGCAAGCTCTGTACTTAATTCTGATTTTCTCATATTTTCAATTGATGTAATGTCTGCTTCATTTACTATTTTAAACTGCATTGTCATAACTAGCACTAACACAAAGCATGCAATTCCTGCAGTAATAATCATTGTAATTTTACCCTTTTTCATTTTTTTCATGCAAAACCTCCTCCTAATCTTCTATAGCCTTTGCATATTCATAAGTTATTGTTCCTGTATATTTTGGGATTGTTATATTGTTTGATTTTTCTAAGTTTGCTTCTACACTATAACTTCTTAGTAATTCCAGATATCCTCCTGGTCTATCTAACGCTGCTAATTGTTCTGGAAGCCCTATTGCTTTTATTTCAAATGGTGCACCTACTTTTTCTCCATTTATATCTATTATATTTCCTCCACAAATAATTCCTGTTGTTGGTATTATTCTTTGATCATTTATTGATATTGCTTCTGCTCCTGCATTTTTTAATTCATTTATTACACTTAAAACATCAGTGTCATGAACTAATAATGAACTTGGATCTAAACTGCTACTTGCGTCTTTTTTACTATCACTTAGTGTAACAATTACTCCTGGTCCAGTTACTTCTGTTAAACCTATTATTTTATTTCCTTCTAATATATCTTCTTCTTTTTCTTTTAATGCTGTGTCGTTTTTAGTTGCACTTTCTCTTTCTTTCTCTAGCTCTTCCTCTGCATTTGCTAAGTCTTCTACTTTATTATCGTATCTTTCTTTATACCTTAATACTTCTGCTCTTAAATTGTTTTCTTCATAATTATTACTAACACTTGAATTAGTTGCTTGCACAGTTCTTATCTGAATACATATTCCAGCAGTTAGTGCAAAACACATTACACCTAATACTATCGCAACTACTTTTTTATTTTGCATAATCTCACCTCTTATACTTTTTCTCTAAAATACGCTTGAAATCCATTATTCAAATCTCCATTTACAAAAATATCCCCCTGTTTTCCAGCTTCACTTTCTATAATAGCTTGTACATATAACATTTTATTACTTAAATCACTTGCATCTCCTAAATGTACTGTTTTTTTCTCCTCATTTAAATATATACTATATTCGTTTTCATTGCTAATGTCAATACTTGTGACTTGTCCGTCTAATCCACAGTCTTTTGCTGCATTCATTATTTTTATTACTTGTTCTAGTTTTGTCAAGTCCTCATTATTTAGTCTATTTCCTGGTACTATTTCTTCCTCGTTTGTTGTTGCTCCCTGTATTACTGGCATACCCATACTATCTTCTGAGATTTCTAATATATATCCTTGCGTATTTATATATGCATATTTCCCCATAAAATCTATGTTGTATGTAGCTACTCTTTCTGTCACATCTATTTCAATAGTACTTGGTAACTTTCTATGTATTTCCACATTTTCAACATATGGATTTTCTTTTATTTTATCATATATATTTCCTTTATAAAATTTAAATATATTATCTCCAGATTTTAAGCCAGACAAACTAACAATTGTATCACTTGGTATTGTAACATTATTTATTACATTTATGTCCTTTATGTTAAAAATTGGTGAAGTTAAAGCAAAAGTAATTCCCCCAGCTACTATTCCTACTAATAAAAATAATTTTACAAAAAACTTTATCTTTTTAATTCTTTTTCTTCTTTTCTTTTCTTGTTTAGATATTTTCTTTTTTCTTTCTTCATCTTTTTTCATTTTATTTCTATTAGTCATATTTATTACTGTTTCTGTATCTAAATCAAATTCATCTTGCTTTTCTTCAATTCTTCTTTTTTGATTTAGCCTTTTTTCTCTTTCTTTTTGTTTTTTTCTTTTCATTATTTCTTCAGCTGACTCTTTGTCCTTTTGTTCTATATAATATGGATTTATTTCCTTTGCTTTTCTAGGCAATTTAATACCTCCTTTTGGACAAACATAATTTTAATTAAGGGTTTTACCCCCTAATCATTTTTATATCCATTCCTAATTTTTGAAGTTTTATTAAGAAATTTTCATAGCCCCTTAATATATATTCTATATTATCTATCTTTGTTGTTCCTTTTGACATACTTGCTGCTAAAACTAATGCTGCTCCACCTCTTAAATCCGTCGCCTTTACTTTTGCTCCATAAAGTTTTTTTACTCCTTTTATTATAGCAGTTTTTCCTTCTACTGTTATTTTCGCTCCCATTCTTATTAGTTCCTGTACATATCTATAACGATTTTCAAAAATATTTTCTACTACTACTGAAGTTCCTTTTACTGTTGAAAGTAGACTTACAAAAATAGATTGCATATCTGTTGGAAACCCTGGATATGGCATTGTTTTTATATCTACTGCTTTCAATTTCTTCGGAACTTTGATTTCTATATTATTCTTATTTATTTTTAAATTACAACCCATTTCTTCTAATTTGTCAATTACTGGCGTTATGTGATTTGCATCAGCATTTTGTATTAATATATTCGCTCTATTAATTGCTGCTAAGCATAAAAATGTTCCTGTTTCTATCCTATCTGGCATAATATTATAGCTTACATCTTTTAATTGTTTTACGCCTTCTATTTGTATATGACTAGAACCTGCTCCTTTTATTTTTGCACCCATTTTATTTAAAAAATTTTGTAAATCTATTATTTCAGGTTCTCTTGCCGCATTATTTATAACAGTATTTCCTTCTGCTAAACAGCTTGCAAGTATGGCATTTTCAGTAGCTCCGTACACTTGGAAAGTCTAAGTCTATTTTTTCCCCTATTATTTTATCACAAAAACACTCTATATTTCCATAGTTTTTATTAATATTTATTCCTAATTTTTCAAAAGCTTTTAAATGTAACTCAATTGGTCTTGTTCCAATATCACATCCACCTGGATATGAAAATGTTGCTTTTCTATGTCTTCCAAGTAATCCTCCAACTAAAATAACAGATGAACGCATTTCTCTCATTAAATTTTCTGGTATTTCAAATTTATTTATTTTACTTGTATCTATTATTACTTTATTATTCTTTTTTTCTACTGTTCCTCCTAAATTTTTTAATATTTCAAACATCATCTCTGTATCATGAATTTTTGGTACATTATATAAAGTAGTTTTTCCTTTATTTAATATACAAGCTGCAATAATAGGTAGTGATGCATTTTTTGAGCCAGATATATTAACTAC
This sequence comes from uncultured Clostridia bacterium, assembly GCA_944387485.1. GTDB lineage: Bacteria > Bacillota > Clostridia > TANB77 > CAG-508 > CAG-269. The sequence continues at coordinate 5,084 of CALXFC010000035.1, forward strand.
TCCTTCAAGCTTTTTTCCTCCTTTTATTATGTATTCTGACATTTTTCTACCACCTTTCACTTTATTTTGTTATATATTATGTTTTATTTACGTAAAAAGTGAATTTATAAATTATTTCAAAATCAGAACAAATGGGAAAATAATCTTTCCATCTTTTTCTTTAATATTTATTGTTCATAGTAGGTATATCGCTATTTCTAAGTTTGGACTAAAGATTTCTTTTATATATTTTCTTGAGTATATTAAACTTACATTTATATCTGAATTCATTATTTTCCTTTATTGGTATTACTTACTCATGATGTATATTCTTCTGTACTTCTATTCCTTCTAATTTTGCTTTATATTCTATTTTTTTACTAAAATAATTTAATGCCTATACCACAAAAATTTGGGGATATCTATAAGATACCCCCTTCGTTTATGCAGTTACTAAACTTCAAGAAGCTTATTGGCTCTACATGCACTCACCACATGATTAATTGCATCATCAATCGTCCAACACTTTTTTGCTACTCCTAAAGCTAAAAAAACCATGAATTCTTGAAAAGTTATTGTCCTTTCGAGAAAAGTACAACCATCATAACTTATAAAGTAACTTGCAGGAATAGGATTCACAACCCAGTATTCAGGAAGGCTTCCTGAGAAGTCAGGCATCTTTGATTGCTGACTATACATGTAATTATAAGCATTTCTTACACCTTCGAAAAATAAAGCTTGCATATCTATCTCTTCCAAATATTTTTCCGGTATCTTACCATCATAATAATTACATGTTTCCCTTACTTTACCTATCCAATAAGAATAATACTCTTGTATTTCATCCCATTCTTCTTTTCCAATCTTAACGCCGTACTTTTCAATAATAGCCAGCTTCTGAATTCCTGCATATGTCTGAACAGTCATTGTCTTTCTCCCTTCAACTGTTTTCAGACGCTACACGGCTTTATTGCCATATAATAATTATACCATATTATCATGTTTTTTTCAACTCTCAAAAGCTCAAACTTCCTGTTAATACTGTGCTTATAGATAATAAACAAATTATAAATTTACATGTTTTTAGAATTTTCTTTTGCTTTTACTAGTTTTCCTAACATTAAACATATCGGAAAGCAAGCTTTACATTTTATTATTTATATCACCTCAAACATCTTTTCTAAAATACTTTTGTATAAAATTTTATTTTTTGTTTCTTTTAGAAGTTTTCTCTTTTATCTCTGTATAATAAAAATGGGGCTGAAATTACAGGCCCCACCACTTTTACTGTTTTCCTCCTTGAATTTCATTTGTCAGATATATCAAAGCAAAAATGCATATAGTTCCTATTACTATATATAAAATAAAACCTATTATAACTATCGGTTTAATTTTTACGTTTTCTTCTGCTTCTGTATCTCTGTAAAATTTCTTATTGGAGTTATTCTCAGTAATTTGTTTTTTTTGCTTACTCATAGATTTCTCCTTAGTTTTATCTACATTTCAGCTTCTATATGCTTTTTAGTTAAGCATAATATATTTTAACATAATCTTGTTGTTGTTTCAAGATTATAATATTAAAACTTTTCTTATAATTTTACTTTCCTTATATATTAAATGTTGAAATTTTGCTAATAATATCATATAATATACGAAGTTTAAACTTTATGGAGAGGAATGATATTAATTATGAAAGATATAACAGTAAGAAATTTATACAAAGAAACAAACAAATTTGAAAACAAAGAAATTATTATAGAAGGTTGGGTTAAAACATTAAGAGATTCTAAAACATTTGGTTTTATTGAATTAAATGATGGTACTTTTTTTAAAAATGTTCAAGTGGTTTTTAATGATTCTTTATCTAATTTTGAAGAAGTAAAAAAACTAACACTTAGCTCTTCAATAAAAGTATCTGGTAAATTAGTCTTAACTCCAGAATCTAAGCAAGCTTTTGAAATTCAAGCAACAAAAATTGAAATAGAATCTTTAGCAGATAATACTTATCCCCTTCAAAAAAAGAGACATTCTTTTGAATATTTAAGAACAATTGCACACCTTCGTCCAAGAACAAATACTTTTAACGCTGTATTTAGAGTAAGAAGTGTTTTAGCATATGCTATTCATAAATTTTTCCAAGAGCAAGACTTTGTATATGTTCATACACCTATTTTAACAGGAAGTGATGCAGAAGGTGCAGGTGAAATGTTTAATGTTAACTCATTTGATTTAAGTAATGTTCCAAAAACAGAAAATGGAGAAGTTGATTTTTCAAAAGACTTTTTTGGAAGACATGCACATTTAACTGTTAGTGGTCAACTAAATGGTGAAACATTTGCTGAGAGTTTTTGTAACATATACACATTTGGTCCAACATTTAGAGCTGAAAATTCTAACACAGTAAAACATGCAGCTGAATTTTGGATGATAGAGCCAGAAATATGTTTTGCAGATCTTGAAGATGATATGGATTTAGCAGAAGATATGATTAAATATACTTTTAAATATGTTTTAGATAATTGTCCTGAAGAAATGGAATTTTTCAATAACTTTATAGATAAAGGACTTTTAGATAGATTAAATCATGTAATAAACTCAGATTTTGCAAGAGTAAGCTATACAGATGCTGTAAAAGAATTAGAAAAACATAATGATGAATTTGAATACAAAGTTTCTTGGGGTGTAGACTTGCAAACAGAACATGAAAGATATTTATGTGAAAAAATTTATAAAAAGCCTGTGTTTGTGAAAGACTATCCAAAAGATATTAAAGCATTTTATATGAAACAAAATCCAGATGGAAAAACTGTTGCAGCAGCTGACCTTTTAGTACCAGGTATTGGTGAAATTATTGGTGGTAGTCAAAGAGAAGAAGATTACGATAAACTACTAACTAGAATGAAAGAACTAAATATGCCAATTGAAAATTATAATTGGTATTTAGACTTAAGAAAATATGGAAGTTGTGTGCATTCTGGGTTTGGTTTAGGATTTGAAAGAGCAATTATGTATTTAACTGGCATGCAAAACATTCGTGATGTTATACCATTTCCTAGAACACCTAAAAATTGTGAATTTTAAAAAAAGTCTCCAAAAATTTTGGAGATTTTTTAATAAGGTATTTACAAATAATATATTATGTGCTATTATTTGGTTGTGTGTGATAGGCTATTTTTGTCGTAAAGTGTAATACCTTTTACAGCAAAAGCTTTTCATGAAAACTCATTCTTTTGTTTGAAGGTAGAGGATACAAAACCTCTACCTTTATTTTTTTCTTTATTCTTTTCCATAATAACTATCTAATAAAATTTGTTTTAATTCAGTTACCAATGGTACTCTTGGATTTGCAGTAGTACATTGGTCTTCAAAAGCTCTATCAGCAAGCATATCTACTTTTGATAAAAATTCTTGTTCATCAATTCCTGCATCTTTAAATGATTTTGGTATTCCCATATGTTCATTCATTTCTTTTATTTTTTCTATTAAGCTATTTATTCCCTCTTCTTTATTATCTGCTTTTAAACCTACTTTTTTAGCTAGTTCATAATATTTTTCATCAGCAATAAAATATTCATATTTAGGGAATGATACAAATTTTGTTGGTTTACTACTATTATATCTAATTACATATGGTAAAAGTATAGCATTTATTCTACCATGTGCCATATGAAATTCTGCACCTAATTTATGTGCTAAAGAATGGTTTATTCCTAAAAATGCATTTGTAAATGCCATACCTGCAATTGTACTTGCATTGTGCATTTTTTCTCTTGCTTCTTTATCACTTCCATTATCATAAGCCTTTTCTAAGTATTTAATTACTATCTCAGTTGCCTTTTCTGCTAAGCCATCTGTAAAATCTGATGCCATGTTAGATACATATGCTTCTATTGCGTGTGTTAAAACATCCATTCCTGTATCTGCCGTAACAGTTTTAGGAAGACTCATTACTAAGTCTGGATCTACAATTGCAACATCAGGTGTTAATTCATAATCAGCAAGAGGGTATTTTTTATTTTGTTTTTTATCTGTTATTACTGCAAATGATGTAACTTCTGAACCTGTTCCAGATGTTGTAGGTATTGCTACCATTTTACATTTAGTTCCTAATTTTGGGAATTTATAAGTACGTTTTCTAATATCCATAAATTTTAATCTTAAACCTTCTGGGTCTGCATCTGGGTGTTCGTAAAATAGCCACATACCTTTTGCTGCATCTATTGGGCTTCCTCCACCTAAAGCTATAATTACATCTGGTCTAAAACGCTTCATTGCTTCTACGCCCTTCATTATAGTATCAAAAGATGGGTCTGATTCTACATCTTCAAATATTTCTGAGTGTACATAGTGTTCTCTTTTTCTTAAATGATATAATATTTTATCTACATATCCTAATTTTACCATTGATTCATCTGTTACAATAAATGCTCTTTCTATATCAGGCATTTTTTCTAAATATTGAATAGAGCCTGCTTCAAAATATATTTTTTCAGGTATTTTAAACCATTGCATATTAACCCTCCTATTACTTGTTCTTTTTATATTAATTAAATTTACTGATGAAACATTTGCAGTTGTTGAATTTCCACCAAATGAACCACAACCTAAAGTTAATGATGGCATATTTGTGTTATAAATATCTCCAATTGCTCCATGTGTTGAAGGTGAGTTTACAATGATTCTTCCCGCTTTCATTGTTTTTGAAAATTTAAGTATTGTTTCTTTATTTTCTGAATGTATAACTGCTGAATGTCCAAGTCCTCCAAATTCTAGTAATTTTTCAGCTTTTGCAATTCCTTCTTCTTCATTATCTACAATATAATAAGTAAGCACTGGGCTTAATTTTTCTTTTGAAAATGGATATTTACTTCCTATCCCTTCTTCATATACAACTAACACTTTTGTATCTTCAGGAACTTCGAAACCTGCCTCTTTTGCAATTTTATATGGTGATTGTCCTGGTACATGTGATTTTAATTTATATCCAACATCATCTCTATATTCAAACATGCTTTCTTGTAATTTTTGTTTTTCTTCTGGACTTACAAAATAGCAACCGGCTTTTCTCATTAATTCTTCAAACTCTTGATAGATATCTCTATCAACTAAAACTGCTTGTTCTGATGCACATATCATTCCGTTATCAAATGCTTTTGACATTACTAAATCATTTACAGATGTTTTTAATTTAGCAGTTTTATCAATATAACAAGGAACATTTCCTGGTCCTACACCTAATGCTGGTTTTCCACAAGAATATGCAGATTTAACCATTCCAGTTCCTCCTGTTGCCAAAATTAAATCAACACCTGGATGATTCATTAAAGTTCTTGTTGCTAAAATACTTGGTTCTTCAATCCATAAAATACAATCTTCAGGTGCTCCTGCATTTACTGCTGCATCTCTTAATATTTTTGCTGCAGCCACACTACATTTTTGTGCTGATGGATGGAAACCAAATATAATTACATTTCTTGTTTTTGCAGATATTATTGATTTAAACATTGTTGTAGAAGTGGGATTTGTTACTGGTGTTACTCCTGCAATTATTCCAACTGGTTCTGCAATTTCTACATACCCCTCTTCTTCATTTCTATTAATTATTCCAACTGTTTTTTCATGTTTAATGCTATGATAAACATATTCTGTTGCAAACATGTTCTTTGTTATTTTATCTTCATAGATTCCTCTTCCAGTTTCTTCAACTGCCATTTTTGCAAGTTCCATATGATGTTCTAGCCCTGCCATTGACATTGCTTTTGTAATGTTATCTACTGTTTCTTGGTCAAGCTTTAAATATTCTTCTGATGCTTTTTTTGTTCTTCTAACTAAGTCGTCAATCATTTCCTTTACTTTAGCTTCTTCTTCCATAAAGTAATTTCCTCCTTTTTTCTTTTGCTTATTTTAACCAATTTTATCTTTTTTAATTATAACATTAATAAAAATAAAAATACACCCTAAAATTAAATTTTATAAAATAATTTTAAGATGTATATATTTTACTTATATAAATATAATTGTGGGTTTACATGTTCCCCATTAATTCTAATCTCAAAATGTAAGTGTGGTCCTGTTGAATTTCCAGTAGAACCTACTGCTGCAATTACATCTCCCGCTTTTACTTCTTGCCCTACTTTAACATACATTTTACTTGTATGTGCATACCAAGTTTCTACGCCATTACCATGATCTACTTTTACTAAGTTACCATATGAACCATTGTATTTAGCAAAAGTTACTGTTCCATCTGCTACTACTTTTATTGGTGTACCTGTAGTTGCTGAAATATCTAATCCTGTATGTGTAGATTTTCTTATACTACTACTTACGCCATATCTTGATGTTATTTTTCCTGTAATTGGTGCTGTTGCAAGCTTTATTCCATTTACATCTGGCATTGCATCTATTCTTTCTTGTTCTTCTTGCTCTTCTATCGCCTCTGTAACTTTTGTTTGAACTTCAGTTTTTGCAAGTTCTATATCTTGCACAGTATTTACTTCTTCTTCATTTTGTGTATATTTTTCTAATATTGTTAAATCTAAATCTTCCTCATTATTTTCTTCTTTAATTTGATTTACAACTTCTTCTGCTTCTTCAACAGTATCAACTTTTTCAAGTGTTTCATCATTAAGTGCTATTTCGTAATATTTATAAGTGATAACTAAATTTTCTTCAATCTTATTTGCAACTTCCTCTTCGTTTGTCTCTAAGTTTCTATCTACAAATTTTAACTCATATTCAGGAGTTTCTTTTAAATCTACAGTATCTACATTTTCTCCACTTTCAACATCTTGTTTTAGGCTTTCAACAAATGCATTTTTATTTTCAACATATCCTACTTCTTCTCCTGATATATTTACTTTATAGATTGGTTTGTATTTTATTAATATAATCGCGATAATAAAACCAAATCCTATAACAGCTATGTTAAAATACTTTAAAATCTCTTTAGTGTAGTATTTTAATTTTTTATTTAAAATATATATTCACGCTCCTTTTTGTAATAAGTTTTTTTAACGCGACCAAGTTCTATTATACTATATATTCTTTCCAAAATCAAATTATGTATACATTTTTAATCGTAATTTGTCAATTTTAGCAAAAAATATTTCCTTATTTTTCCTATTTTCTTACATATTTCTTTCATATTCTCTGATTTCCTCGTTTTTTCTCGTTTTTTCATTAGTTTAAATTTATAAAATTATTGTTAAATCTTTATATTTGCCTGTTTTTATAGCCTTTTATATATAAATTATTTTTCTTTATTTACCTATAGGTTCTATATGGATATTTTAGTTTCTGTAAATTTAAACCATAAAATGCTATTATGTGTCTATAATAAAATAGGAGTGTGATAAAAATGGCTTTAGACTATGGCGTAATAGGTCAAAGGATAAAACAAGCAAGACTTGCAAAAAACTTAACACAAGAAGATTTAGCAGAACAAATTGATATTTCTGTTGCTTTCTTAAGTAGAGTAGAAAGAGGAAATTCACATATCAATTTAAAAAGATTAAATCAATTATGTCGTTTATTAGACGTATCAGAAGGTTATATTTTAAATGGTGCTTCTAGTAACTCTGAAAATTATTTGACGAAAGAATTCTCAGAATTATTGAAGAGTTGTTCACCAGAAACGCAAAGACTTATATATAATGTAGCAAAAGTAATTGCTGAAGATGACCCACATGAGCCACTATAAAATTTAATATTTAAACATTTAAGACCAGTATTTTAAATATTGGTCTTTTTGTTGCTTTTGCAACAGTTTTATTTTGAAATTCACTATATATTATTTCTAGAAAATAAAAAAAACAATTGCTTATATTTTACTAATATGATATTATAATATATGGACAAATTGTTTATACTAATATAAGTAAATTTAAGGAGGTAAAAAATGAATTTTGAACAATGGAAAAACTTTAAAAAAGGTGATTGGCAATCAGAAATAAATGTAAGAGATTTTATACAACACAATTATACACCTTATGAAGGAGATGATAGTTTTTTAGCTGGACCTACAGAAAAAACAAAAAAACTTTGGAATGAAGTTTTAGACCTTTATAAAAAAGAATCTAATTCAAAAGGTGGAGTATTAGATATAGATACAAAAACAATATCTACTATAACAGCACATGATGCTGGTTATATTGATAAAGATTTAGAAGATATAGTAGGACTTCAAACAGATGCTCCTTTAAAAAGAGCTATTATGCCTTTTGGTGGAATAAGAATCGTTGAAAAGGCTTGTGCAGCTTATGATAGAAAAGTAGATGATGAAGTAGAAACAATATTCCATAAATATAGAAAAACTCATAATGACGGAGTATTTAGTGTATATACACCAGATATTAGAGCTGCTAGAAGTTCACACTTAATTACAGGTCTTCCTGATGGATATGGACGTGGAAGAATTATAGGTGATTATAGAAGAGTTGCTCTATATGGTGTAGATGTTTTAATATCAGAAAAACAAGATGAATTAGATGTCTTAAATACTGATGAATTAACAGAAGAAGTTATAAGATCAAGAGAAGAAATTAGTGAACAAATTAAAGCATTAAATGAATTAAAAGAAATGGCTTCTAAATATGGATTTGACATTTCAAAACCAGCTTCAAATGCTAAAGAAGCAGTTCAATGGTTATATTTTGGATATTTAGGAGCTATAAAATCACAAGATGGTGCTGCAATGAGTTTAGGTAGAACTTCTACATTCTTAGATATCTATTTTGAAAGAGATTTACAAAATGGTACTCTAACAGAAGAAGAAGCTCAAGAAATTATGGACCACTTTGTTATGAAATTAAGATTAGTTCGTTTCTTAAGAACACCTGAATATAATGAATTATTTAGTGGAGACCCTGTATGGGTAACAGAAAGTATTGGTGGTATGGGAGTTGATGGAAGAACTTTAGTTACTAAAAACTCATTTAGACTTCTTCATACTCTTCAAAACTTAGGACCTGCACCAGAGCCAAACATGACAGTTCTATGGTCTACAAGACTTCCTGAAGGATTTAAGAGATTTACAACTAACTTATCTATAAAAACATCATCTATCCAATATGAAAATGATGATTTAATGAGAATAACTTTAGGTGATGACTATGGAATAGCATGTTGTGTTTCTCCAATGAAAATAGGAAAACAAATGCAATTCTTTGGAGCAAGAGCTAACCTTGCAAAAACTCTACTTTATGCAATCAATGGTGGTAGAGATGAAATGACAGGAAAACAAGTTACACCAAAATATCAACCAATTACTTCTGAATACTTAGACTATGATGAAGTTATGGAAAAATTTAATCAAATGATGGATTATGTAGCAAAAATTTATATAAAAGCTTTAAATGCTATTCATTATATGCATGATAAATATTGTTATGAAGCAGAAGAAATGGCATTACACGATAGAGAAATTATTCGTACAATGGCTTGTGGTATTGCAGGTTTATCAGTTGTAGCAGATTCTTTATCAGCTATCAAATATGCTAAAGTAAAAGTTATTCGTGATGAAACAGGACTTGCTGTTGATTACAAGATTGAAGGAGACTTCCCTAAATTCGGAAATGATGACGATAGAGTTGACCAAATAGCAGTTGATATTACTAAAAACTTTATGAACAAATTAAGAAAACATCAAACTTATAGACATTCAAAACATACATTATCTATTTTAACAATTACTTCAAATGTAGTATATGGAAAAGCTACAGGAAATACTCCAGATGGAAGAAGAGCTGGAGAACCATTTGGACCTGGTGCAAACCCACTACATGGAAGAGATACAAGTGGAGCACTAGCTGTTATGAACTCAATTGCAAAACTTCCATTTGATAGTGCAGAAGATGGTATTTCATATACATTCTCAATAACACCGGGAACATTAGGTAAAACAGACGAAGAAAAAATAGATAATTTAGTTAATATGTTAGATGGTTACTTTACACAAACAGGTCATCATATAAATGTTAATGTATTTGATAGAAGCTTACTTCTAGATGCTATGGATCATCCTGAAAAATATCCACAACTTACAATTCGTGTTTCTGGATATGCTGTTCACTTCACAAAATTAACAAGAGAACAACAATTAGATGTAATAAATAGAACAATACATGAAAGAATCTAATAATAAAAAATTAAAATAAAACAAATTAAAAAAGTAAAAAATACAATTATAAAATTACAAGGGGAATTAAATTCCCCTTTAATAATGTAAGGAGTCATGAGGAGAGATAAATGGGAAAAGAAGAAAAAGATTTAAGATATTACGCTAAAGTTCATTCAGTAGAATCATTTGGAACAGTTGATGGTCCAGGCATTCGTTTTGTACTATTTTTACAAGGATGTCATTTAGAATGTAAATATTGTCATAACAGGGATACATGGGATATAAACGAAGGACATTATCAATCATTAGATGAAATTTTTGATAAGATTATGAGATATAAAAACTATATTTACCCTAGAGGAGGAGTTACAATTAGTGGTGGAGAACCACTTCTTCAACATAAATTTATTTATGAATTATTTAGTAAGTTAAAAAAAGAAGACATCCATACTTGTATTGATACTTCTGGTATGGTTGCAATAACTGATGAAATAAAAGAACTTCTTGAAGTTACTGACTTAGTATTATTAGACATTAAACATATAGATGATAAAAAGTGCAAAGAATTAGTGGGAAGATCTAATAAGTTAGAACTCAATTTTGCTAGATACTTAAGCGATAATAATATTCCTATGTGGATAAGACAAGTACTAGTTCCCGGATATACTGATGATGAAAATGACTTATTAAAA
>CALXFC010000036.1 GCA_944387485.1 uncultured Clostridia bacterium
ATTTAGGAGACTTTATACAAGATGAAGATAGTCCAGCACCACAAGATTCAGCAGCATATACAATGCTTAAAGAACAACTAGAAGAAGTAATGAATACATTAACACCAAGAGAAGCAAAAGTATTGAAGCTAAGATTTGGATTGGAAGATGGAAAGGCAAGAACATTAGAAGAAGTTGGTCGTGAATTTGATGTAACACGAGAAAGAATAAGACAAATAGAAGCAAAAGCTTTAAGAAAATTAAGACATCCAAGTAGAAGTAAGAAATTAAGAGATTATATGAGCTAAATAATTTTGTTATACGGAGGAAAAAATGGAGCAAGTAGTAAATTTTATAGAAAGCTTAAAAGCTGTTGATATTGTAGATATAATAGTTGCAATATGCTTAATAATACTTTTTAAAGTATTAAGCCCAAGTATGTCATATATTATAATAAAAATATTTAAATTTAATTCTAAAAGCAAAAAAGCAATAAGAGAAAGTGCATTTTATACTCCTTTAAAAGTATTTTTCACAATACTTGGAGTATATCTTGCAGTATTATTCTTGAAAGAACCACTTAATATACAAGATAATATAATGAATATTGTTACAAAAGCATTCCAAATAATTAGTGTATTAGCATTTGCAAAAGCTTTAGCATCAAGCTTTACAACGAAATCTACATTAATCAAGAAAATTAGAAGAAATGCAAAAAATGATGTTGATGATTCAATGTTAGAGTTTGCTCTAAAAGTAGTAAGAGTGATAATTTATTTGATAGCATTATTTATAGTATTTGCAATATTACAAATAAACTTGAGTGGATTGGTTGCAGGACTTGGAATTGGTGGTATTATAGTAACACTTGCAGCACAAGATACAGCTAAAAATATATTTGGTGGAGTAGTACTTTTTATAGACAAACCATTTAATGTTGGAGATTGGATACAAACACCTAATTATGAGGGAACAGTAGAAGATATGACATTTAGGACAACTAGAATAAGAAATTTTGAAAATTCAGTAGTAAATATTCCAAACTCAACAATAGCAGATTCAGCCATAATAAATTGGAGTAAGATGGAAAAAAGAAGATATAAATTTAGTTTATCATTTCCGTTAGAAACAACAGCAGAGCAAATGGATATTATTTCTAATAAAATAAGAGAAATGTTAATGAATGAGCCTCAAGTAATTGATGATGATATAATAATATCTTTTGAGGAAATAACAGATAACGGATTATCTTTACTTGTATATATGTTTGTTGTACCAACAGGATATAATGACTATATAATGTTAAAAGACAAAATAAATAAAAATATTATAAACATATTACATAATTTAGGAGTAAACTTATCTTATCCAACAACTTCAATATATATAGAAAAACAATAGAGATTTTATAGAAATGAGATTTTGGAGATTTATCTGAAATCTCATTTCTTCAATAATTAGTTCACATTATAGACATAAACACTAGTTATAATATATAATATATGTGAAAAAATAAGAAGGAGAAAAAATATGGTTAATAATTGTATTTTAGTTGTAGATGATGAACAAAGGATGAGAAAATTGATAAAAGACTTTTTAGCAGTTAAAGGATTTAGCATATTAGAAGCAGAAGATGGAGAAAAAGCTTTAGAAGTTTTTGAAGAAAATAAGAATAAAATTAGTCTTATCTTATTAGATGTTATGATGCCTAAACTAGATGGTTGGTCTGTTCTAAGACAAATAAGACAAGAATCAAAAGTTCCAATTATAATGCTTACAGCAAGAGGAGAAGAACAAGATGAACTATTTGGATTTGAACTTGGTGTTGATGAATATATATCTAAACCATTTAGTCCTAAAATATTAGTTGCAAGAGTAGAAGCAATACTTAAAAGAACTAATAATGATCCTAAAGAAGTAAAAGATTATGGTGGAATAGAAATAGATAAAGAAGGAAGAACAGTTAAAGTAGATGGTAAACAAATAGAATTAAGTTTAAGAGAATATGAATTACTAGTTTATTTAGTAGAAAATGAAAATATAGCTTTATCAAGGGATAAGATATTAAATAATGTTTGGAACTATGATTATTATGGAGATTCAAGAACAATAGATAGTCATATAAAGAAAATAAGACATAAGTTAGGTAAAAAAGGAAAATATATAAAAACAATAAGAGGAGTAGGATATAAATTCGAAACGAAACAATAAAAAGAGGGAGAAAAAATGAGTAAAAAATTTAATCCTTTTAAATCAGTAAGGGTAAAAGTTTTTCTTTCTTTATCACTTATTATAATAGGAATTATTATATTTTTAGTACTTGTTAACAATTTTGTGTTTGGGCAATTTTATTTATATAGCAAAACAAATGCTTTAAAATCTGTATATGTTACTGTAAATGATTATTATAATAATGATGAAGATGGAGACTTAACAACTGAATTGGAGCAGATGGCAATAAAGAATAATTTTGATATTTTAATTAGAAATAACCAAAATGTAAATGTATATACTTCTAATAAAGATTTCTTTTCAGCATATGGACAAATGAATGAAATGACTAGTAGATTTGATACAGGAGCTGGAGAAATAATAGAAGAAAATGATAAATTTACTATTAGTAGAATGAAAGATACTCAAAATGGAATTACTTATATATTGCTTGCGGCTAAGCTTGACAATGGGTACTTATTGTATATAAGAATACCAATAAATTCAATACAAGAAAGTGTTAAAATTTCTAATAATTTCTTATATTTAATGGCAGGGTTTGCAATATTAATATCAGCTGTTATAGTATCATATGTGTCTAGAAAATTTACAGATCCAATATTAGAATTAAACTCAATTGCAAAGAAGATGTCAAACTTAGATTTTAGCCATAAATATAGAATAACAGATGCAGATGATGAGATAAATAACCTAGGAAAAAGTATTAACTTAATGTCAGACAAACTAGAAAAAACAATTAAACAATTAAGAGAAACAAATATAGAGTTAGAAAAAGATATAGAAGAAAAATCTAAACTTGATGAGATGAGAAAAAGTTTTATATCTGATGTATCACATGAATTAAAGACACCAATAGCTTTAATACAAGGATATAGTGAAGGTCTACTTGAAAATGTTAATTCAGATGAAGAAAGTAGAAAGTTTTATGCAGAAGTTATTTTAGATGAAACAAACAAAATGGATAAACTAGTAAAACAATTACTTGAACTTATGAAACTTGAATATGGGAAAAGAGAATTTAATGATACTACATTTAATATAGTGGAAGTAGAAAAAGAAGTAATTAGAAAATCACAAATGCTTATTGATGAAAAACAAGTAGAAATAAAATTGGAAACTCCAGATGAAATAAATGTAGTAGCAGATGATTTTTATATTGAACAAGTTATAACGAATTATTTTACAAACGCTATTAAACATGTAGAAGAAGTAAATGGAAAGAAATTAATAAAAATAGAAAATGTTGTAGATGTAGAAAAGAATAAAGTAAAAGTAAAAGTATTCAATACAGGTGAGCAAATTGCAGAAGAACATTTAAATAGAATTTGGAATAGATTTTATAAAGTAGATAAATCAAGAAATAGAAAAGATGGAGGAACAGGTATAGGTCTAGCTTTTGTAAAAGCAATTATGAGTAACTATGGTAATAATAGTTATGGAGTAGTAAATAAAGATGACGGAGTGGAATTTTATTTTGAATTAGAATTAAAAATATGACGATTAGGTTAGACCTTTTCGTCTTATTTTTTGTTATTGTCGCTTTTTGTCGAATATTGCGATGAAAAGTTCTTTACAAATTTAAAATTGTGTGTTATTATACATAAAGAGTTAACTCATAATATTTTAAGTTCTTTTTTGTAAATGGTAATTTAAATCCATATTATACCCCAAAAAATTAAATTAAAAAGGAGGAAATATATAGAATGTTTAAATATAGTTCTATATATATTAATTCACTTAGCCTTTTTATATCTCTAATTATTTTTGTTATGATGCAATTAGTTGTTTCTAATTATGATACTTTTACTAAAAAAAGTTCATTGAAAGCAGGTTTTGAAGTCGAAAATGTTATTCAAGAAACAAATACAAATGAAAATGTGGAAGAAAAAACAGAAGAAATTAAAGAGGCCTGGTATTTAGAGATACCAAAGATAAATTTAAAAGCAGACATAAAAGAAGGAACAACAAAAGAAATAATGGAAGATTACATAGGACATTTTGAAGAAACAAAAAAAGTTAATGGTAATATAGGACTTGCGGCCCATAATAGAGGTTATAAAAATAACTATTTTGCAAGACTAAAAGAATTAAAAGAGGGAGATAGTATTTTTTATAACTACCAAGGTGAGATAAAAGAATATGAAGTAACAAAACATGTAATTATTAAAGATACAGATTGGAGTTATTTAAAAGACACAGAAGATAACAGAATAACATTAATTACATGTGTAGAAAATGAACCAGAATACAGAAGATGTATACAAGGAGAAGAAAAGGAGGAATAATTTGGAAGAAAACAATTTAGAAAAATTTAAGAGAAAATATAAAATAAAAAGAATATTTATAGTGGCAGTTTCAATATTAATGAGTTGCTTAGGACTTATAAATATTTCATATGCCAAAAATATTAATTCAGCTCATATATATTTAGTAGGAGATTGTGGAAGTTTACTTACTTATAAAGGAAAGCCTGTAAAAGTTAGTTATGTAGAATATACAGAAGGAGGAGTAAGTTATCCAGCTTATTGCTTAGATAAAACGAAACCAGGAGCAGAATCAGGAGAATATACAGTTTCAATAACAAATGCTGTAAATGATGTCGGTTTATGGAAAAGAATAATTAATGGATATCCTTATAAAACAATAGACGAATTAGGAGTTGCAAATAAAGAAGAAGCATTTACTGCAACAAAACAAGCTGTATATTGTTATATACATGGAAATAATCCAAATGATTATGGAGCAATAGGAGAAGCAGGACAAAGAACTTTAAATGCTATGAAAAAAATAATTAGTGATGCTGAAAATTCTAGTGAAACAAAAATATCTAGTACTATAACAATTAATAAAGATGATACAGAATGGACACAAGACGAGCTAGATAAAAATTATGTATCTAAAACATATAGTGTAACAGCAGGTGCAGAAATTTCTAACTATAAAATAACTATTACAAAAGAAAATGGAGCTGATTTAGGTGGAATAAAATTAACAGATGAAAATAACCAAGAAAAAGAAGAATTTATGCCTGATGAAAAATTTAAAATATTAATTCCTATCAAAAATTTAACAGAAGATGGCAAGATTAATTTATCTGTAGAAGCAGAAGTAAAAACAAAACCAGTATTATATGGTACAGCTCCAAACAGTAATTTACAAGATTACGCTTTAACTGCTGCAGTCTTTGAAGATGGAACAGGAGAAGCAAGTGATTCTTATTTTAAAAATGAAACTAAAATTACTATTGTAAAAAAAGACCAAGAAAGTGGAGAAGTTTTACAAGGAGTAGAATTTGAATTATTAGATGAAAATAAAAACACCGTTTATACAGATTTAAAAACAAATGAAGAAGGCAAAATAGAAATATCTAATTTAGTTCCTGGAACTTATTATTTAAAAGAGACTAAAACAATTGATGGTTATGAACTTTATGAGCAATTAATAAGAGTTGATACTAAATTAAATCAAGAAGTTACTGTTACTGTAAATAATACTAAAGAAGATGAACCAGAAATAGAAACAAGCGATAAAACTACTAAAGAAGTAAAAAGCTTAGAAGTTAAAAAGCTACCTGTAACAGGTATGTAGAAAGAAATAATCAAATAGTAATTGATATAAAATTACTATTTGATTTTCTTTTGGAATTAGTTGAATTTATGATATGTTTTTGATACAATATAAATGTAATATTTTATAAAAAAGGAGAGTAGAGTTTTTAATGTTAGCACAACTGATGGTTTTAGTAATACTTATTTTTATTAACGCATTTTTTGCGGCAAGTGAGATGGCTTTTATCTCATTAAATGATGCTAAAATTGAGAAACAAGCAAAAGAAGGAAATAAAAAAGCAAAACAAATAGAAGGGATGTTGAAATCACCAAGTAAGTTTCTTGCAACAATACAAATAGGAATAACACTTGCAGGATTTTTATCAAGTGCATTTGCATCAGATACATTTGCACAAAGGTTATCACCAATATTATATGATTTAATGCCATTTTTTAGTCAAGGAGTATGGAATAGTATATCAATTGTATTAATTACAATTATATTATCATTCTTTACTTTAGTATTTGGAGAATTGGTTCCAAAAAGATTAGCAATGAAGCATTATGAAAAAATTTCATTTGCAAGTATTGGTATAATTCGTACAATTTTTATTTTGACATCACCATTTGTAAAATTATTAACTGCTGTTACAAATGCTGTATCTAAAGTGTTTGGGGTTTCTGAAACAGATGAAGAACAGGTAACAGAAGAAGAAATTAAAATGATGGTTGATCAAGGCCAAGAAAGTGGAAATATTAAAGAAGAAGAAAAAGAATTAATTAATAATGTTTTTGAATTTAATGATATAACTGTATCAGAAATTATGAGACATAGAAAAGATATATTTGCTGTAGATATAAATATAACTACTGATGAATTAATGGATGAATTAGAAAAAGAAGAATTTCGTTATAGTAGAATACCTGTATATGATGAAACAATAGATGAAGTAAAAGGTATTTTATATGTAAAAGATGTTTTGAAAAACATAAGAAAGAAATCTTTTAAAGTAAAAAATGTAGTTAAAGAAGCATATTTTGTATCACAAAATAGATTAATAAATGAAGTGTTTAAAGAGTTAAAAAGAAATAAAACACAAATTGCTATTATTGTTGATGAATATGGTGGTACAGCAGGATTAATTACAATGGAAGATATTTTAGAAGAATTGGTTGGAGATATCTATGACGAATATGATAAAGTAGAAAAAGAATATGAAAAAATAGATGACAATACTTATCTTTTATCTGGAAGTCTTCCAATATATGATGTAAATAAGTTGCTTGATGCAAAAATTCCAGAAGGTGATTATGATACACTTTCAGGTTATTTACAAGAAGAATTAGGAAGAATCCCAAAAGATGAAGAAAATCCTATAATTGAAACAGATAGAGTAACATATAAAATAGAAGAATATGAAGATAAAAGAATAATAAAGGTAAAAGCTTGTAAAAATAATATTGAAGATGGTAAAACGCAAGAAGAAGTAGATGAATAGAGGAAGGTTTTAAATATGAAAAGAAATTTTATAATTCGTAATATAATAATCGCAGTATTAGTAATAGCAATTATTGTGGGAGTTTCCATATATTTTATACATAAGAATGCAAGAGAATATGAAGTAGAAAAAGTAAGTACGTATAACTATTTTGTACTAAAAAAAGATAATTTATCAGGAGTAATAGATAGAAGCGGAAATACAATAATTGATGCTGAATACAGTAATATAGTAATACCAAATCCTGAAAAAGCTATATTTGTATGCTATGAGGAAGAAGAGACAAAAGTTTTAAATGAAGCAAAGGAAGAAATATTAACAGATTACCAAAATGTAGAACCAATAAAATTACAAAATATTTCAGGTGACTTGTTATATGAAAAAAGTGTTTTAACTTATGAACAAGATGGAAAATTTGGGCTTATTGATTTTGAAGGAAAAAGAATAACTAAACCAGTATATGAAGAAATTTCAGGATTGCCATATAAAGAAGGTGAATTGTTAGTAAAGCAAGATGGAAAATATGGAGTAATTAATATTAAAGGTAATAAATTAATTGACATTAAATATGATAAAATTTCTGTTGATGGTTATTATTCATCAGAAAATAATTATAAGTTTGCAGGATATGTAGTGTCTAATACTACAGATGAAGGTTATAGATATGGATATATCAATTATGATGGAAAACTTTTGCTAGAGCCAGAATATAATCAGCTATCTAGAGTAAATGGAATTGATGACGACGAAAATGCTTATATATTGTGTGCTAAAAATGGTCAATTTGGAATTATGAAAAATGACCAAGAGCTAATTCCAAATGAATATCAATCTATCGAATATGACGAAAGTAATAAATTGTTTACAATAGAAAAAAGTAAAAAATATGGAATTGCAAATTTAGATGGAAAAATAATTGTACCAACAGAATATAGCCAAATAGATATTACAGGAATATATTTATATGCTCAAAATAGCCAAGGAATTACAGTATATAACACTGATGGAGCTCAAGCAAATATTGATACTAATATTGCTATATTAAATACTTCTAATGAAAAATATAAAATAAGAATAGACAATAGTAATGGAACAAAATATGGAGTAATAAATAAAGAAGGAGAGCAAGTAATAGAAGAAAAATATAATTACATTGAGTATTTATTTGATAATTACTTTATTGCAAGTAACGAACAATCAAAACTTGGCGTAATTGATGATGATGACAATGTTAAAATAGAGTTAAACAATGATGCTCTTCAAAAGATTGAAGGAACAAATGTTATACAAGCAAGTACAACTGCAAATAAAATAACAAAATTATACTCTAAAGATATGACAGAACTTTGCCAGATGACAAACGCAAATGTTAAATTTGAAAATGATTATATCAAGATTTCTAATGATACTGATACTAGATATTTTGATA
Source organism: uncultured Clostridia bacterium (assembly GCA_944387485.1). Classification (GTDB taxonomy): domain Bacteria; phylum Bacillota; class Clostridia; order TANB77; family CAG-508; genus CAG-269. Next base: position 8,688 of record CALXFC010000036.1, read on the forward strand.
AAGATGGTAAAGAATTAAAAAATACAGAAGTATATCCAAATAATACTTTATTTGCTAAAAAAGAAGGAGACAAATGGGGATTTACAAATAAAAATGGAGATGTTGTTGTAGAAGCTAAATATGACAAAGTTACAGAGTTTAATGAATATGGGTTTGCAGGTGTGAGATTAGATGGTAAATGGGGAGTTGTAAATTCAAAAGGTGAAGAAGTTTTAGCTCCAACTTATACTTTAAATGAAGAAATAGAACCTTATTTTATAGGTACTTATTACAGAGTACAATATGGATTTGGAGAGTATTATTATACTGATGCAAATAATACACAAGGACAGGAAGAAACAACTGAGATAATTACAGAAGAAATAGTAGATACAACAGTAAATGAATAAAAAAGTTTATTAAATAGGGAATAACAAAAGGGTTATTTCCTATTTTTTATATAAAAAGTTGATATTTGATACCTTATAAGGTATAATCAAGGAGGAAAAGTAATGTATAAAATAGAAATTTATGTTGATAAAAAAGCAAAAACATATATAAAGAAAATAGATAAAGAAATTTGGGAGTTACGACCATTAAGAGATAGAATACTTTTTGCAAGTTTGTATAATAATAAATTTATGCATATTTACCAAAATGCCACAAAAGACTCCAAAAGGGAAATTAGAAAAGCAAAAAAGTTTTTAGAAGATTATAAAAAGGAAGTGATTAATAATGAGAAAATTTAAAACTTGGGAAGAGGTGGAAAAGGAATTAGATTTTACACCAGAAGAAAAAGTTGAAATTAAATTAGAAATGGAATTAATAGAAGCAACAATACAAGCAAGGAAAAATGCTAATTTAACACAAAGAGAATTAAGTAAAAAAAGTGGAGTAATACAACCTTCTATCGCTAAAATAGAAAGTTTTAAAAGGTCACCACAGGTAGATACTCTAATAAAATTATTATATCCATTAGGATATACTTTAGGTATTGTTCCATTGAAAAAGTAAAACTTTTAGATGTTAAGAAAAGATGATTGATAATATAAAATAGCCTAATGAAAGTGTAAGTTACTAGAAATAGTAATTTTTTTTCTGTTTAAAAAATAATAAAATAGTAAATAATAAAAAGAAGAAAAAGGAAAAGAAGAAATAGAATAGAGAAGTTAAAAAATGAAGTTAGAAAGAAGGATGTTATTTGTTAGGTTTAGCTTTGTCAGGTGGAGGAATAAGAGGTATTGCTCATGCAGGAGCATTAAAAGCATTTGAGGATAATGGGATTTCTTTTGATGTGGTGGGAGGAACAAGTTCAGGAGCATTAAAAGCATTTGAGGATAATGGGATTTCTTTTGATGTGGTGGGAGGAACAAGTTCAGGAGCATTAATAGCATCTTTGTATGCTTTGGGTTATTCCCCTTTTTATATATTTGAAGCATTTAAAATGTATTCTAAAGAAATAGTAGGGCTAAATTCGGGCTATGTGTTTTCAGGAATTTTGGGTAAAGAAAATAAAGTGTCAGGCTTGAAAACAGGTTGTAGTTTAGAAAATGTATATAATAAATTAGCATTAAGAAAAGGCGTTAATAGTGTAGGAGAAGTATCTGGTATGGCACTTGTAATAACAGCAGTAGATGTAAGAGATGCAAAAGAATATATATTCACAAATTGTGTACCAGATGTGGAAAACAGTAGGAAGTATATAACAGATATAGGGGTTGGAAAAGCAGTAAGAGCAAGCAGTAGTTTTCCTGGAATATTTTGTCCTTGTGAATATAAAGGACATTACTTTTATGATGGTGGAATACTAGATAATGTACCTGTTTTAGAAGTTAGAAAACAAGGAGCAGATAAGGTAATTGCAATAAACTTTAAAGCAGATGATGTAGATAGTTCAAGTAATATTATGGATTTAGGAATGAGAACATTGGATATTATGGGAAATAAAATATCAGAAGAAAGCCTTAGCTCAAGTGATTTTGTACTTACAATTAGAACTGATAAAACAGGTTTGTTTGATGTAGAAAAATTAGATAGTTGCTTTAAATATGGTTATGATGCTGTAATAAAAAAACTTGAAAAAATTAAACAAGTTTTAGGAATAAAGTGAATATAATAAGTTAGTATATTTAATTTTTTTGGAGGAAATTGTTTATGAAAATTAGATATTTTGACCATGCTGCAACAACTCCTGTAAAGGATGAGGTCTTAAATGAAATGCTTCCATTTTTTAATGAGAAATATGGAAATCCATCATCATTATATACTTTAGGTAGAGAGGCAAAAAGAGGAATAGAAGAAGCAAGAAAAAGGGTAGCTACGTTAATTAATTGTGAGCCATCAGAAGTGTATTTTACAGCAGGAGGTTCTGAAAGTGATAATATGGCAATAAAAGGAATTGCATATTTAAATTCTAATAGAGGAAAACATATAATAACATCTAAAATAGAGCATCCAGCAGTTCTACATACATGTCAAAAATTAGAAAAACAAGGATTTAGAGTAACATATTTAAATGTAAATAAAGATGGAATAGTGGATTTAGAAGAATTAAAAAGGTCTATTAGAAATGATACAATCCTAATTAGTATAATGAGTGTTAATAATGAAATAGGAACAATTGAACCTATTTATGAAATCTCTCGTATTACAAAAATGTATAATATAATATTTCACACAGATAGTGTGCAAGGAGTTCGGACATATTCCTATTGATGTAAAGAAAATGGGAATAGATATGTTATCACTTTCAGGACATAAACTGTATGCTCCAAAGGGAATAGGTGCTTTATATGTAAAAAATGGAATAAAATTAAATAAATTAATAGATGGAGGACATCAAGAAAGAGATAAAAGAGCAGGAACAGAAAATGTACCAGGAATGGTAGGTTTGGGTAAAGCTTGTGAGATAGCAAAGAATAATTTAAATGAAAGTATGAAATATTTAAAAAGTTTAAGAGATTATTATATTAATTTAGTAGAAACAAGAATACCAGAAGCGGTTCTAAATGGAAGTAGAAAATTAAGAGTTTCAGGTAATAGCAATTTTTCATTTAAGGGAATAGATGGAGCAAGTTTACTTTTAAAATTAGACCAAAAAGGAATATGTGCATCTAGTGGTTCTGCGTGTTCGTCAGGAGATAATAATCCATCACATGTGCTAAAAGCTATAGGATTATCAGATGATATGGCAAAAAGTGCATTAAGGGTATCATTTGGAGAAGAAAATACTAAAGAAGATGTAGATTATTTAGTAGATAGTATAGAGAGTGCAATAAGAGAGCTAAGCTAAGGCTTAACTCTCTAAAACTGCTATGCTACATTTTATTCCATCAACTGATGCTGACATTATTCCGCCTGCATATCCCACACCTTCTCCACAAGGATAAATTCCTAAGATGTTTGAAACTAAATTTTCATCTCTTGGAATTTTAACTGGTGAAGAACTTCTAGTTTCTACTCCTGTTAAAATGCTATCAGGATTTGCAAATCCCTTTAATTTAGTATCAAAATAGGTTATTCCTTGTTTTAATGTATCTGTTACAAAATCAGGCAAAATTTCTTGTAAATTAGATAAAGTAACACCTGGTAAATAAGAAGGTTTAACTTTTCCAATGAATTCTGATTTTCTATTATTCAAGAAATCTTCTACTCTTTGAACTGGTGCAAAATAGTTTTTGCCACCTAAATTAAAAGCTTTTTCTTCTAAATCTTTTTGAAAATAAATACCAGCAAGAGGAGAATTGCTTTTAAAATCATCAGGTGTAACATTTACTAAAACAGCTGAGTTAGCATTTGTTCCTTCTCTTAAAAAATTACTCATACCATTAGTTACAATCGTATTTTCTTCACTAGAAGATGCAATAACAACACCGCCTGGACACATACAGAATGTATAACAAGAACGACCATTAGGTAGATGACAAGAAAGTTTGTAGTCAGCAGGAGGTAGGTGTAATTTACTATTTCCATATTGTGCTTTATTTATATCTTCTTGTAAATGTTCTATTCTTAAACCAACGGAAAAGTTTTTCTTTTCCATATTAATTCCTTTTTCATATAGTTTTTGAAAAGTATCTCTTGAGCTATGTCCAATTGCTAAAATTACATGTGAACATTTTATTTCATATGTAGAATTTTTATCCTTGCAAACAACAGAAGAGATTTTATTATTATTAATATTAAAATCAATAACTTTAGTATTAAATAAAAACTTTCCACCTTTAGAAATAATATATTCTCTCATGTTTTTTATAACTTTAATTAATTTGTCAGTTCCAATATGTGGTTTTGCTAAATATAAAATTTCTTCAGGAGCACCAAAGTATACAAATTCTTCAAGTACTTTTTTACAAAAAGGACTATGAATTCCTGTGGTTAACTTTCCATCAGAAAAAGTACCAGCTCCTCCTTCGCCAAATTGAACATTAGATAAAGTATCTAGCTTTCCTGTTTTTCTAAAAATTTCCACTTGCTTTTCTCTTTCTTCTACTGGTGAACCTTGTTCTATAACAGCAGGAGATATTCCGTTTTGTATTAAAGTAAGAGCAGAAAATAAACCACTTGGACCACTTCCTACTACAATTACTTTTTTATTATTTAAGTTATTTATTTTAATATCTGGAAGTTTAGGTTCTTTTACCTTATCAGATTTTTTGTATTTATTTTCATTATTAAGTTTTAAATCAACAGAATAATTATAATGAACATTGTCTTTTTTTCTAGCATCTATAGATTTTTTTACAATATGGTATTCTATAATATCTTTAATATTTATTTTATATTTTTTAGCTATAAAATCTATTAATTTATCATTTTCTAAATCTTCATATATTTTTATATTACTAATTCTTATCATATCTTACTCTCCCTAAGTAAAGAAATTATATAAACTATTATAGCATAAAATAAAAAACTATGCTATAATATATCAAAATTGGAAAAAAAGGAATAAAAAATGGAAGAAAATTGGAAAGATAGAACAGAAAAATTAATAGGAAAAGAAGCGTTAGAAAAATTAGAAAATGCAAAAGTAATTATATATGGAATAGGTGGAGTAGGTTCATTTGCAGTAGAAGGGTTAGCAAGAGCTGGTGTTGGAAATTTAGTGTTAGTTGATCCTGATAATATTTCGGTTACTAATATAAATAGACAAATACATAGTAACGTAAATACTGTAGGAAAAAGTAAAATAGAGGTAATGAAAAATAGAATTTTAGAAATAAATCCTAAGGCAAATGTAGAAATATATAATCCTAAAAAATTAGGTTTTGAAGAACAAGATTTAATTGATGAAAGTTTTTCATATGTAATAGATGCGGTTGACACAGTTAAAACTAAAATTAATATAATAGAAAGAGCAAAAGAAATTAAAGTGCCAGTTATATCAGCAATGGGAGCAGGAAATAAATTAGATTGTACTAAATTTGAAGTTGCAGATATTTCAAAGACAGATGTATGCCCATTAGCTAGAACAATAAGAAAAGAATTAAGAAAAAGAAATATAAAAGATGTTAAAGTAGTTTATTCAAAAGAAGAACCAGTTGTAAAAGAACAAACTCCTGCAAGTATTTCTTATGTACCATCTGTTTGTGGTCTAATTATTGCAGGTGAAGTGATAAAAGATATTATAAGAAAATAGAGGAAAGATATGGAGAAAGATAAGATAATAAAAATAGTTAATTTTATAATGAAAATATTTTGGATTTTTGTTTTAGGAAGCATATTTGGTTTTGTTGTAGAAATGCTATATGCAACAATATATACGGGGAAATTGGTTATTAGGCAAGGACTTGTATATGGCCCATTTGTTCAAGTTTATGGAATGGGTGCAGTTGCTTTTTATTTCCTAGTAAGAAAATTTAAAGAACCTAAATCAGTGTTTTTTGCAGGAATGTTGACAGGTGGGGTATTAGAATATTTATGCTCATTTTTCCAAGAGATATTTTTTGGTACTATTTCTTGGGATTATAGTAACTTTTTGCTTAATTTAAATGGAAGAATTTGTGTACTATATTGTTTATATTGGGGAATAATAGCATTGGTATTTTTAAAAATAGTTTATCCATGGCTAAAAAAAATAGAACCACTTATGTATAAAAGAAGTATTAGAATTTTTACAGTATTTTTGATGTTATTTATGATATTTGATATTACAATATCAATTTTAGCAGTAGACAGACAACAAGAGAGAAAAGAAAATATTGAACCTAAAAATAGTTTGGAAGTTTTTTTGGATAAGACATATCCAGATGAGTTTTTAGATAAGATTTATAATAATAAGAAAAATATAGAATAATATAAAAAAATCATACTTTAAATATTATAGTATGATTTTTTCTACTTCCACATGGACAAGGATCATTTCTTCCAAGTTATAAAATAAGATAAAAAAGATTAATGTCCATATTTTCTTTTGGTTGCTAAACCACCTCTTATGTGTCTTTCTGCTTTATTTTCATCTAAAACTACTCGTACTTCTTTTGCTAAAGCTGGATTTATTTTTTTTAGCCTTTCAGAAACATCTTTATGTACCGTTGTTACTTTTCGTAACGGTAGAATTTATATCATCAAAATTCGTAATTACTGTA
>CALXFC010000037.1 GCA_944387485.1 uncultured Clostridia bacterium
TCTATATATATTATTTTACTTCCAAATATTTTTCCTAAAATACACATTGGTCCTGCTGTATGTGTTCCTGTTGTTATGATAACTTTTGGCCTTATTTTGAAATAATAATACACTGTTTTTAAACATAAATAGAAATACTTAAATATATAACTAAATAATTTACTTCTCGTTCCATATGGTAAAAAATCTATTTTGTCTTTATATTTTTCTTTTAAAGATTCATTTGCTTTATCTTTTTCTGTTATTATATGATAATCATATTTTTCAAATAAAGGAGAAAGTTGCATCATTTCACTTAAATGCCCTCCTGTACTTGATATAAACAATACTCTTTTTTTCATTTTCCACACCTGCTTTTAAATAACCTTATTATATCTCTTTTAGTCCTTTTGTTATTTATATCACACAAAGCATTTTTTTCACAAGCACTTTTGCATAAAATTTTATTTTTTGTTTAATTTTTTAAAATCATGTGTTACTTTTCTTATTATACTGCAAATATAATATAGACCAGCAGACATCATCCAAATGTCTGCCGGTCTATTCTTAAAAGAGCTTAGTCTCAACCATGTCCTACCATTCAGACACGTAATGATAGTCCTTAAGTTCTGGAATAAGCGGTACTTCTTCCATTTTCTGTACTGCTACCTCATCATAGCTCACAAACACATGAGCTGAAAGGAATGCGTATGCCGGCGCATCTCTTCTTACTGAGTCTGTGTACATGAATTGGGATACTTTAACCTTCGTTCGCTTTTCATCACAGACATAAGCAACTTTGTTCATATAATTACTCAAATCGACTTCAAGAGTAATTTCTTCATTATGATGGGATGTTTCTTGGTTTTTCATTTTCACACAAATTGGTATTCTTGTTCCCATCTCCGGAGAGCCCGAAATGATTATTGCAATTCCTTTCTTTTCTCGATTTGCTCTTTCAATAATTTCCATTGCCGTGGACATTAGTCCTCCTTCCTTGCAACATAATGTTGCACTCGGCAACCTACAATAACCTTCTTCTATTTTATCACAAATTTCTAAAATTTTCAAATTTAAGAGCTACTATGCTATTTTACACAGTAGCTCTTTATATTATTATGCTCTTGGATGAGCCTTTTTATAAATATCCTTTAATCCTCCATCTTGGAATTGCATATATACTTGTGTAGAAGAGATATCTGAATGTCCAAGCATTGTTTGAATTGCTTTTAAATCTGCTCCATTTTGTAATAAATGTGTTGCAAAAGAATGTCTTAATACATGTGGTGTAATATCTTTTGTTATATGAGCTTGTTCTTTATAATATTTAATAATTTTCCAAAATCCTTGTCTTGTTAGCCTTCCGCCATTTACATTAACAAATAACGCTTTCTGGTTTTCATCTTTAATTAATATATCTCTTGCATCTTCTACATATTCTTTTAATGCATTTAATGCCATTGTTCCAAGTGGTATTGTTCTTTGTTTATTTCCATTTGTACAAGTTACATACCCTTCTTCTAAATTTACATCATCAATATTTAATGAAATAATCTCTGTAACTCTCATTCCTGTAGCATATGCAAATTCTAACATTGCTTTATCACGAGTTCCTTTTAAATCTACATCCTTTGGTTGATCTAATAATAACTCAACCTCTTTTGCTGTTAATACACTAGGTACTCTTTTTTCTATTTTAGGTGATTTTACATTAGCTGTTGGATCTCTTTTAACCTTTTTTCTTTTTAATGCAAATTGATAAAATGATCTAATTGATGCAATGGCTCTAGATATACTAGATGCTTTTTTACCATTATCTTGTAACTCTTTTATATAGAAATTTATATCATCTTCACTCACTTTATTATAATGTAAACTATATGACTCCAAAAATTTTTTAAATTGTTTTAAATCTCTTTTATATGATTGCAACGTATTCTCTGATAGTTTCTTTTCATTTGCTAAAAACTCGAAAAAAAATTTTAATTGTCTTTCCATATCTATATCTACCCCTAATCTTTATAAATCTATTTACATAAACTATATATGTTATATCAAACAATTTTAAAATTGTAAATACATTTTTCCATTTTTTTTGCATTTTTTAGAAATACTTGATAACAAGTTTTAAAATATTTGTAGAAATAAAGATTTCTACAATAGATGAAAATATCATTATACCAAGCATTATTAACGAAAATATTGTATGCCTTACTATTTCTAACTTTACATTTTCTTTTCCTCTATCTTTAATAATGGATTTATATAATTTGAATCCGCTTACTGCCAAAGCTAAAATTGCAGGAATTAATAATAAGCTCGGCAATAGTAAATTTATAAGTACAAAAATTAATCCTTTTGACATTCCTAAAATAGTAACACAAACTGATATAGTATATCCAAAGCAAAATCCTCTATAAATAACTATTCCAAATACAATAGGTATTCCTATAACTGTAGTTCCAAAAAACCATATTATAAAAACAAAAATCACATTTTGTATAATACTTGTTTTTAGAAAACTAATATTATCTAATTTTTCTATTTGTTTCATTTTTTCGATAAAATTATTTAAATATTCTTGTACTTCAGTTCTTTGTGCATCTCCTAAATTGTTAACAAAGAAAACTCCTAAAAAGATTCCTATTACAAATAATAATGTTACTATTATATATTCTTTTTTATTGTTTAATATATGTTGTTTTATGGTTGTTTTTATCTTTAAACCTTTCTCTTTCATAAAAAAATCTCCTCATCTTTTATACATAATGTGTATTCGATAAAGAGATTTTTAGAACTCTTTTATTTATTTTTTACAGAAACTTTTCCGTAGTTTCCGCCTCCTCCTGAATGAACTACGCAATTTCCATTTCTTGCATTTTCTATATTATTTGCAATCTTTTCTCCTACTACTGCTTCTATATCATCTTTAGATAATTTATGCAATATATTCATTTCAGTTTCAAAATTGTCTAATAATTTTTGAACTGTTTTTCCACCTACTCCTGGAATAAATCCTAATGGTATTTGGTAAATATATGGTGGTCTATTTTCTGGACTTTTTGTCTCCTTTTTATCTTTTATTAATTCTATTCTGTCAAAAACTCCAAATGTAACATTTTTTCCCCCACAATAAGGGCAATTATCTACTGGCTCTTTTGTTTCTATTGATTTATTGCAATCATCACAATATGTTCTGTGATATTTTCCAAGTTTAGGATCTAAGCCATAGTTTGCTAGGATTTTTCTTCCATCTTCATTTTTCATAGCTTTTACAATCTCTCTAAAAGATATATCTTCTACTTGCATTTTATTATATTCTCTCGCAATCTTTGGAAGAGAATGTGCATCTGAATTTGTTAAAAAAGTTCTTGTTTCTAATTCTGATATCTCATCTGCTAAAAATGTATCTGAACTTAATCCTAATTCTACTGCAAATATTTTATCAAATTTTTCTTTAAATACATTTTCTAATCTATCAGTACAATTTCCATAATAACTTTTATATGGCGTAAAAATATGAGCTGGAACTAAAATCCCATTATATTTTTCTACTATATCTATTAAGTCATATCCTGATAAATCTGTTCTTTGTGTACTTAATGTTATATTTTTTAGATGATGACTTAATTCTTTAGAAAAAGCTTTAATATCACTCAAATGTGGGAAATAGCACAAATTATGCGCTGCACCTTTTTTCCCATTTCTTCCTTTTTCTGAAGTTTCTACTTCACTTCCTAGAATTATACATACTTTATCTTTATATATAATTCCTCCATCTTCTAATTCATATGCTTCTCCTGTTTGTAAAAACTTTTCTATATCCTCTATTACATATGGTGATGCACAATCTATAATTCCTACAACATTTATCCCTTTTCTATCCGCACATTCTTTTGCAATATTTGCAAAATTAAGTGACCTCGCTGCCGTTATTTTTATTGGTTTACCATTTTCACTTCTTCCTATATGTACATGTAAATCTGCAAATATTTCGTACATTTTCTACTCCTCTATTTTTTCTCCTATATCTTCACCTAAATGATTCATTATTTTTTTTGCGGTTTCTTCACTAAATAATGGTCTATTAGGATCTTTTACTTTACTAAACATCTCTTTAGATATTTTTTCTTTTTGTTTATCTATTAGTTTATCAATTTTTGGTTCATAATTATAAACCACTTCTTTTATAAAACTAATTATCTCGTCTGTTTCATTATAAATTTTTATCAATCTATTTAAAGCCGTCATATTTACCACTTCGCTAACATTTATTTGTTCCATAAAATTAACAAAATCCATAAATGTTTCCATATATCGATTATATTTATCCTTTAAATTTCTATGCTCTAAAAGTACTAGTGCTTCGTCTGGCTTAAAGCCTATTCTTTCTGGCCTGTCTAAAAGCATTCCTCCAAATTGATCAACTAATTCTAATATATCGCTTTCTCTTTCTCTTGGATTACTATTACTATATCTATTTACTTCTTCACATATTTTACAAAATCTTTTATTAAATCCTATTGTTGATAAATATTCAGCCCCTTTTTTTGCATATGTATGAATTTTCTCTATATCTTGAGCATTATCAATCTTTTTTACATTACATAGTAAAGTAGCAGTTAGAACTAAATTTTCATCAACATCAATTTTTGAATACTTCAAAAACATCCTTGTAATTTCTGTTTTAAAAACAACAGATTTATCAAAGAATATTTTGTTCTTTTTTGCTAAATAATATAATATTTCCATTTTAGAAGCTAAATCTTTTTCCTCTAATATGTAATCTGCAAAAGTATCCATAAAAATCCCCCTATGTAAAATTCTCTTTCGTTCGCTATGATACACTTTTATTATACTTAAAGCTACAAAATTTTTCAATATTTTTTCTTAATGTAATATAAATGTAATATATTATAGATTCTTTATGGCTTTTCTTGCCAATTCATCACATCTATTGTTTAATTCATTATCACTATGTCCCTTTACTTTTATAAAATTAACTTTATGTATTTTAGTCAAACTATATAATTTTTCCCAAATTTCTTTATTTTTTACAGGTTCTTTTGAAGCCGTTTTCCAATTATTTTTTACCCAATTATATATCCATCCTTGTGTAAAGCAATTTACAATATATGCACTATCACTATGTAAATCAACTTCGCAAGGATATTTTAAATTTTTTAAAGCCTCAACAACTGCTGTTAATTCCATTTCATTATTAGTTGTATTTTCTTTTCCTCCAGATATTTCTTTTCTATTTTCATTGTATATTAATACTGCTGCCCAACCTCCAGGGCCCGGATTTCCTGAACATGCTCCATCTGTATAAATTATTACTTTCTCCATGATATTCATACCTTTCCATTGTTTTTTTATCCATTTTATGGTAATATTATAACAGTAATAGCAAAAATATACAAGAAAGGATTTTTTTTATGGGAAAAGTTTTAGGAATTATATGTGAATACAACCCTTTTCATAATGGCCATTTGTATCATTTAAATCAAGCTAAAAAAGCAACTGGCTCTAATTATGTTGTAGCAATAATGAGTGGAAATTTTACTCAACGTGGTAACACATCAATTATTGATAAATGGTCTAGAACAGAAGCTGCTCTCAAATGTGGTATTGATTTAGTTATAGAACTCCCTGTTTTATATGCTACATCTAGTGCTGAAAACTTTGCAGAAGGTAGTATTCGCATTTTAAACTCACTAAAAGTTGTAGATTATCTTGGATTCGGTAGTGAGTGTTCTGATATTAACCTATTGACCGATATTGCTGATGTATTATACAAAGAACCTAAAGCTTATAAAACTTTTTTATCTAAAGAATTAAATAAGGGACTTTCTTTTCCTAAAGCTAGAGAAAATGCCTTGATTTCTTATCTAAATAATGAGAAATATGCAAATATTTTGTCTTCTCCTAATAATATTTTAGGAATTGAATATATAAAAGCTTTAAAAAAATATAAAAGTAATATCATACCTGTTTGTGTTACTAGATTTGAATCTGGTTACAATGATTTAAATTATTCGGGGAATATTGCTAGTGCTACTGCCATTCGAAATATTATTAAAAATGCTAATTTTGATATTGCAAGACGTTTACTTCCCTCAGATAGTTATAGCATTTTAATGGATAATATTAAACAGGGGCATATAATTCCTGATTTATCTGTTTTTGAGAGACAAATCATATATAATTTAAGGAAAATGGATACATCTGAAATTGCTAAGCTTCCAGATGTAACAGAAGGTTTAGAATTTTCTATAAAAAAAGTAGCCAATTCTTGTAATACAATACATGAATTTTTAACACTTATAAAATCAAAAAGATATACAGCTACAAGACTTCAAAGAATATTATTATATTCTCTACTTGGTATAACAAAAAAAGACATGTTAATATCAAAAAAAGTTAATCCATATGTAAGAGTATTAGGTTTAAACAATAGAGGTAAATTTATAATATCTGAAATTGCAAAAGCTAACCCAAAACTTCAAATAATTACTTCTGTTAAACGTTTTGTTAATAAGTCTAATAATAAAACTCTAAACCTTATGCTTGATAAAGATATTTTTGCAACTAATGTGTATACTATAGGATATGATTTTAATTCTTGTAACAACTTAGACTTTACAAAAAAAATAGTTACTATAGAACAAACAGAAAAGTAAAAATCGATAAATATATCTTAATATATTTATCGATTTTTGGTGGGCAGGGAAGGATTCGAACCTTCGTACTCAAATGAGAACAGATTTACAGTCTGCCGCCTTTAGCCACTCGGCCACCTACCCTTATAAAAAAATGGTGCTCCCTCAAGGATTCGAACCTTGGACCCACTGGTTATGAGCCAGTTGCTCTGACCAACTGAGCTAAGGGAGCATGTGCTGTTTACTTAGCACAGAATAAAGTATAAACCATTTTTTTATAAATGTCAATACTTTTTTATTATTTTTTTATAGTAAATATACCCAAATGTCGGGTATACTTACTATAAATTTAATTTTTCCTTTACTTTCTCTATTTGCTTAATAACTTGTTCTGATGCTGGCCCTCCTTTAACATTTCTTTTATTGACGCAATTGACCAAATTAATCTCTTCATAAATATCTTCATCAAACAAATCACTAAATTTTTTATAAATATTTATATCAAGTTCTTTTAAAGTTGTATTATTATCAATACAATATTTTACTAAATTTCCAACTATTTTGTAAGCATCACGGAAAGGTATTCCTTTTAAAGTTAAATAATCTGCGCAATCTGTTGCATTTATAAAACCTTTTGCTGCTGCATTTCTCATATTTTCTTTTTTTACTATCATTGTTTTTATTAAAGGATCTAATGTATCAATGCATAAGTTAACAGTATCTAACGCATCAAAAATTGCTTCTTTATCTTCTTGCATGTCCTTATTATAAGCAAGAGGAGTACCTTTCATAACTGTTAACATTGTAAATAAATCCCCATATACTCTTCCAGTCTTTCCTCTAATTAATTCTGTTATATCAGGATTTTTCTTTTGAGGCATAATAGATGAGCCAGTAGCAAAACTATCATCTAATTCTATAAATTTAAATTCCCAAGAACACCATAAAATAATTTCTTCACTTATTCTTGATAAGTGCATCATAATTATTGATATGTCTGACAATAATTCTATTATAAAATCTCTATCAGAAACTCCATCTAAACTATTATCTGTAATTTTTGAAAATCCTAATTCCTTTGCTTCAAAATCTCTATCTAAAGGATATGTAGTCCCTGCTAATGCACAACTACCAATAGGACTAACATCAATTCTTTTATATGTTTCGTTCAATCTTTCTATATCTCGTAAAAACATTTGAACATAAGCCATTAAATGATGTGCAAATGTAATTGGTTGTGCTCTTTGCATATGTGTATATCCTGGCATAATAGTATAAATATTTTCCTCTGCTTTTTTCACAAAAGTATTTGTTAATTTTTTTAATTTTTCATTTAATTCTTCTACTTCTTCCTTTAAATACATCCTTATATCTAAAGCTACTTGATCGTTCCTACTCCTTGCAGTATGAAGTTTTTTACCATTATCACCTATTCTTTTAGTCAATTCAGCTTCAATAAACATATGAATATCTTCAGCATTAGGATCAAACTCTAATTTACCATTTTCTATATCTTGTAATATTCCGTTTAACCCTTCTATAATTTCTTTTGATTCCTCTTCTTTTATAATGCCTTGTTTTGAAAGCATTTTACTGTGAGCAATACTTCCTTTTATATCTTGTTTATACATCCTATGATCAAATTTTATAGAAGAATTAAAATCGTTAGTTCTTTCATCTAACTTTTTTGAAAATCTTCCTTCCCACATTGGCATATAAAAATCACCTCTTTCTTTTATTTACCTTCCATTTTAGATTTTATTTTTATAGGTAAACCATATAAATTAATAAATCCTTCTGAATCTTTTTGGTTATATTCATTGTCTTCATCAAAAGATGCTGTCTTTACTGAATATAAAGAATATTTACTTTCTAAACCATTTGGAATTATATTTCCTTTATATAATTTTAGTCCTACTTTTCCTGTTACTGTTTCTTGTGTTTTATCCACAAATGCACATATAGCCTCTCTTAGAGTAGTATACCACTCAGCATTATATAAAATTTCTCCTAATTTATTTCCCACAATCTCTTTAAAATGCATTGTTTCCTTATCTAAACATATTGTTTCTAGTAGGTGATGAGCTTTATAAATTATAGTTCCTCCTGGCGTTTCATATACTCCTCTTGATTTCATTCCTACTAATCTATTTTCTACCATATCTAATATTCCTATTCCATTCTCTCCACCTATTTTATTTAGTTTTTCTATGATTTCTACTAAACCTAATTTTTCTCCATTTAAAGCAACTGGCAGTCCTTTTTCAAATTCTAATTCTATAATAGTTTCTTCATCTTTTGCTTTTTGTGGTGTTACACCCATTTCTAATATCTCATCATATTTAGGAACATTTGCTATATCTTCTAAATCCAATCCTTCATGTGAAAGGTGCCATAAATTTTTATCTTTTGAATAATTTGTTTCTCTGCTTATTTTTAATGGTATATTATGTTTTTCTGCATAATCAATAGCATCCTCTCTACTTTTAATGTCCCATATTCTCCATGGTGCAATAACAGGCATATCTGGAGCTAGCGCTTTTATTGCTAGTTCAAATCTTACTTGATCATTTCCTTTTCCTGTACATCCATGGCAAATTGCATCTGCTCCTTCTTTCTTTGCAATTTCCACAAGTTTTTTTGCAAGTAATGGTCTAGAAAATGGCGTACCAAGTAAGTAACATCCTTCATATGTCGCTCCAGCTTTTATTGCTGGTGCAATATAATCATTTGCCATTTCCTCTTTTAAATCTAAAATATATAATTTTGAAGCTCCTGTCTTTTTAGCTTTTTCCTCCAAACCTTCTAACTCATAATCACCTTGCCCTACATTTCCTGTAACTGCTATTACTTCACAATTATTATAATTTTCTTTTAACCATGTAATAATTACAGAGGTGTCTAGTCCTCCTGAATATGATAATACTATTTTTTTATAACTCATTTTAATTCCTCCTTTTTTAATAACATCAATGATTTTATTTATATAGAACAAAAAAAGCGTCTCTTATACAAGAGACGCTAAAAAACGTGGTACCACTCTAATTATTTATATATTTTTAACTTCTATATAAATCACTCATTCTCAGTAACGCCGAGTCCGCGAACTATGATACTAAATATCAAAATTTTTCCCATAGTCACTCATAAGTTCTTTTCATTTTACAATCCACATGTTAGCTCTCACTCTACCTAACTCGCTGTTGCTTCAATATAAAATTACTCTCTTAATCATTGATTTTATTATTAAATTTTTAATCTGTACATTTTTAAGTATACCATAATATTTTTCACGTGTCAACTATTTTTATGTAAATTGTTATTAAATAAATAATTATTATTTTTAAAGATTTATATATCTATTTCATTATAACTTGTAATTAATTTCGCCCCTTGTTTTATTAAATTATTTGTTCCTACAGAATTTACTGAATTTATATTTCCTGGTACTACGTAAATATCTCTTCCTTGTTCTAATGCAAAATCCACTGTTATTAATGTTCCACTTTTTTCTTTTGCTTCTATCACTACAACTCCTTTGCTTATTCCGCTAATTATTCTATTTCTTGCAGGAAAATTTATTTTGTTTGGCTTTGTGCCTACTGGATATTCAGATATTATGCAACCACCTAAATTTATTATTTTTTTCTCCAATTCTTTATTTTCTTTAGGATATACTATATCTAGGCCACTCCCAATGACAGCTATTGGTTTTCCACAAATATTTTCTTGACTCTCATGCTGATAAATTCCTTTTTTTGAACAAAGTTTTTCTAATATGGCATAACAATTTCCTATATGAGAATAACTATCTACTCCTTTTGCTAAACCACTTATTATATTTATATTCATCTTAGATAAATTGTATCCAAAATATTTGGCTGCTTTTTTACCATATTCACTTGCTTGTCTACACCCAATTATTGCTATTCCATTATTATTTAAAATATCTTTATTACCTTTTATATATAAACTAACTGGTGGGTCATATATTTCTTTTAATAATTGAGGATAACTTTTATCAACAATTGGAATAATATCTATATTGTTTTTTAACATATAAGAAACATGTTTATTTACATCTTTTTTTACATTTTCATCTAATATATTATCCACAGTTTGATTTCCTATTCCATTTATTTTTAACAACTTACTTCTTTTTAGATAATATATTTGTTTAGGATTTTTATAAATCTCTAATAATTTTTTCTTTCTTTTATTTCCTAGTCCTTTTATTAAACTAAACCATATCCAATACTTTTTATCTTCTTCCATATAAATCCTCCTAAAATGAAAAAAGAGCATTATTTTATTAATAATGCCCCTATATTATAAAATTGATTTTTCTTTATATTGTTCTTTTGTTGCTTTTATTACATTATTCATAAGCATTGCTATTGTCATTGGTCCAACTCCTCCCGGAACCGGTGTTATATAGCTCGCTTTCTTTTCTACATTGTCAAAATCTACATCCCCTACTAATTTTCCATTTTTATCCCTATTTATTCCTACATCTATTATAACTACTCCATCTTTTACCATATCTGCTGTTACAAATTTTGGCTTACCTATTGCCGAAATAATTACATCTGCTCTTTTTGTGTGCTCTTCTATATTTTTCGTTTTTGAATGACATATTGTTACAGTTGCATTTTTTTGTAAACAGCATTGTATAAGTGGTCTTCCTACAATATTACTTCTTCCTAATATTACCACATCTTTACCGTTTAAGTCAATATTATATTCTTCAAACATTTTTATAATACCTAACGGTGTACAAGATACAAATGTATCTTCACCTATACAAAGTTTTCCCACACTAGAAGGCGTAAAGCCATCTACATCTTTTAAATATGTTATTGTTTTAAAAGCTTCATTTATATTTAAATGTTCTGGTATTGGACTTTGTAACAATATTCCATTTATTGTTTTATCTTTATTTAATGTTTTTATTAAATCTAATAATTCTTCTTGTGATATCTTTCCATCTAATAAATATTCTTGGTATTCTATTCCTACTTCATTACATGCTCTACTTTTATTTCTAACATATACTTTTGATGCCGGATTATCACCAACCATTATAACTGCAAGTTTTGGTGTTATTCCTTCTTTTTTTAATTCATCACATTCTACTTTTAAATCAGCTCTTATTTTTTTAGCTAATAGCTTTCCATCTATTATTACTGCCATTTTTTCTTCTCCTTAAAAATCATCTCTTTTATATTCAATATCTTCCATATGTGGAAACATTTCTTTTACTCTTTTTAATGTTAGCATAAGCATTCGTGGTTGTGGATTTTTCTTATGCTCTGATATTAATTTTTGTGTATAGCAATTATCAGCTGTTTTAAATAACAAATATCTATTTCCAACATATGTATAATATATTTGATAACCATCTCTTAAATCTACCCACATTTTTTCAAAAGTATAATCTTCCATATATCCTCTCCTATATTTTCAAGATGTGTCCCAGATTGTCCAAAAGTGGACAATTAGGAAACGTCCCTATTTTATTAATTCATCAAATTCTTCTTCTGATAATATTTTTATTCCTAAGTTTTGTGCTTTTGTTAACTTGCTTCCTGCTTCTTCTCCAGCTAAAACATAATTTGTCTTCTTAGATACTGAGCTAGATGTCTTTCCTCCAAATTTTTCTATAATGTTTGCTGCTTCTCCTCTTGTGTATTTTTCAAGAGTACCTGTTAATACAAAAGTTTTCCCTTCAAACCTATTGTCTTCTCCTTTTTCTTCTATATATTTCATATTAACTCCTGCTTGTTTTAGCCTCTTTATTAAATCTATTGTTTGTTCTTGTAAGAAAAATTCTCTTATACTTTCTGCCATTATTGGTCCAATATCTTCTACTAAAGCTAATTCTTCTGATGTTACATTCATTAACCTATCCATTGTTTTATATCTTTTTGCTAAAACTTTTGACGCTTTTGTTCCTACATGTCTTATTCCAAATGCTGTTATTAATCTATATAAATCATTTTGCTTACTTCTATTTATACTATCTATTAAATTTTGTGCAAATTTTGTTCCGTTTTTCTTAAGTGATGCTATATCTTCTAATTTTAAAGCATAAATATCTGCCATATTATTAATTAACCCTCTATCTAATAATTGTTTTATTATTGCTTCTCCTAGTCCATCTATATTCATCGCTTCTCTTGATGCAAAATGTACTAAATTTCTATATAATTTAGCAGGACATTCTATTCCTGTACATCTTATTGCTGCCTCACCTTCTTCTCTTATTGTTTCTGCTCCACATACAGGACATACTTTTGGCATTTCAAAGTCTTTTTCTTCACCTGTTCTTTTATTTTTCTTTACTTCTACTATTTCTGGTATTACATCTCCTGCTTTTTGTATTACTACTATATCACCTATTTTTAGATCTTTTTGTTTTATGAAATCTTCATTATGAAGTGTTGTTTTTGATATTGTAGAACCTGCAACCTTTACTGGCTCTAGTATTGCCATTGGAGTTATTACTCCTGTTCTTCCTACTTGACAAACTATATCTTTTAGTTTTGTTTCTTTTCTTTCTGGTGGATATTTATATGCTATTGCCCATCTTGGAGTTTTTGCTGTTGTTCCTAAAATTTCTCTAAATTTTAAATCGTCTACTTTCACAACTGCTCCATCTATATCAAATGTTAATTTTTCTCTTTCTTTTCCTATTTTTTTAATTGCTTCTTCTACTTCTTTTTCATCTTTACAAGGAATTCTAACTGGATTTACATTAAATCCTAGTTTTGCCAAATATTCTAGTTCTTCAAAATGTGAATTAAATTCTTTATTATCAATTTTTTGCACATTGAAAATATAAATATCTAATGGTCTCTTAGCTGTTACTCTACTATCTAACTGTCTTAATGAACCTGCCGCTGCATTTCTTGCATTTGCAAATAATTCTTCACCTTTTTCTTCTCTTTGTTTATTCATTTTTTTAAAATCTTTTTTAGATATAAATACTTCACCACGTACTATTATATCTATTTTTTCATTTAATTCCATAGGTATCGTTTTTATTGTCTTCAGATTTTGCGTTACATCTTCACCTACTAAACCATTTCCTCTTGTTGCTCCTCTTATGAATTTTCCCTGCTTATATTCTAATGCCGCTGATAAGCCATCTATCTTTGTTTCTACTACATATGTTCTATTTTCTATTTTATTTTCTTCTGCTTTTTCATTTGTTTTACTGATATAATCATTTACTTCTCCTAAACTGAATACATCCTGAAGACTTTGCAATGGTACTTCATGTGTTACTTTTTCAAAACCTTCTTTTATATGTCCTCCTACTTTTTCTGTTAATGAATCTTTTGATTTAAATTCTGGATATTCTTTTTCTAAATTACGTAATTCTACCATTAACATATCATATTCAAAATCCGATATTTCTGGTTTATCATCATCATAGTATTTTTTTGCATAATACTCTGTTTGCTTTCTTAAATTTTCTATTCTTTCTTTAGCTTCTTTTTTGTTCATCTTGACACCTCTTATTTGCTTTTTATTTTTTTCTATTATTATGACTTATAATCTCTTAAGTAATTTAATATTATTTCTAACAATGTATGTGAATGTAAATACTTACTATGCCATTTTATTTCATTTATTATTTTCTCTTGTGTTTCATCTAATTCTACATTATACACAAAAGTTAGCTTAACTTTTTTACTTCCCATCTTTTTTTATTATTTATATCATATGAAACGTTTTTTCGCAAGTGCTTTTGTATGAAATTTTACTTTTTATTTATTTTTAATGGGGTTACAAAAAGTGAAAATTAAAAACTTTTACACTGACACTAATCTAAGTTAGTACCTTTCATTTTTTATATTATATAATTTCTTCATGGAGTTTTTAGAATTTTTAGATGATGAAATTAAACATACTTACAAACCTGACAATTGTATGTCTAAATTTAAAATCAGAAAAATTTTCAAATGGATATAACTTCCCCTGAAAATCCTTCTTATATCTTTGTGAAAAGTGTGGTAACTTAATAAAAGCAATTTATTCCGTTGGATATACTGGTATTGAATGCACTTACAACAGCAATTAATCATTTGCATATATTACCCATTTTTCCTTTTTATTAAGGTTTATTTACTATGTCTTTATTTTTTATCCTCGTATAGTCAAAATTTCCGATTTTTCCTATACCACAAAATAGAAAAAAATAAAGGAATTTACAAAAATTCCTTTACTAAATTTTTTTATTTCTATTCTTCAACCCTTGCTAAAATTATTAATCTAGCACTACTATCATCAGTACATGTTGATAATGTTATTTCTGGTTTTCCTGCTGTATCTCTTTGATAGAATGACGTGTCTTCTGGGGTAGTTTCAAATTTATTATATATTGTATATGTCA
>CALXFC010000038.1 GCA_944387485.1 uncultured Clostridia bacterium
TGCACAAGAAAAAACTGTGCAAAATCAAAATTTTATTTTTTTGATTTTTACACAGTTAACTTTAAACTCTCTAGCTTTCAGTTCTACAAATATAAAAGTGGGCGGAAAGAACTGCCGTCGTAGCTAAGAGACGTGCTAGTGTTGCTACGATCAGCCGTGCAGTCGCTGCTGTAGGTGTAACCACCTCCTCTAGAGACACAAGGAGTGCTAGTGTTGCTATACGTCTCTGTTGTCCATTCCCTGCAATTACTTGCCATATCATATATATTACATATTACATCTGTTGTAGTTCCTGTCGTTGAAAGGCTTGTATTCAAACTATTTTGTCTTGAATAATCTGTATCTCCTGAACATTCTTGTATAAATACTATTGCTGTATCCCAAGCATAACTATTTACTAAATCACTTGTAAAATTAGCGCTAGAATACATATCTTGACTTAAACTTGCTGCTTCAGGTTGTGTTACATTATTATAAACATTATGAGTTTTATCTACTATTACTGCATTACTATTATTTCTTGCCTCATATCTTCCTATATAATATCCTCCTGTTGATTCTACTTTACTTATAAATGTAGCTATATCTTTTGCATGTGTATTTGTTGTTGTACTATCTTTTAATCCTTCTGTGTAATAAGTAGATGAAGTAGATGAAAGTTTTAATTGGTCTGTTAGCTCTGTTTTTGATAATTCAGTATTTATTGTTCCATCTGAATTAAATACATATCTTCCTAATGTTATTGTTTTTTCTCCTCCACTGGTTTGGATAGTTCCTACTGGTATCCATACAAATTCACTTCCCTCTGTTGCTTCATGGCTTTGGTCTATTATATATATTCCGTCTTCCACATTAGCAGTTGGATTTCCTACTATAAATCCTGCTGGTACCCATACAATATTTCCTTTACTATCTTTTACTGGTGTATTTTCACTTGCTGGCTCTTCTGCTAATGTATCTAATGTTCCTATTGTTCCTTCTCCTCCTGTTGTTCCTCCATTTATCCAATTCTCTAAAGTACTATTATATTCATCTAGCCTTGCTGTTTCATTTTCTTCTGCGTTTTCTGTCTCTGTTTTTGCTTTTTGTGCTTGTGAAAGTATTCCATTCTCTCCTGTTAGCATAGCAATTGATACTCCTGCTAAAATTAATAAAACAATTATAGTAATTACTAATGCTATAAGAGTAATACCTTTGTTTGTTTTTAGTTTTAATTTCATCTTTCTTTTTTCTCCCTTCTTTAGTTCATTTTGTAAATTTTTTTACTTGACTTTCTTTTTTACTTTTTGTTTTTTATTTTATCTTCTTGCTTTCTTTGAACTAAATATCCTTTAAAAATAGTATTTCCCTTAAATTCATATTTTAAACAAAGATATATTATAATGTATCTTTTATCTTTCATTTTATTTAATTTTCAAGGTACTTTGCTATTTTTTCGGACATTTTTTGTCGTATTTATTGTATACATATTTTTAAATTAAGTCAATAAAATAATTTAAAATTAATATTACAATTTCATTACAAAAATATTAGATTTAAACTTATTTTTAGAAAATAAATAAGTTGGGAAAAACAACACAAATAATAATACAAATGAAAAAAATTAATTTAAACTTAAACAATGGAAAAATAAATTGTAAAAGAAAAAAATTCTTTTAAACTTTTAATTATATAAAAGAAAAAAACTAAGTGATTTTTTAGATTAACCATTTTTGCGTAGGGAAATTAAGGGTAGCAAAAATGGTGGTAAGTGAAGCTTAAATCTAAAAAATCGCTTCAATCCCTGCCCCATAAACATAAAATCTTTTTTTATTCCTTCATAAAACGATAGCGAAAAGTAAAATAAAATAAAACAAAATACATAATTTTTTATGTATAAGTTAGCATACTTAATTACACACTATTGTACTGCCTTAAACTACCCTTTTAACACTATTCTATTTCATATTATTGAAAAAAATAAATTTTTCTTTACACATATTTTTGAACAACAATAACAGTTCTTCCGCTTCTAGTAGTTCCTTGGAATTCTTTTATAACAAACCTACCTTTTCCTCTAATAGTAATAATATCATTTAGCTTAACTTGTTTAGAAAGCTTAGTTTCATTTTGCCCGTTTATAAAAACTCTTTCTTGAGCAATAATTTGTGCAGCCTTACTTCTAGAAGTTCTAGCTAAATCAGAAACAATGTTATCTAAACGAAGAGAAGGAACAATAATTTTAACATCTTCGATTTTAATTTCTTTTTTTCTTAAATCATTAAGTTCAATTATTTCTACTTTACTATTTTCAAATCTAGTAAGAGATGGTAATTCCTTTTTTAGAACTTCTGCAAAATCTTCCATAACAATAATATCTGCACCTTCATCTGCAACTAAAATATCTCCAACTTTTTCTCTTCTTAAACCTAATTTAACAATTCCACCTAAATAATTTCTATGTGAATACTTTCCTTGTTCTTCTTCATCTAAAGTTACTCTTACAACCTTTAATATTTTAGAATAATTCTTTTCTAACATATTATCATCATATTTTTCAGGAAAAACTATTAAAACTTTCCTTTCTGCATCATCATATCCACCATATAATTTATAATTTTCAAATTTAATTTTCTTTAAAAAGCTTTCTACTAAAGATATTTGATACATATCTAAAAAGTCTGTATATTCTATTTTATCTCTTTTTTTCATAAAATCAATTTTATCTAAAACTTGTGATAATAATATTTTATCTTCTTGTTTTCTATAATCTTTTAATAGATCTTGTTTATTATTCATTATTCTTCCTTTCATTTTTTAAGTTTTCTTTTTTATTTATTCTTTTACTTATTTTTATTGTTTTATTCTTATTTTTCTTGTTTTTCTTGTTTTATTCTTATTTTTTGTTTTATTCTTGTTTTTTACTTATTTTATTTTTTCTCTTTGTTTTAACTTTTTATTTTTCTCTTTCTTTTTTACTTTTCATTTTTTCTTGTTTTCATTTATTAATTTCTTTTTTTTATTTTTTCCTTCATGTTTTTTATTCTTATCTTTTATTTTTCGTTTTTACTCTTGTCTTTCTTTTTGTTCATTATTATTGTTATTTTCTTTGTATTTCTTCTTGTTTCTTTTCTTCTTCTTTGTTTTCTTCTTGTTCTCTATTTTTATTTTCTTTATCTTTTACTTGTCCTTTTTCTTCTTTTTGGTTTTTTTCTTGTTTTTGTTTATTTATTTCTAATGTATCCTCATAAATAGAATTAGTATCTAGGTGGTATATTTCTTCTAATTCTTCAACTGCTCCATGTTTAATAAACTCATCTGGATAAGCATATGATTTTATTTTAACATCTTTTAACTCCTTGTCTACAATCAATTCTTTAACAGCTGTTCCTAA
Organism: uncultured Clostridia bacterium; assembly: GCA_944387485.1. GTDB lineage: Bacteria > Bacillota > Clostridia > TANB77 > CAG-508 > CAG-269. The sequence continues at coordinate 3,374 of CALXFC010000038.1, forward strand.
ACCATTTATAATAGTTCCATCTTCTATGGTAATTACAAACTTTGTTTTTTCAATTGAATTAGTTATAGTTTCTTTATCTAATGGTTTTAAAAACCTAGCATTAATAACTTCCGCTTCTATCTTATTTTCTTTTAAAATGTTAGATATTTCCATAGCCCTTGAAACCGTCTTTCCAATTGCAATAATACTTATATCTTTTCCTTCTTTTAAAACTTCCGCTTTTCCTAATTTTATTTTTTCATGTTTATCAAAAGTTATTTTATTACTTTCTCCACCTCTTGGGTATCTAATAACAACTGGTCTTTTTAGAGTTATTGCATATTCCATCATATCTTCTAATTCTTTAAAATCCTTAGGGGCCATAATTGTAAGATTAGGTACTAATCTAAAAAACGCCATATCAAATTCACCTTGATGTGTTTCTCCATCAGCTCCTACTATTCCTGCTCTATCTACACACATAATAACAGGTAAATTTTGAATTGCTACATCATGAATAACCTGGTCATATGCTCTTTGGTAAAAAGATGAATATATTGGAACGAATGGTATTAATCCTGCTTTTGCCATACCTGCAGCTAACCCTACTGCATGTTGTTCTGCAATACCAATATCAAAAAATCTATTAGGAAATTCTTTTTGAAAATCTTTTAAACCTGTTCCATCTTTCATAGAAGCTGTAATTGCAACTATATTTTTATTTTTCTTTGCAAGTTCAATTAACTTTTCACCAAATACCTTTGAATAATCTTTTTTCTTTTTACCCTTTACCTCTCCTGTTTCTATATCAAAAGGAGATGTAGCATGATATTTATCTGGATTTTCTTCTGCTATTTTATACCCTTTTCCTTTTTTAGTTAGAACATGAAGTAAAACTGGTCCATCTAGCTCTTTAGTAATTTTAAGCATTCTTTCTAATTCTTCTATATTATGTCCATCTACTGGACCTAAATAACGAAAACCAATATCTTCAAAAAACATTTTAGGAATTATCAATTGTTTTATACTTCTTTTTACCCTTTGTACAACTTTAACAAAAGGCTTTCCTACAACTGGAATTTTATTTATCATATTCTTTATTGAAACACTTGATTTAGTATAAGTTCTCTTTGTCCTTAGCTTGCTTAAAAGCATATTCATTCCACCAATATTTTTAGATATACTCATTTCATTATCATTTAATATTACTGTCATTCTAGTTCCACTGTAACCTGCATCATTTAAAGCTTCTAATGCCATACCACCAGTTAATGCACCATCACCTATTACAGCTACAACAGAATTATTTTTTCCTTCTATATCTCTTGCTCTTGCCATTCCTAATGCTGCTGATATTGATGTGCTACTATGCCCTGTATTAAAACAATCTGTCTCAGATTCATTTGTCTTTGGAAATCCTGCTATTCCATTTAATTTTCTTAATGTTTTCATCTGCTCTTTTCTTCCTGTAAGTATCTTGTGAACATAGCTTTGATGCCCTACATCCCATATTATTTTATCTTCTGGTACATTAAATACACTTTCCATTGCAATTGTAAGTTCTACTACCCCTAAATTTGACGCTAAATGCCCTCCATTTTCTGATACTATTTCTAATATGTATTTTCTTATATCTTCTGCTAATATTTTTTTATCTTTAATACTTAATTTTTTTAAATCTTCTAGTGAGTTTATTTTTTCTAACATCTTTTACACCTAACTTTCCTTTAGCCTCTCTATTATATCATCTTTGTCAAATATGATACAAGTAAAACAGCAAGCCATATAAAATGACTTGCTGTAAACCACTTTAGTTAATGAGGATATTGCCACTGCTTGACATAATATCACCGATTGCTGTATATGTAGAATCACTCTGCTTAAAATAATTCCTTACAGCACCTAGAGTAGAATGAGTATTAATTAAATATTTCGCAACATTACTAATACTTACATTAATGTCTCCACTTTTACTTGTAATATTAACTTCTACATCAGACTCAGCAAAAAATCTAGCTTCGATAGTACCACTTTCACTTTTAAGAATAGCTTTTTTAAAAGTAGCATTTGATCTAATAATTCCTGAAGTTGTTGTGGCTTTTAACAATCCAGCATATATTCTCTCTTCTATACAAATACTTGAATCAGAATTAATTGAAAGAATTTTAAAATTCTTAGAAGGTAAATAAATATTACAAAAAGCATCTATATTTACTAATTTTCCGCTATAATTTAAATCAATAACAATATCTCTATTCACTTTACATGCTTTACCTTTTACCTTTCCACCTACGACACTAACTTTCCCATGCATTTTTATTTCAGTTTTAGATGAAGTGGATTGATGTATATTAACATCAATATTAGGTAAATTAATTATAATGTTATCAACTAAACTTCCTTCGTAGCTCCTAAGATAATTAAAACAAAACTCTTCTATACATTTATTTAACATAATACTCCTATCTATAAGTCTTGTTTTCGGTATTCTTCCCTTCCTTCCTTTACATTCTTTTTTAAACTAAATGGTTTTTTTACAAAAGGGGAGTCCCTTATGGTTTTTATTATAACACATAATATATTATTTTCAAATCAATTTTTTATATTGTTTTTACTGTACTTCTCTTGTCTGTTTTAGCATTATATCTGCAAACACGCCATATCCTTCTTCTGGATTATCTACCAAAACATGTGTTACTGCTCCTACAAATTTTCCGTTTTGAATTATAGGAGAACCAGACATTCCTTGGATTATTCCCCCAGTTTTTTCTATTAAACTTTTATCTGTTACTCGTATTTGCATACTTTTATTATCATAATTATTATCTTTAAATATTTTTTCTATTTCTATTTCATATTCTTGTGGAGCATTATTATCTAAGCTACATAGTATTGTAGCACTTCCTAATTCTATTTCATCTCTTGTTGCAACCTCCATCTCCTTTGAAGTATCTACGTTTAAACTTGAAAGATTATCCACAGTTCCATAAATTCCAAATTTAGTATTTTTACTAATTAAACCTATACTTTCCTGATTTTCGATAGTTCCTTGTATTTTTCCAGGAGTACCACTTTCTCCTTTTGATATATTTAATACTCTTGTTGTTACAAACTCTCCTGATGCTATATCTATTAGCTCTCCTGTATCTATATCTGATATTCCATGTCCTAATGCTCCAAATGTTTTAGTAGAAGGTTCATAGAAAGTAACAGTTCCTACTCCTGCAGCACTATCTCTTACCCATAATCCTAATTTATATTCATCATTATTCATTTTAACAGGTGTAATACTACATTCTTTTGTTTCTTGTTCATGCACATATTCTACTTTTATTTCCTTTCCCCCTGAATTATTTACTGTCTCTATTAATTCATCTGTTGATTCAATTTGTATATCATTTATTTTTATTATTCTATCTCCTTCTTCAATTCCTGTGTTTTCATATGGTTTATACTTTTTATTATCTTTCCCTTCTATTTCAGACATACCTACTACTAAAACACCATTCGTATAAAGTTTCACTCCTGCTATTTTTCCGAACAGGAATTACTGTTGTTTTTGGTATTACATCTACATTTACTTCTTTAATTGGTAAAATATTAAATAAGCTTAACTTTACTTTTGAATTTCCAACTTTTTCACTTAAACTTTTCCCATTATTTGATGAAGCTTCCACTGTTTTACTGTTTTCTCCTTTTAATTGCATTCCAAATAATAACCTAAAAGAAATATTTTCTCCTTCAAAAGCAACTATTTCCTCAGGTATTTTTTCTATTACCAATATATAACAAAAAACAATAATTAAAAAAAATACTAATAACAGCATTTTAAAAAATCTTTTCATGAATTTCTCCTTAAAATTACTATTATTAGTATTAACAATTTTTTTATTTATATTCTTTTTTATCTATCTAAATTTTTCAACTTCTACATCTGGATTATTATTAGTTCTATACATTCCATATCGTTCTCTTCCAAGTGCAGTAAAATATTCAATTGCTAAATTTCTGTTTTGTGCCGAACTATACTTTTCTTCCATATAATCATTTATATCTGTAACTTCTACTTTTGTTTGCCCTACAATTGAAGAATAACAACCTAATTCTTCATGTGGATAATAATATTGTGTTGTTTGTCCATTTGTTACTGTTTTTCTTTCAAAATCAACATTTAAATTTGCACCTGCTATATTAGTACCAATATCAGTATCAGTTGCCTTATGATATTGATTATCAGTAGTTCTTATATATATTGAATCAAGAGCCACAACTTCTTCATTATCTGTATTTGTTACAATTGTATATCCATTATAAATCTTTCCGCCTATACTTAAACCTTGCATAAAACTAATTATTGAAATATTATTTATAATTTTATCCCACTCATCCTCTTTTAATTCAGGCATTTGGAAATTTGGACTTTCTGCATTTGCATAATTATTATAATTTGCAATAGCAATTGACAAATTCTTTTGAATTGAATATTTTATTATAGCCCTTCTATGTTCATTAAAATTAGAATCAGTATCTTCTATTGATTTATTTCTATCTGTACTAAAAATATTATAGTCAACAGTTTCCTCAATTCTTTCTCCTGTTATTGTATCTACTGCATCATGACTCATTAATCCACCTAAATTGTCTCTTACCCAAGAAGTAAATTCATATGAATCATTATAATACATTAAAGCTGCACTATTAGTTTCACTAAAAGAACTACCCTGATTATATCTTTCACCGTTCAAAATAGAAAACCAAGTTCCATTATCATTATAATATTTAACTCCATTTACCTTAATATAAGTACAATCATTAATTGAGCCTAAAGTCCCATCCGAATTTGTATATCTAACATCTTCTACTAATACTTCAGAAGATTTTATTGGAACGCCTCTATAAGTTCTAGCTGTTGTTGTTCCCCCAATATTATCTAATAGATATCCACTTTTATTTACTGGAGCTCCATTTATAGTCCCTTGTACTGTTATATAATTATCCAATGAATATGTTATTACAACATCTATAATTCCTGTATTATATCTAGCACTATAAAATATATATGGTTTTAATCCATATATTTCATCTCCATTAGAATAAGTTGCACCTTCATCAGCTTCTTCTAGTGTATTAGTAAATGGTGAATATATATAAAACCCATCATACATTGTATAAACTAATGCTGGTACATATTCTTGTAAAATTTCTTTATTATATCCATCCATGTTAAAATGAGTAGCCATAGAATTAAAAAATGTATTTACAGATGCCTCTATATCTCTTAACTTAGAATTTGCCAAATCAGACGTACTACTATTTATAGCATTTAACTGATAAGCCTTTAATGCATCATAAGTGGCATTTGTAAGCTTAGTATCATATGATGTCTGTAATTCTAATGTTTTTACTTGATTTTGGACATATGAAGTTAAAATCATAGAAATCGGTAATATAATTATTATAAATATTACTGCTAAACTCTGATATTTCATACTTTTTCTTTCCTTTGTTTAATAAAATTAGCTTGTAATAATATTATTTATTACAAGCTAGTCTAGTATTTTTATTTTAATTTCCAGCTCCATTTGCTGTAACTATACCAGCATGTTCTGCTGCAATTGTATATGTATCATTTCCTGTTACAGAATAGAAGAAATTTTTAAGTTGTTGAGATAATGTTGTATTAGTATTTTTTACATTAACAGAAAAAATATCTCCTTCCTTTAATGCTAAAGTTCTAGTTTGGCCATTCTCTGGATTTATTGAATCCATTATTTGAGATGTATACATTGTGTAATAAACATTTTCTCCAATCTTTGTTGGCTCTGCTTGTGTTGTTTTCTTTCCAGGATTTTCATCTAGTATTTGAGCTTCCATTTCAACATCATATGTATTCCCTGTAGATGAAATATCTTCTACAAATCTACTATACTTATCCATAGTTAATTTACCTGTAGTTCTAACATCATCTACAAACTCTGTAGTTGCCGTCTCTACAGTTAATTGTGATACATCATCAGTTCTATCTGACATTGTCATCAATGGAAACACAAACATTAAAATTGCAGCTAATATTATGGCAATTACTGTAATTAAAGTATCTCCCATTTTATCCTCCTTACTAGCTATAATACCAAGATTCTTTATAATACTGTATATGTTATTACTCTTTTTGTTGTCATATTAGCTTCAGGTACATTAGATATATTATCTTCATCATCTACATCCTCTATACCTGCTTCTTCTTGGTAATAGACTCCTATATTTTCTCTAAGCTTTCTATTATTAATTTTATCACAAATTCCTTGATCATACAAGCGAATACGAAAATTATTTTCAAAATTCGTCTTAAACTGACTAAAATTAAGATTTATATCATAATTAAAATCATTATTTTCTACACTATTACATTTATTTCCATATAAAATAGCTAGTATAAATTGAGCTTTTTGTGTTTCTGAACCTAAAACTTCTTTTTCCAAATCAATACTATTTACATCTTGCCAATTTCCACTATCATCTTTTCTTTGAAACACTCCACCTTCAAGACCTTCAAATACTATTTTATAATTTTCTCTGTATGCCTTATATATTGATGGAATTATTGTTTCCAATCCCACTATTCTCTCAGTTCCCCCATTATTTTCTACGTAACTATAATCATATTCTCTATCACTATATTCTAATATAGTTTGAGAAGTAATTCTTGCTTGTCCAAAAGCATTAATACTTATGGACAATGCCACTACAAATATTAAAACTGACGCTGCAATTTTAACTGCATCTGCCGCATTTTCCATAAGTATCTCTCCTTTCTAATTACCAACTTTAGTTATTGTAATTTTATTTACAAGACTGTTTTTGTATTCAAAATTAACATTATACATTGTTCCTGAAGGTACTCTTGTAAATGTTGTTGTTTTGCCATCAGAGCTAATATTTATTTCTCCTGACATTGTAATTCCTTTTGTTGCTGTTTCACCATTATTAGCTGCTGATTGATTGTTTGATAAAACTGCTTGTGCTAGTGCATTTACTTCACTACCTCTTTTATTATTTCCTTGATAAGGTGTAAACTTGTTGTTAAAAGCCATTATTTCTTGTTCATCCATGTTTACAGAATCTATTGTGTCTTGAGCTTGTGAAAATATTAAAATTCCCAAAGATATAATTAAAATTGCAAGTAATATTGCACCTGCGATAATTAATGCTTTTGATGCATTCTCCATAATAAACTCCTCCTTTTTTACTTTTGTATATATCAATACCAATTATTTTTGGCAATGTTAATAACTAATTTTATTCTGTAATTTGCTCTATGAGCATATACTTTATTTTCCCTGTTTGACTATGATATTCAATTTTTGTACATTTAAACTTTATACCTGCATAAAATTCTGCAAATCTATCCATCCCTCCACCATATAAAGTCTCCATATCATAAGTTTTATCATAATCTATCATTTTTAAATCTATCTTTATTGAATTTGTTTCGTTTTCTATGAATTTACCATTACTATCTTTCTCAACACTTTGAGTTAAATTATTATCATAGGCTTTATTAATTAATGTAACTACGTCTGCTGCATCAAACTCTTTTTCATAATAACTTTCGAACTGATTGTTTTCTTTTTTAGCTTCATAATAATTTGCCTTATAATTTAAATACATGTATCCAATTCCTACTATTAGAACAATTCCTACAAAAAAAATTATTGCTAACTTCTTCATACTAATATCCTTTACTTTTTATAAAAATTTATTCTACAAACTCTTCCTGTTGTTGTATTAATCGTTGTTTCACATCTATATGTAGGGAGTCTATTATTTGTGTCTGTTGTTGAATTTCCTGAAATAGTATGATATGATTCATCTGTATTTGTCGTTAATGATTCTTCAGTTAATAGTTCTGTTAATTTATCTTTTTTATCTTTTCTTTGTAAATTATTTTCTCTTCCTACGAAATTAACTGTTACATAAAAATTGTTGCTACTATTTGAATCATTGTCATCATCATATCCATAATATTCATTACTACTCCTTGCTAAAGATGCAACTGTAACAATATCATATATAGTTACATCACTTTTTCCTTCATATTGTGTGAATTGAACATTAAATTCATTTATATTCTTTTCTTCATTTGACTGATGAAGCTCAGCAGAAGTTGCACCAAATGATACAAATAAATATACTGCTAATGATAATATTAGAACTCCTATTAAAACTCCTGCTGCCATCAGTAAAGCTTTTGATGCATTCTCCATACTTAATACTCCTATTAATTAAATGTTCCTATTGATTCAAAATCCATTTCTATAATTCTTCCTGTTTGCTTATCATAATTAGTTCCTGTACATTTAAAATGCAATCTTTTAAATTGTACGTATTCATAATATGAATATATATCATATTTATAATCTTGTAATGTTGACCAAGCAGTATTTACATCTGAATCAGAATTACTTTTTAATTTTATTTTTATCTTTTTTGATGCTGAATTAAAATTGTTAATTGCTTCAATTTTCTCTTGTGTAGACGGATTACCTTCTAAAAATATTTTTGTAAGCGCTGTAGTTAATGAAGTTAATGAATCTGAACCATATTCTTTTTCTAATTTATCTATAGTATTTTTTACACTATTTTCAAATGTATTGCTATTAGCATCTATCGTATAACTGTTAAGTTTTATAAGTCTTTGTTCCCCATCTGGACTAAATTGGCTTAAATCATTACTTTGTATTTTCATTATTATTTTCATTGGTACAAATCTTACTTCTTGTCCACTATCAGACCATCCAGTTCCTTCTGTAGACTCTCTTCTATTATAATCTATTACTTTATTTAATAAAGAATATAAATCGCTTCCTCTTACGTTTTCATTATCATATGTAACAAATTGATTATTAAATTCCACTATTTGTGCCTCTGCTTGACCTTGTTGCGTTGTATTTTGATAACTTGACAAGTTATTAAACATAAGAATTAATGCTCCTAGTATTAATATTGCTATTAATACTCCTCCAGCCATAAGTAAAGCTTTTGTTGCATTTTCCATAGCCTCTTACCTCCTTAACTATGATGATGTCATAGATGAGAAAGAACTTGACATACTTGTTAATCCTATGAATACTAATGGTACTATTAAATAACCTACAAACATACAAACCATTGGTGCAAATCCTATAAACTTTCCTATCATTCCTTTTCTCTTTATCAATCTTTCATTTGATTCTTTTCTCTTTTCTTGGTAATAATCTCTTTCTGAATCCAATTCATCAAATGCATCTTTAATAGGTATTTTTTCTACCGCTGCTTGTAAACTTTCTATAATTCTAACTAATGGCATATAGCTGACTTCTTCTTTCATAGCTTCTAATGCTTCCCAAGCTCCTGCTTCATAGTTATTAACACATCTTGTTATTTGAGGTTTAAATATGTTTGAATATCTTTCTAACCACTCTAAAATAATTTCAACATTAACTCTTTCAATTCTCATAAGCATCATGATAATTGTCTGGAATTGCATTACTTCATCTTCCATCTCTAGTTGTCTCATTTTAACTTGGAAATATAATATCCAAATTGGTGCCATATATCCAATTACAGCAAATACACATGCCAGTAATAATTCAAACCATTGCATATACTCACTATTTATTATTTGTAATTTGTCATAAATTCTCTCTGTTGCTGTATTTATTTCTTCTTCATCTGCATCTTCATAGTAATCTAATCTCTCTACTGCCATTTTAACCTGTTCTTGCGTTGTATTTATTTTTCCTCTAAATTGATTCAAAATTATATTATCTTGTTCGGTAAGTTCCATAGCTTTTCTTTCGTCTTTTTCCGACAATCCACCAATTATATTATAATCTGTCGTCGGTTCTGTATAAACATAGTTTATCGCTACAATATGTAATTGTGTAAATATTATAATTGATGCAAAAAAAGTAACTATTGCAAGTGAAATCCTATTAATATACAGCCATTGTATTTTTTGCGAAGATGCTGAATCTTTTAATAGTTGTTTTACTTTTCTATACTCTTTTGTTCTTTCTTTTGGTATAAATAAATCAACTATTTTTTTAATTGGTTTTTTTCTATATAATTTTTCTTGCCATGGATTTTCTGTATTTTTTGTATTCATTCCTGTTGAACCATTATCTTTCAACTTTCTTACAAGTATATAAGATAAGAATGTAAGTATTAAAATTATTATTTGTACTATCATCCCTGGCTTTCCTAGATACCAACTAGATGTAAAACTAAAATTCGAAATAGCCCAATTTTTTAATGGCTCTAGCAATAACACAGGTGCTATTGAGATAACTGATAAACTTTGAAATACATAGTTTAACTTATCTCTTTTTAATATTTCTAGTTGCATTTCTTGTGTAATATTGTTTACATTTTTTAGGTACAATGATGCTCCATTTACCTTTCTATCACCAAATTCTTTTGTCAAGTAAGAAATACCCGCAAATTCTTTTAAGAAACTGTTCGGTGCTATATCGTAATATTTTTCAAGTTCCATTTCTGGATCATCAGCTATTAATATTTCATATATTCTTTCACCTTGTCTAGAAATATCCTTCTCATCATCTTGAGATACTTGGTAAATTGCTTCCTCTACCATGTTATATTCGTGATAAGCATGTCTAATTTCTGAGAAAAAGTCTATTTGCTCTGTTAATATCTTATTATCTATTTTATCAACTGATCCATCTATAAAAGTATCAATCATGAATAATTCAAATATTAGCAAGATAAACATAAGTAAATAATTCCCAGAGGTAAATATTATAGTTACAAGCATTATAGGTACTATTATAGCAAGTGATTTGGTTAAAATTTTAGCGGTTCCCTTTCTAGTACTATATTCATCATCTATATTTATTATTTCAAGTCTTCTTCTAATTTTTAATGCATATCTTTTAATAAAAGGTATTCTTATATAAGTAAGATACAATTTTTGGAATAAAACTTCTGTAGAAAATCTCTTTTCCTTAGTTCCTTGTTGTAACTTCTGAATCCTTTTATATTCTGATGTTTGCATTTTTTTAGATAATATATAATATAGAAGTACTATTAAAACAAATGCTCCTGCTGCTCCACCCATTATATAATAAATTATCTGGTTGTCCACTTTTAATTTAGCACCTCCTCTTTTCTATATCTTAGTACTTATAGTTTAAACTTCTGTTTTCTTTCTTCTTCCTCTTTTTTTTGGTTTTTCTTCTGCTGTAGCTGATACTTTTATTGTCTCTTTTTTGCCTAACTTATTTCCCCAAAATTTTTCTACAAATTTGTCAAAACTCTCTGCATCTGCTGCGTCCATATTCATTCTCATTTCTTTTAAGTTAGTTTCTGTTATTGGATTTGTTATTTTATATTCTCCATCTACATATTCTAGTATATTTCTATATGTATATAATTTTCTATCTGTAACTTTTTCAAAATAATGTGTTGCATTATCAAAAAACTTATCAAATTTTCCCTCTAATGTTTTTTCTTTCCTATGGTCAAATGTATATTCATTTTTTTCTTCTACTGGTATACATTCTGTTATTCTTTCTACATATCTTTTTCCTCT
>CALXFC010000039.1 GCA_944387485.1 uncultured Clostridia bacterium
ATGATGTCAGCCCCTAAGTCTTCTTCTGCCTTCATAACACTTTCTGGAGAAAAGAAATGTTTACTGCCATCTAAATGTGACTTGAATTCAACACCTTCTTCTGAAATGGTTCTCAAATCTCCTAGACTAAATACTTGAAAACCTCCACTATCTGTCAAAATTGGTCTATCCCAATTCATGAATTTATGAAGTCCGCCTGCTTCTTTTACAATATCTTGTCCTGGCCTTAAATACAAATGATATGTATTTGATAAAATGATTTGTGCTCCTACCATTTCTTTTAATTCTTCTGGTGTCATTGATTTTACAGTTGCTTGTGTTCCTACTGGCATAAATACTGGTGTTTGTATATCACCATGAGGAGTATGAATTACTCCTCTTCTTGCTCCTGTTTGTTTATCTACATGTAATAATTCATATGTTACTGCTGGTTTCATCTCTTCCTCCTTGCTTTTTTGCTATTTTGCTGTTTTGCTGTTTTGCTGTTTTTGGGGACGGAGCAAAAAAACAGCATATTTATATTTAATTTTCTATTTAAACTTCTACTTTTCACTTAAACTTATTTCATGCTGTTTTTTTGCTCCGTCCCCAAAAACAGCATATAAATATCTTTATTAATATATAAACATTGCATCTCCAAAACTAAAGAATCTATATTTTTCTTTTACAGCTTCCTTATATGCTCTCATTATATAATCTTTTCCCGCTAATGCTGATACTAGCATAAGAAGTGTTGATTGTGGTAAATGGAAATTTGTAATTAAACCATCTAAACATTTAAATTTATATCCAGGATAAATAAATATTCCTGTATCTGCCTCTGTTTCTTTTACAAGCCCATTTTCATCTGCAATAGTTTCTAATACTCTACAAGAAGTTGTTCCTACTGCAATTACTCTTCTTCCTTCTTTTTTTGCATTATTTATTTTTTCTACATCTTCCTTTTTAATATAAAAATGTTCTGTATGCATTTTATGTTCTTCTACATTTTCTTCTTTTACTGGTCTAAAAGTTCCAATTCCCACATGAAGAGTTACATTTGCAACTTCTACTCCCATATTTTGTAGTTCTTGCAAAAGCTCTTCTGTAAAATGTAGTCCAGCTGTTGGTGCTGCTGCTGATCCTTCATATTTTGCATAAACTGTTTGATATCTATCATTATCTTTTAAAGATTCATGTATATATGGTGGAAGTGGCATAAGTCCTATTTTGTCTAAAATCTCATTAAATATTCCATCATAATAAAATTTTACTTTTCTTGTTCCACCTTCCATTGTTTCTATTACTTCTGCTTTTAATAATCCATCACCAAATATAACTTTTACCCCTGCATGTAGTTTATTTCCAGGTCTTACTATACATTCCCAGATATCACCTTCTATATTGTTTAATAATAGAAATTCCACATGTGCTCCTGTCTCTTTTCTTCCATACAATCTTGCTGGTATTACTTTTGTATTATTTCTAACTAACACATCTCCTGGTTTTAAATATTCTACTATATCTTTAAACTTTCTATGTTCTATTGTCTCTTTGCTTCTATCTAAAACCATAAGTCTTGATTCATCTCTTTTTTCTATTGGTGTTTGAGCTATTAATTCTTTTGGTAAATCATAATCAAAATCTGTTACTTTCAAATGTTTTGCCTTCTTTCCTATATTTTACTTAATAATTGACTCATTATTTGTTTTATTTCCTCTATTATATTTTCTGGTTCTTTAAATGCTTCTATTTCATAAGAATTTTCAAAATTACTTTCTTTTGCTGGTTTTAATGAATATATTTCAGGTGGTAAACCAACATTACCATTTGATGTACTTATTTCTTTATTCATATAATCTTTATACCATTCTCTTTGTCCAAATACTGCTTCATTTTCATAACCATAGCTTTCATATGCATGTAATTCTGGTCTTTCATATCCATATTCTTCACTATTTCTTTCCAATGTGTGTAAAAATTCATGTAAGAAAACTTCTTCTGGAAATTGATTTATTCTAGTATTATATTTATAAACATAACTCTTAGAATCATTTGGAAGCCTTATATTTGAAAAACCTATTCCATAATAATCCATTGAGCCTAGTCCTATCCAATCATTTACTTCAATATCATTTTCATGTTCCTCATCTCCGAAGTCGTACTACAACAAATATGTGGTCATAATTATTATTTGAAATTGTATCTTTTATTTGACTTTCCACATCTTCTGGTGCTACATAATATCCAAATTCTTCATCATATGATAATTTTGATAGTGGAGTATCTAGTTCATAGATATCACAATTTGCTGTCATCTTTCCTTCTGATAATGTATAGCAAGAATTTTCAAATCTTGAAATTGTATTTTCTATATCCCTAATATCACTATTTGTTACTTCTAAATTAATTTGATTATTATTTATATTTACATTTGTAGTTTTAAATATAAAACATGCGAAATCCCAATTACTATTATTTTCAGAACCCCCTTCTTCTAAAGTAAAATCAGAAAACCATGCTTTTCCTTTTGCTTCTCCAAGATTTCCTCCTAGCCTAAATCCTATATTTACTGTATCTCTATCTTTACTATTAAATATTAATTCAATCTTTTGCCAATCAGAAGTTCCTTGAACTGCAACTGACCTTTCTGTTGTACCCTCAATTGAAATATGAGCTCCTGCTCCAGAATTTCCATTTTCTACTTCCACATTTTCTGTTTTTACCATACAAGTAACTTTATATGGCTGATTTTTTTTCACTTTCACTTCTTTATAAAACATAGCATCATTATATTCGTTTGATTCTATACTATAGCTTCTTTTGTCACTATATTTTACTTCATCATCTCTTTTAAATTTTGATGTATAAAGATTAGCTTCACTTCTTACAAAATCATTAAAATTATTACTTTGATAATACTGGTAAGCATAATACACTAAAATACATAATATTATTACAGTTACTATATAGCTAACTCTACCTAATAATGATTTTTCTTTTCTTGCCATATGAAGTTCTCCATTCTTCAATTTTTTATTATCAAAAGCTATGGAAAAACTCCACAGCTTTTAATTTATTATTCTTCTTTTACATCCTCTTCATTTTTATCATTTAAATCTTTCATTGAAAGATTTATTCTACCTTGGTCATCTATATTGATTACTTTTACTGTAACTTTATCTCCAACATGAAGTACATCTTCTACATGTTTTATTTTCTTATTAGAGATTTTAGAAATATGAAGTAATCCTTCTTTTCCTCCACAACCCAAATCAACAAATGCTCCAAAGTTCATAATTCTTACTACTTCTCCGTAATAAATTCCTCCAACTTCAACTTCTCTTACAATATCTTCTACCATTTCTAATGCTTGAATTGCTTTATCATTATCCATTGAATATATTAATACTTGTCCATCTTCTTCTATGTCTATTTTTACGCCTGTTTCATCTATGATTTTATTAATCATTTTTCCACCAGGTCCGATAACATCTTTTATCTTTTCTGGATTTATCATAGTACTTACAATTCTTGGCGCATATTCAGAGACTTCTTCTCTTGGCTTGTCTATTACAGGTGCCATTACATTATCTAATATATAGTTTCTTGCTTTTTCTGTTTTTTCAAATGCTTCTTTTATTATGTCATATGTTAAACCATCACATTTAATATCAACTTGGATTGCAGTAATACCTTTTTTAGTTCCACCTACTTTAAAGTCCATATCTCCAAAGAAATCTTCTATTCCTTGGATATCTACAAGCATTACATAATCTTCATCATTATCTGGGTTTGTAACTAAACCTGTAGAAATACCTGCAACTGGTCTTTTTATTGGAACACCTGCATCCATTAATGATAATGTGCTTCCACATATACTTGCTTGAGATGTAGATCCATTTGAAGATAATACTTCTGATACTACTCTTATTGCATATGGGAATTCTTCTTTTGATGGTAATACTGGTACTAATGCTTTTTCTGCTAATGCTCCATGTCCTATTTCTCTTCTTCCAGGTCCACGAGATGTTCTAGCTTCTCCTACTGAATATGGTGGGAAATTATAATGATGCATATATCTTTTTGATTCTTCAGTATCTATTCCATCTAAAGTTTGTTCTTCACTAATCATTCCTAAAGTTGCAACAGATAATACTTGAGTTTGTCCTCTTGTAAATAATGCACTACCATGAGTTCTAGGAAGAAGTCCTACTTCACATGATAATGGTCTTATTTCATCTAAACCTCTACCATCTACTCTTTTATGTTCATTAAATATTAATTCTCTTACACATTTTTTCTCAAATTTATTTACAGCTTCACCAAAATCTTGGTCATGTTCTTCTAAAGCTTCTTCACCAAATTTTTCCTTATAATCTTCTTTTATTTTTTCTGTTAAGCTATCTATATTATTGTCTCTTGTTTGCTTATCTTTTTCAAGCAAAGCAGTTCTCATATCTTCCTTATAGTTTTGTTCAATAAATTCATATATATCATGGTCAACTTCAAATGATTTATATTCAAACTTTGGTTTTCCTATTTCTTTTTGAATTCCAGATATAAACTCACAAAGTTTTTTAATTTCAACATGTGCTGCTTTTATTGCCTCTAACATTACATCATTTGGCACTTCATTTGCACCTGCTTCTATCATTGTTATTTTCTTTTCTGTTGCTGCAACTGTTAATGTTAAATCTGATTTTTCTCTTTGTTCCTCTGTTGGATCAATTATAATTTTTCCATCTACTAAACCTACATTTACTGCTGCTGTTGGTCCATTAAATGGTATATCTGAAATTGACAAAGCTGTAGATGCACCTATCATTGCTGCAACTTCTGGTGAATTATCTTGTTCAACACATAAAACTGTTGCAACAACTACTACATCATTTCTAAAATCTTTTGGAAATAATGGTCTTAAAGGTCTATCAATTGCTCTTGCTGTTAATATTGCTTTATCACTTGGTTTTCCTTCTCTTTTTAAGAATCCTCCTGGTATTTTTCCTACTGAATATAATTTTTCTTCAAATTCTACTGATAATGGGAAAAAGTCAATTCCATCTTTTGGTTCTTTTGAAGCTGTTACGTTTACTAATACACATGTATCTCCATAACGTACCAGAACGCTTCCATTGGCAAGTCCTGCCATTTTTCCGGTTTCGATTATTAATTTTCTTCCGGCTAATTCTGTTTCATAAGTTTTAAACATATTTACTCCTTCTTTCTTTATGCCAAGTTAGTTAAATTGTAACCTCTATAATATGTTAATTTTCTTAGCACATTATACAAGTTACTAAATTCCAACTTGGCAATTTAAATATTTTCTTTATAAAAGCCCGTGCTAAAGTAAGCATAGGCTTTTATACTTATAACTATTTTCTTAATCCTAATTTTTCAACAATTGCTCTATATCTATTAATATCTTTTTTAACTAAGTAATTTAATAGATTTCTTCTTTTACCAACCATTTTTAATAAACCACGTCTTGAATGGTTATCTTTTTTGTGAACTTTTAAGTGTTCTGTTAATTCATTAATTCTTTCTGTTAAAAGAGCGATTTGAACTTCTGGTGAACCAGTATCGTTTTCATCTCTTTTATAAGTATTAATAATTTCTTGTTTTCTTTCCTTTGTCATCATTTTAAATACACCTCCTATTTTTCTTATTCCTTAAGCTGAGTTTAAAGCTGGTGTAAACTAAAAACTAAGCATAAGGTCTTACGACATATCTATTTTACTATATTTTCCACAATATTGCAAGTGTTTTAGAAATTATTTTTGGGGACAGGCCTTTTTTGTTCCAAATTTACATTATTTTACAAACTGAAACAAATTACCCCTGTCCCTATTTGTATCACTCTACACTTTTTAGACTTTCTATCATGTCTATTTTCTTTAATGCAAAATATGTTACAAAATTAACTATTAAAGTAAATGCAATTGTAATTAATACTGAATATACATAGCTTAGTGGTTCTATTGTTTTATTAAATCTTAACATATTTATCTCACATGTTCCTATTATATAATAATTTAAGAAAAATCCTGCAACCAAACCTAACACAATTCCAATTAGAGTTAAAAGTATTGTTTCTCTTGTTACATAATCATAAACTTCTTTATCATAAAATCCTAAAACTTTTATTGTAGCAAGTTCTCTTATTCTCTCACTGATATTTACATTTGATAAATTATACAAAACTACAAATGCAAGAAGTCCTGCTGATATTATTAATACAACTACAACATAGTTTAAAGACTGCATTGTCTCATCCATTGTTCTTATTGCTGAAGAAATTAGTGATACTGATGATATTTCATTATAATTCATTAATTCTTCTGCTAAATTATCTTCTTGTTCTTCTGTTAAGTCGCTATCCTGTGCTAATAATACATTTGCTTCATAATCTTCGTTGTACAAACTTTCATATAACTCTTTTGACATATATACATAGTGATAAACGTAATTTTCTACAACATTTGAAATAGTTACTTGTTTTTTATTTCCATCACTATCTTGAAGTTCTATGGTATCACCAACACTAACTCCTAATAATTCAGCTGCTTTATCTGTTAAACATATTTTATCATCACTTAATGTTACTTTTTCTTTTGTTTCTAAATCTACAATATTTATTATTCCATCTAAAGAATTGTTATCTTCTGGAACTATTATTTGCACATCTTCTTCTATTCCATCTTTAACTGCTGTTTCTGATGTCATATAAGTTTCTACTACTTTTGTTATTTCATCTTTTTGCTCCAATTTATTTTTTAATTCTTTAACTTGATTTTCTTCTAAGCCACTTTTTAAACTTATTTGAATATCATAATTAAATACATGTTCATATTGGTCTGGCATTATTCTACTTATAGAATCTCTTAATCCAAATCCTGTAAGTATTAAAGCTGTACATCCCATAATTCCTATTATTGTCATTAAAAATCTTTTCTTATATCTAAATATATTTCTTACTGTTACTTTTCTTGAAAAACTAAGTCTTTTCCATATAAATGGTATTTTTTCTAGTAAAACTCTTTTTCCTATTTTAGGAGCTTTAGGCCTCATAAGTGTTGCTGGTGTATGTCTTAATTCTCTTAAAATAGCATATATAGTTGCTCCCACTATACAAATAAATATTAATCCTAATCCTATTGTTCCATAAGCCCAGTTGAAGTCTAATGATATATCCCCTATTTCATACATCATTGAATACATCATCCATATTACTTTAGGAAGTAATACAAATCCTACTGACATTCCTAATATTCCACCAACTACAGATGCAAGACTTGCATAAATTACATATTTACTTGCAATTTGGAATTTATTATATCCTAAAGCTTTTAATGTTCCTATTTGTACACGTTGTTCTTCTACCATTCTTGTCATTGATGTTAATGATATTAATGTTGCAACTATAAAAAATACAATTGGGAAAACTTCTCCTAAGTTTTCTACACTTTCTGTATCTTGTATAAAACTTGCATATCCTGCATTTTGCTCTCTATCTAATACATACCATGTTGGTTTTTCTATTTTTGCTATTTTGTCTCTTGCGTCTATTAATTCTTTTTCTGCATCATTTAACTGTTGTTCTACATCTAGCTTTTGCTCATTTAATTCTTGCTCTCCATTTTCTAGTTCTTTTCTTGATACTTCTAATTTTTCTTTTGCATCTTGTATTTGTGCAAGTGTAGAACTTTTTGTGCTTTGATAGCTACTTTCTTGTTTCTCAAGTTCTTGTTTCGCTGCCTCTATTGCTGCTTTTCCACTTTCTATTTCTTGTTTTCCTGATGCAATTCCGTTATCTATCTGAGTTATTCCTGCTACAAGCGAATTTTTAGTTGCTTCTAAAACTGCTATATGTTCTTCACAAGCATCCTTTTGTCCTTGTAAAGATTCCAAGTTTCCAGCATCTAAATTTGGATTTTTAAATCCTTCTAAAATTCCATTATATGTTTCATATGCTGTATTTAATGAATCATTTACTTCATCTAACTTACTTTGTAACTCTGCTTTTTGATTTTCTAAATCTTCAAATTGCTTATTTGCTTCTTCTTCTTTTTGATTTAATATTGTTTCATTTTCTTCAATCTCTGCTTTTGCATCTTCTATTTGCTTTTCTGCATTTGCAAATTCTTCATTTGCTTTTTCTTCATTTTCTTCTATTTCTTTTTCTCCAGCTTCTATTTGCTTTTTACCATCTTCAATTTCAGTTTCAGCCTTTGAAATTTCTTCTTCTGCTTCTTTCTTTTTATCATTAAATTGTGTTTGAGCATCTTCTAATTTTTCAGTTGCTGTTTCTATTAATTCATCTTGTCTTGCCTTTTCTCTTTCGTCTTTTATGTCTTCTATTTTTTCTTTGGTTTCACTTATTAACTCTTTATATTTATTACTTGATGTTTCTAATTCTTTTGAATCTTTTACAGTAACATATATATTAGTATATATATCTTTTGCATTTACATTATCTTTTTGTATATATATATAATAATTAACTTTTCCAGAACCTAGCGAGCTAGTTCCTCTATCTCTTGATATATAAAGTGCACTTTTAACTGTTCCTACAATTTTCATTTGTTTATTTACTAAATATTCTATTTCTTCTCCATCATTATTTTCAGTATTTTCTATCTCAACTTCTATTGTATCTCCTATTTTTTTATCATTTTGTATTAAAAAATTTGGTTCTACTACACATTCATTACTGTTTTCTGGGAGTTTTCCTTCCAATAATTGTGGCTTGTTAATATCTTCTATACACATTACTTTAACAACATCTTCATTATTTTCTGTTACAACTTTTCCATCAGTTTCATATGTTCCTATAACTTTATCTATATTTTCTATTTTTGAAATTTCATTTATATCCTCTTCTGTTAACCCTAAAGTAGACATCACTTGTATATCATAAACATTTTGACTATCATAATACTTATCAATTGTATCTACCATATCAGGTGAAGTAGCTCTAATTCCAGCAAAAAAGCCAACACCTAAAAAAGCCATAAGCAAAATTGATATGAATCTTTTATAAGTGTTTTTTATCTCTTTTACACTATCTTTCATAAGTGCTTTTTTCATCTGCTTCACCTCCTAAATTGGGGACGTTTCCCAATTGACCATTTTTGGACAATCTGGGACATATCTTACCATTCTATTTCTTCTACTGGTACTGGATTTTCATTTAATTCTATTTTTTCTGCAGTTCCATTTTTAAAATGTATTACTTTATCTGCCATTGGAGCTAACGCTCCATTATGTGTAATTATTAATACTGTCATATTTTCTTTTCTTGCTGTATCTTGTAGTAATTTTAATATTTGTTTTCCTGTCTTATAGTCCAATGCTCCTGTTGGCTCATCACACAATAATAATTTTGGGTTTTTAGCAATCGCTCTTGCTATTGCTACTCTTTGTTGTTCTCCTCCTGATAATTGTGAAGGGAAATTATTCATTCTATCTTTTAAACCTACTTTTTCTAATACTTCTTCTGGATTTAACGATTTTTTACAAATTTGAGTTGCAAGTTCTACATTTTCTTTTGCTGTTAAATTCTGAACTAAATTATAAAATTGAAATACAAACCCTATATCACTTCTTCTATATCCAATTAATTCTTTATTTTTTAGGTTTGTTACAACTTTACCATCTACTATTACTTTTCCAGATGTTGCTGTATCCATTCCACCTAAAATATTTAATGCTGTTGTTTTTCCAGCTCCTGATGGACCAACAATTACTACTAATTCTCCTTTTTCTATTTGAAAATTAGTATCATTTAATGCATTTATTTTTATTTCTCCCATTTCATACACTTTATTAACATTTTTAAACTCTATATAAGGCATATCTACCACCTCTTATTTTTACTGATTTTATATACAAATTATAACATAAACTTGATTTTGCAAACTACCCCTTATCTGAAATGAATCTTTCTTTAAATATATTATCGCATCATTTATATCTCTATCATACTTTGCTTTGCATTTAAGAGTTGTCCATTCATTGACTAATAAATCTTTTACATATACATTCTGATATCCACAAACAGAACATTACTGATACTGACTGCGTAAATTTTTTTACTTTAATCTATTTTCTTCTGTTTCATATAGGCTTATATTCTAATTGTCTTATAATCTCATACCATATATTGATTTTGCTAAATGATATTTTTTACCTATCTGTATCTGTAAATTTTCTGTGAGTGTCACTAAATATTTTCACATCTTTTTGATTTTAATATACTTGATATCGATAGTATAACATAAAAAATCTGTTTTTTGCAACCTTGGGTTTTGGGTAAATATTTTAACAAATCAGCTTAAATATATTAGAATTTTATTTTCTCACTTTTATAGTATCAAAAAATTTACTATCAACTATCCATTATCTTTTGTTGTAAATAGTAATTTAATATATAAAACTTATTTGACTATCATCTATTATCCATGATTTTTGTTTTGCTTCTGTTATTTTATCTCCTTCTTCACCTTTTCCTATTAAAAAAGGTGATGTTTCAATGTGTTTCTTCATATTTTCTTTGACTAATACTTTATTACTATTTGCATAGCAATACTTACATAAATTACCACAACTATTATAAGCACCTATATCATTTCCCATTAAGCAATTACAGCTTTCTCTTAAATTTTTTCTTTTGGGTGGTTTTAATTTTTCTCCAATGCTTTTCTCAACAATCTCTTGACTCATACAACCGTTTACAATTTACTCCATAAATAGACAAGAAATTTCCTTCACAACAACTATGTATTACCATACCATTTTCTTTTCCAATTTCTACAAAAGATTTTGCAAGCTCTATTTGTTCTTCTCTTGTTGGTGGTTTTATTTCTGGTGCATTTCTTTTTACTTTTTCATATAAATCTAAGAAACTAATTGTACAATCTTTAGTATATCCTTTTAATTCTCTTGCAAATTTTTTAAAACACTCTATATGTTTAGAAACATCAAACTCATTATTTATAAAAATTGGATCATATCTCCAACCAATAGAATTTATACCAACATGCCTAGATATTTTTTTAAAACTTTCTATAACCTTTTCTTTTTCTGGTACATTTGGCTCTATATCTTTTCCATAAGGTGTAATTGTAACAAACCAATATTGTCTATAAATATCTAATTCGTTTAGATATTTTAAAATTGGTTCTGGGTTTTTAGTACAAAATGCCATACAATCTACAACATTTGGACTTAAACTATATTTTGTTACTTGGTTTGGATTATATGGATTTCTTACCATTACATATCCTTCTTTTATTCTATTTATTAGCCATTTTGAATAAAATGCTGGTATATCTGTTCTACATCCTGTATTTATTATCATTGTTTCTTCTCCTATTCTCATATTTATTCTATTTATATCATATTTACAAAGATATTAGAATAGAAAAAGGTAGAAAATTTCTACCTTTATCCAATTTTTTCTATATCAATTCTAGCATTATCATATCTAATATCTTCAATTGAAACTCCTTGTAATTTTAATACATCTCCCGCCTCAAGTCTTAATATAACAGTACTTGTTAAAGTCATTCTGTTACTTGTACTATTTCTAATTACCGGTGATTGGTTAAATGTATCTTCTAATGCTACGTTATTTACTAACAAAACTGCATTAAAATTAAATGTTCCTGTTACATCTTGAACTCCAAATAATTGATATGATATTTGGTAAATTCCTGTTTCATTTATATTTATTTCATCACTACCTTCTGTATGTGAAATAGCTGTTCCTTCTACTATATTATTTTGACTAAATTTTATAGTTGTTGTACCAAGTGTAGTATTATCGCCAGGTTTTGCTATTGCAACTAAGATATCTGATGTTTTTTGATTATTATTATTTATAATAACCAAAGTTAAAATCACTATTAAAATTAATAGTAAACTTACACATACACCTATAATTATTTTATTGCATCTACAACACATAATATTCCCCTCCTATTATATGTTATGAAAACTTCTTATTTAAAGAAACAAAAAAAGAAAACTGTTCTTATAAAAAGAACAATTTTCTTGAATAAAGGGGATGCTAACTGTATTTTCTACAATTAGCACTAATATTTTTCTTGAACTTTTTCTGGAAGCTCATCAAACTGGACTTCTCTCCAGTTTACGACTCCTCTTCCAGTCATCATATCTAATTCTAAGTATGCATCTGCTCTTAATTCTCTATTAGTTTTAAACTTAACTTCTTTTTCTTTTCCATTACTGTTATATGCAATTAATGTGTATTGATATTTCATATCATCTTTTGTTGATATCTGTTCTATTTTATCATTATCTATTTTAGTATAATAAATATCTTTATGTACAAACATGAAATAATATGCAAGTACCAAAATTCCGATTGCAACAATAACAGCAATTATCATTGGCATTTTCTCTTTTAAACTTTCCATCTTTTCACCTCTATTTTTTATTTATTATACTTAAAAATAAATGTTGTTACAATCGATTTATATTTCATTATGCTTACATTTTTGTAACATTAAAAAGGATATTATTAATTTATAATACCCTCTTATTTTAAGTCTATTATTTATATAGATGTGTCCCAAATTGTCCAAAAATGGGCAATTGGGAAACGTCCCTAAATTAATTTTAAATTTGCTTGTCTTTTTATCTTGTTTGTAGTTGTTTTTATTAATGGCTCTTCTGAAATAATTAGTCCTCTTATTGACTTATATTTTGGCATAACCTTATTTACTTCTTTTATCTTTTCTGATAATACATTATATATCTCTTTATCACTTTCTACTTTGTATGCTTCTTTCATAATGTTTCTGTCAAATACGATTTTTACATGTATCTTGATATTATCTTTATCATCTGTTTGTTGTTTTCCAAATATAAATGACTCTTTTACTCCCTCTATTTTATTTACTAAGTTTTCCATTTCTTCTGGATATATATTTTTACCATTTTTTAAAACTATTACACTTTTCTTCCTTCCACATATAAAAATATATCCATCTTCATCTATTCTTGCTAAATCTCCTGTATGGAACCAACCTTCTTCCATAACTTCCTCTGTTGCTTTTTTATCTCCATAATACCCAAGCATGACATTTGGTCCTTTTACAGTAAGCTCTCCTACTCCTTCCTTATCAGGGTCATCTATTCTTACTTCTACCCCTGGTATTGCTTTTCCTATTGATCCTACTCTATGATATTTATTTGTTTCTATCCCTATTATTGGTGATGTTTCTGTTAACCCATATGCTTGGCATAAGTTAAGTCCCCAATTTCTAAAAGATTCTATTACTTCTTTATCCAAAGATGCTGCACCACTTATAAATAATTTTATACAACCACCATATATATTATGTATTTCTTTAAAGACTTCTTTTTTTTCTGCCATTGATTTATTTTTATATTCTTCCATAAGCTTTTTTGTTTCTTCTACTTTTCCTTCTTTTTCAAGTGTCTTCCATATGTTTTTATACATAATTTCATATATTGCTGGTACAAATGCAGCATATGTTATTTTATATTCATTTAAGTTTTCTACTATATGTCTTATTCCATCACAAAAAGTCCTTTCAGCTCCTACATATAATGAAACTAGCATTCCTACTGTACATTCATATACATGATGTAATGGTAAAAATGATAACATTCTATCGTTTGAGTCCACATCTACTACTGATGCATAACTTTTTACATTTGATACTAAATTTTTATGTGAAAGTGCTACCACTTTTGCTTTTGTTGTTGTTCCTGATGTAAATAACATTATACTCATTTCTTCTGGATCTATTTTACTATCTATAAATTCTCTATTTCCTGCTTCTATTAGCGCTTTTCCTTTTTCTATTAATTCTTTTTCTGAATAAATTCCCTCATCATGTACACTTGAGTCCATTGATATTAAATGTTTTAGTTTGTTTTTTTCACTATATTTTATTTTCTTGATTGTTTCTTCATATTTTTCTGAGTAAAATATTGCTTCTACTTCTGATCTTTCTATTACTTCTTCTAATTCATTTGCTGGAAGTGATTTATCCATTGGAACTACTATTCCTGTTCCACAAACTACTGATAAATAAGCAAGTTCCCATTCATATCTATTTTCGCCAATAACTGCTATTCTTTTACCTTTTAATCCCATAGATATTAATGCTGTTCCTAAGTAATTAATCATATCTCTTATTTCATTATGTGTATATATCTTATATTTTCCTTTTTCTATTTTTATTTTATATCCTGGTCTTTCTCCGTAAAGCTCTCTGGTTTTATTTAACATATCTTTTAAATCTGTTACTTCTATTAGATTTTTGTTCATTTTCTTTTCTCCATTTTCTATTGTTTTTATAAAAATTTTTCTATAATATCTTATTATATATAGAAAAAAATGTCAATTGATTTTTTAAAAAACTACCTTTACACAATTACTCTAATATCCACTTTATTCCTTTTGCCATTCTTAAACTTCCATCTTTAAAATGATTTCCTTGATTTTCTTCATAAATTGTCTTAATACCGTAAGATTTATAGATTTTAACTAATTCTTTAGTATTATCCTCAACTGTTTTCATAATTTCATTTCTTGTTTTACTTTCTTTATCCCCTGATGAAAAATATATTTTTTCTATATTTGAAGATATCTTATTTTCTTTTACAAACTCTATAAAATTTGGATACCAAAAAGAACCTGATGCTGATGCTATTCTTTTAAACATATCTGACATATATCCTAGATATAAAGAAAATAATCCTGCTAGTGAATATCCTGCTAAAGCATAATATTTTATACAAATATTTAACTCATCTTTCAAATATTTTTCTACACTTGGAATTATTTTGTTTAGTAATATTTTGCTATATTCATC
>CALXFC010000040.1 GCA_944387485.1 uncultured Clostridia bacterium
ACAAAGTTAGATATAGGAGTACATAAACTATTAGATATTAAGCAAGATGAATATTGTTTTGACTTAAGTATCATAAATAAAAATGCAAATTTGTTAATTAATTCAAAAGAGCAAATCTTTGTGGAGAAAATTAAATCTTTATTAAAACTTGGATTTAGATCAACAAGATATAAAGATTTATTTGATTTTTATTATTTAATAAATAAAACAGAGTTAAACAAAGAAAAATTAATGAATTGTTTTAATATACTTATTTTCAAAGATGAGACTATGAGAGAAAATAATATAGAAGATGTAGTTAATAGACTACAAATGACATTCAACTCGAATGCTTATCGCAATCATTTAAGTAATCCTAAAAATAATTGGTTAGATATAACAGTAGATGATGCAATAATTAGTGTATTAAAATATATAAAAAGTTTAGGAGAGTAGTTAATGATATATTTTATAGCTGATACACATTTTAATCATGCAAATATAATTAAATATTGTAATAGACCATTTAAGAATACTGATGAAATGAATAAATACATAATTAGAAAATGGAATTCTGTTGTTAAAGAAACGGATACAGTATACCATTTAGGTGATGTAGGGTTTGGAAAGTTTGAAGAATTAAAAACTTTAGTAGAAAGCTTAAATGGAAGAAAAATATTACTTAGAGGAAATCATGATTTAAAAATTGGAGTGAATACTTGGAAAGAAATAGGATTCTTAGAGGTTTATAAAAAGAAAATTATTTTAGATAATTTATTATTAACACATGCACCAACAGAAGAAGTTGGAGAAAATCAAATTAATGTTTTTGGACATATACATGATAAACCACTAGATAGAAAATTTGAGAAGAAAAATCATATATGTGTTTCTTGCGATGTAGTTGATTATACACCTGTAAGTATAGAACTAGTAAATAAAAATTTTATAGAGAACTAAAAAAATTGTGAATTTGTAGAGGTGGGTAATGGAAACAGTAATTAATCAAGAAAAAATACACCAATATTTTTCAATAATTAAGGATAATATAAGAAATGATAACATAAATGGTTATTATAACATTGACAGAAAAATGGAAGATATAGTATTAAAACTATTAGAACTAACATATGGATACAAACTAAAAAATATGAACGATATATATCCAAATTATCCAGCAATAGATTTGGCTGATGATACAAGAAGAATTTCGATTCAAGTAACTGCTGATAATAGCATTGATAAGATTAATCGAACATTTGAAGTATTTAAAATTAAAGAGAATTTAATAGAAAGATATGATAAAGTAATATTTTTTATGACAAAAGGAAAATTACCTAAATATGATAAAAAGAAAATTAAAAATCAAGGAATTGATTTTGAAATTATTGATTACGATGACATTTCAAAAGATATAGCAAGTTTTACAAATGAAGAATTGTATCCTATTGCTACTTTTTTAGAAAGTCAATATGTAAGAAAATTAGTAAAAAAATTTTCAGAAATTAAACGAAAAGAATGTAAAGATATTACTACAAATTATGTTGAAAGAAAAGTATTGCAAGTAGGAATTAATGATTATTTTAATACTAAAAATAGAGAAAATTTATACAAAGTACTGAATAACAATAGTAAAGTTGTATTATTAAGTAATGCTGGTGAAGGAAAAACAGAAGAAGCAAAAAGAATTGTAAATTTAATAAATGAAAAAGAAAAAAATATATGTGCATTTTATAAAAGATTAAATACATATGTTGATAAAGAAATTGAAGATATGATACCGAATGAATATAAGGGCTTACCTGTGCAAAATATATTATTTGTATTTGATGCCTTAGATGAGATAGAAAATAAAAATAGAAACACTTTTATAAAAAAATTAGAAGAATTTTGTGAAGATAATCAGGACATAAAAGTATTTATAACATGTAGAAAAAATTTTTATGAAAATCATAACACGAATTTTGATGGAACATTAAAAGGATTCAAAGAATATATATTGTGTAGAATTAATGAAGATGATATTAATCAATTATTATTAAAACATAATATAGAACAGGATGATTTTTGGAAAGAAATAAATAAGAAAAAACTTTATTATATGGTTTATAACCCATTTTACTTAAATGAAATAATAAAAAGATATTTACGAGATAAAATTCTACCTAGTAGGGAAGAATTATTTGATTTGATGATTGATGAAAGATTTTTAAGGGATAAGAATAAATATAAAGATTCAATAAGATTTGGTGATTTTAAAGAACAACTAGACAATCTATTAGAAATTATAGGGCTTACTTTAGAATGTTTAGGAAAAAATTTTTTAACAAGTAAAGAATATCATAAATTAATATTAATACCAGAAAATAGAGAAATTTTAAATTATAGTAGTTTATGGACGAGGAATGATGATGAAAATTGGAGTTTTGTACATAATAACTTTGGTGAATATTTGGCAGCTAGAAGATTGAACAAATATCCAATAGAAGTTGTAAAAGAAGCTGTTACTTTTAAAAATATTCCCCAAAAAATTAATCCTACTTGGATAAACACATTAGCTTTTTTAGTAAATAAGTATAAAAATCCTGAATTGATAGAGTGGATTATAACAGCTATGCCAGAATTTTTATTTTATATTGAAAAAGATATTTTAGATACATCAAAGCAGAAGAAAATATTTTGGGAAATTTATAGACAATGTAAAGAGAAAAGAGTATGGATGAAAAATAATATTTATCAAACAAATAATTTGGTATCTGATGAGTCGGATATAAAATATTTGTTACAAGAAATCAAAGAAAATTATCATTATACTTCAGTAGGAAATTCATTGGATATATTGGCCAATGCAGATAGTTTGTATGGTCAAGAACACGAGATAAAAGAAACATTAATGAATATTTGCTTAAATAATAATTATACTAGATATAATAAATCTACAGCGATAGAAGTTTTGGCTAATTATAATTTAGCAAATTTAGAAGATTTAAGAAATATAATAGAGTTTAACAGAACAATAGAAAATTCTAGATTAAGGAAAAGTTATTACTATTTTTGCAACAAATTAAAAATAGTAAATGAAGGCATTGATATTTTCGTAGAAAGATTTGATATTGAAAAGAAAGGAATGAGGGCTACATCGGACGAAGAAGATGATGAAGTATACTTTTTGGATGAACACTTCGAATATGAAAAAGCATTTGGGCTTATAGATAATGATAAAACTTTAAATAAAATTATAGATTTTTTTAATAAGGAAAAATTTATAGTTGGTGAAGATACAAGAAATATTATAAAAAATATATGTGATTCTGTGTTTAATACATATTCAAACCAAAAAGATATAATTAATGTTTTATTAAAAATATATATTAAATGTGAAGAAAATTACAATTATGAAAATATGAATATTGTTATATCTAAAGTTAAAAAAGAAAATATCTTGTTGGACTTTTTCAAAGAATACATAAAATTAGAAAAAAATAAGGCATATAGAGCATATGAGCAAATAATTGATGATGAATGTATGGAATATTATTTTGGTGAATATGAAAAAGGAAAATTTAGCGATGAAGTAACAGAAAAAATATTATTTTTTTGTAACAGCAAATTAAAATACTATAATAAATTAAAAGAATTGTATCAGAAAAAAACGAATAGAGTTATTCAGGAAAGACAGGCAGTAGATTATAATAAAATAAGAAATGAAAGTATAGAATATTTTTTAAGCAAATTGTTTTCAAAAGATGATTTCTTAAAGTTAGTTGACGAATTAAAGAATGAAATGCATTTTAAACAATTTAGTGTAAAAGAATTAAAAGAAACAAGACATTATGAAAAAATAGAATATAATATTAAATATCAATATCTTTTTAATTTTTTGATTTTTCATTTAAAGGACGAAGAAAAAATTACAGACAAAACATTTGAAAATTGGAATTGGGACTTTGTTATATTAAGTGAAGTATATAGAATTATAAGCACAGAAAAAAATTCTATAGAATTGAATAATGGACAAAAAGAAATAATAAAAGATATTTGTTATAGCAAAATACAGGAAGTGGATTTTAGAAATGCAATAAAGTACAAAAAAGATAAGAGTTGGACAACAAATTGGCTATGTATATACTTATGGTTTTATAGATACAAATTGAACTTAAAATATCCTGATAACATTTTGTTAGATATGTTAGAATTTGATTTTAGCATTAATGGAGAAAATGTTGGAATAGATTATATTTTAAAACAAACAAACACAATAGAAGTAAAGAATCGAATCATTGAAAATTTGAATAAAAGAGAAATACATATGGATGTTTTTAAAAATCATATAGAATATTGTTTAAAGAACAATATAGGGAATTGTATAGAGGCAGTAGGAAAACATTTATTAAATAAAAGGTTATATGATTCAGAAAGAATACTAGCATTAGATTATTTACTTGAATTTATGACAATTGGAGATTTTATAGATAAATACTTCTACAAGTTAGAGTTGAATTTTCAAAAACAAATACTTGAAATAATAATAAAAAAAGATTCTATAATATTAAAACCATGGATAGTAGAAAAATTAAAAAGTTCTAAAAAGCTTGAAAATAAAATTTTTTTTGCACAACAACTTATAAAAATGGAACAGATAGAAGGAATAAAATATTACTATTATTGGTTAAAAAAATCGAATCAACCATATATAGATAAGAGTAGGTTTAATGGTATAAATAGTGAACTTGGTAATATAAAAAGTATTGAAATGTTGGATTACTTAATAGGAATATTGGAGTTAACATTCTCAAAGGATTTTAAAGACAAATCATTTGAGGGTATATATAGCAATGTAAGAGAATCTATCATAGTCATAGGGGCCGAAAATAAAAAGCAATATGAAATAGTAAAAAATAAATTGTACGAAGTATTTGATAGGAATAAGGATTATGATGATATAGGATTAGTTAGTTATATTATAAAAGAAATAGAGGATTTATATTGTAAGCAAAATCAATCAGTTATGAGTATAGAAAATATTAAACGAAGTATAAAACAATTCGATGAGCAAATGCAAAATAATGAAATAAGAAATTGGATTTAATAAAAAATTATTATAATGAGAGATAGTTAAAACAAGTATAATTTGTAAAAAAATACTACACAAAATAAAAAAAGTATGATAAAATACTTGTAGTGTTGTTAAAAAATTGGATAAATTTAGCAACAAAATAATCTATTTACATAAAAAGCAATTTGAAATTTCTGGCACAATTTTGGCACAATTCGTTCAATAAAGAACCTCGAAACCCTATATAAATCAACAAAGAACAATAAAGAAATTTCACTTAATGTTTATATGATAGAACAGCCGAAAGTGGCTTAAATACTGAAAAAATTGAGAAGGAGGAATTAAAAATGAGTCGGACACAGTAAATGGCACAATATACAAGCAAAGAAGGGAAAAGCAGATGCAGCAAGAGGAAAAGTATTTACAAAACTTGGAAGAGAATTAGTAATTGCTGTAAAAGAAGGTGGACCAGATCCAGCAGGAAATTCAAAATTAAAAAATGTTATAGCAAAATGTAAGGCAGCTAATATGCCAAATGATACTATAAATAATGCATTAAAGAAAGCTTCAGCAAGTAATGAAAATTATGAAGAAATTACATATGAAGGATATGGACCAAACGGAGTAGCAGTAATAGTAGAAGCAGCTACAGATAATAAGAATAGAACAGCCGCAGATGTAAGGCATGTGTTTGATAAAGCAGGAGGAAATTTAGGAACAACTGGTTGTGTATCTTATATGTTTAATAAAAAAGGTGTTATAGTAATAGAAAAAGAAAGTACAAAAATGTCAGAAGATGAATTAATGATGTTAGCATTAGATGCAGGTGCAGAGGATTTCCAAACTCATGAAGAAGTATATGAAATAATAACAGACCCTAGTGATTTTTCAGCAGTACATGATAAATTAGAAGAACAAGGATTAGAATTCCTAGAAGCAGAAGTGCAAATGGTACCTACAACAACAGTTAAATTAGATGAAAAAGGCAGCGAAAAAATGGAAAGATTAATTGAAAACTTAGAAGATTTAGATGACGTTTCTAATATTTATCATAACTGGGAAGAATAGAACTTAAGCAATAACATTATTGTAAAGGGAGAAAGTATTATGAATCAAAAGAAAAGTAAAAAAACAATAGTAATTTTTATTATAATATTAGTAGTAATGATATTAGCAGTTGGAATATTACTTGCATATTTTACAACTGATATATTTAAAGGCAATAAAGAACTATTTTTTAAATATGTTAATCAAATAGGAGATACTGAAGATGGTTTTATAGAAGATAATATAAAGCAATATTATGATAAAAAAACTACAAATTCATATACAAATGAAGGGGATTTTACGCTTAATGCTACAGACAATGAAGTTGTAAATATAGATAATTTAAATAATTTTAATATTAGTTTTTCTGGTCAAAAAGATAATACTAATTCAAAAGAAGAACAAAATGTAAGTATAAATTATTCTGACTCTGTAACATTTCCTTTTATATATAGAAAGATTGGAAATCAAGTAGGAATACAATCGGAATACATAGGAAGTAAGTTTATAAATTTCGAAACTGATAAGGTTGCAAACCTACAAGGAGAAGAAACAGAAAAAATAAAAGATATAGGCAATATAGTTACAAATATAGAACAAGTAAAGAGTATTTCTTTTTCGCAAGAAGAATTAGAAAGTTATATTAATATTATTCAAAATATAAGTGAAGATAAATTTTCTAATGTAAATGATTCTAATGGTACAGGATATCAACTCACATTAACTGGAGATGAATTAAAAGATATTTTAGTACAAGAGTTAGAAATGTTAAAAAATGATCAAACAATGATAGATAAATTAAATGAATATGTTAAACAAATAAGAAATTCAGCAAATATAACAACAGATGGAATTGATGATTTAATAAAAAATATTCAAGAAAACAACCAAATATCTAATGAGAATTTTAGTATTATAGTTTACAAAAAAAGTGGTAAAGCAAGTAAAATCGTAATGTCTTTAAATGAAATAAAGATAGATTTACAAAAAACGATAAGTGATGCTAATGTACAATATGATATAGTAATAGATTTAAATTATAATAATGAAAATTTAAAAATAACAAGTAAAATTAATTATAATGGTTTGGATAGTCAAAATGTTAAAGAAACATATGAATTAAGTTTAGAAAGTGGGGCTAAAGTTTATAATTATAAATTAGAGAATAATGTAAACTTTACGGAGAATATAAGTGTGGAAGATTTTACAACAGATAACAGTATGATACTTACAAATTATGATAATGATACAGTAAATAGTTTTCTAGCGGCAGTAGAGCAAAGATTAACAGAAGTAAATACTGTGCAAATGCAAGAATTAGGAGTATCAGAAGACCAAAACCCATTAATGCACTTAATACCAACACTTGGAGTTTATACAGAACTTATTAACAATTTAAATGGCCCACAAGTTAGTGAGGAAGATGTGCTTACTTTTAATCAAAAATTTGAAGTGTATCAAAGTACGAATTTACAAGGGGTAACAGTAAGAGGTTTGTTAAGTACAATTCAATTAAACAATGAACAACAGGGTGAAGATAGACAAATAAAAGAGATTAATTTTAATGGTGAAGAATATGAAGTAAATGGACAAAATATTGCAGGTCTAAAAGAAGAAGTTGTTGCAGAAAACTACTATAGAGTAGAATTTGAAAAAGACCAAGAAACAGGACTAATCTATAGAGCTGTTATAAATCCAAAATAATAAACAAAAAAGTTCTAAAATAAAGAAAAAGGCATATAATAATATATGTCTTTTTTTGTGGGACAAAAAAGGCCTGTCCCTCTTTGTTCCATTTTGGAGGAAATATGAAAGATTTAAATGAATTATTAGGTTATTTTCCAAATAATGTAAGTAATTTAATAAAAAATACAATTAGTAAAAATGAAAAAATAGGAGAAGAATTACAAGAAATAAGAATAAGATGTGATAGACCTATTATTTTAAAACTTAGAAATTGTGAAATAGTGATTGAATATAAAGTTAATCAAAATGAAATTTTAGTAACATTAGAAAAACTTTGTAACAATTCTATCTATGCTTATAAAAACCAGATATGTGAGGGTTTTATTACTATAAAAGGTGGGCATAGAGTTGGAATAACAGGAACAGCTGTAATAGAAAATGGAAAAATAATAAATTTAAAATATATAACAAGCTTGAATTTTAGGATAGCAAGAGAAGTAAAAGGGTGTAGCTTAAAAATATTAAATAAAATTATAGATGTAAAAAATGACTATGTAAATAATACATTAATAGTATCACCGCCAGGAAAGGGAAAAACAACAATGCTTCGAGATGTTATTAGAAATATAAGTAATGGTGTTCCTGAAATTAATTTTAGAGGAAAAACATGTGGTGTTGTAGATGAAAGAGGAGAAATAGCTGCAATGTACCAAGGAATACCACAAAATGATATAGGTTTAAGAACAGATGTTATAGAAAATGTATCTAAAGCAAAAGGAATGAAAATGTTAATTAGGTCTATGGCACCAGAAGTAATTGCTTGTGATGAGATAGGTTCTAAAGAAGATGTAGAAGCAATAAAAGAAGCTTTAATATCAGGAGTAAAAGGAATATTTACAATGCATGGAAGAAATTTAGAAGAAATAAAGCTAAATAAAGATGTAAATGAATTAATAGAAAATAAACAAATAGAAACAATAATTTTTCTTTAATAGATTTTATAATTTTAGTTCTAAAAAATTTAAAAGTTCATATAATATTAAAAATAATAAAGAATTAATAAATAAAATAATTAGAAAGGACAAGTCATGCAATTAGTAAAATATTTTATATTATTTTTAATATTAGTCTCAAGTACTTTAATTGGGAAATTTTTATCCAAAAAATATGTATATAGATTAGAAGAATTAGAAGATATAAAAAATGCATTTAACATATTAAAAACAAAAATAAAATTTACATATGAACCAATACCAGAGGTTTTTGGAGAGATTTGTGAAAACGTAAATAAAAATGTAGGTAGTATTTTTATTTTAGCAAAAGAAAAAATGAAAGAAGAAACTGCAAGTAAAGCATGGGAAGAAGCAGTAGAAGAAACAGAATGTAATTTAAATAAGGAAGATAAAAAAATAATAAAAACATTATCTAAATTACTTGGACAAACTGATGTAGAAGGACAAATAAGCCAAATAGAAGTAACAGAAGAATTTTTAGAAGGACAAATAAAAGAAGCAGAAGAAGAAAGAAAAAAGAATGAAAAACTCTATACAAGACTAGGAACAGTTTTAGGATTAACAATAGTAATAATATTGTGTTAGTAAAATTAAAAGGTATAGGGGGATTATAATGGATATAAATTTATTGTTTAAAATAGCAGCAATAGGAATTTTAGTTGCAGTCTTACATCAAGTATTGGTAAGAGCAGGAAGAGAAGACCAAGCGATGATGACAACTTTAGCAGGGCTTGTAATTGTTTTAACAATGGTAATTAAAGAAATTAGTGGATTGTTTGATACAGTAAGAGCAATTTTTAATTTGTAAATAAGAAAAACAAGGAAAAAGAAAAATGGAAGTTATTAAAATTATTGGAATTGGTTTAATTGCATTAATAATAATAATTTTATTAAAACAGTATAAGCCTGAATTTGCAATATATATTAGCTTGCTTACAGGTGTTTTAATCTTGTTATTAGTTGTGGACGAGCTGTCTGGAATAATTAGCTTGCTACAATCATTTGCAGACAAAGTATCTATTAATAGTACATTTTTAGTATTGTTAATAAAAATAACAGGAATAGCATTTTTATCAGAATTTGCAGTAAGCATATGTAAAGACTCTGGAGAAACAGCAATAGCAAGTAAAATAGAAATAGGAACAAAAATTATAATTATATCTATGTCAATACCAATAATATCAAGTTTGTTAGAAATAATACTTTCAGTATTGCCATAGAGGAAAAAGGAAGTACAAATGAAAAAAACTATTAAAATAATAATAACGTTTTTAATGTTTATATTAGTTGTTATTAATAATATTTCTTATGCAGAGACAAGTAATGAACAAGCAATGGAAGATAATAAAGAAGAATTTAAAATAGAAGACTTTATAGAAGAAAGTAAAGAATATAGTGGAGACTTTTTTGAAGGAATAGATATAGGAGAATTATTAAATGGAGCAATAAGTGGAAAAGTAGATAATACTACTATAATAAATAGAATATGGAACTTATTTGGTAGTGAAATAGGAACAACAATAAAAAGCTTAGTTTCAATACTTGTAATAATTATAATACATAGTATTTTAAAATCTGTAAGTGAAAATTTAGAAAATGAGTCTATAGGAAAGCTAATATATTATGTTCAATATATATTAATAGTAACAATAATAATGAGTAATTTCTCAGACATTGTAAAACTAGTACAAGAAACAGCGAATAATTTAGTAGGATTTATGAATTGTTTAATACCACTACTTATGGCACTTATGATGTATACAGGAAGCATAACAACAAGTGGCGTATTAGAACCAATCATATTATTTATAATAAACTTTATAGGAAATATGATAGAAACTATAATAATACCACTTGTATTAGTATTTACTACTTTAGTAATAATATCAAAAATATCAGACCAAGTACAAGTAGATAAATTAGCAAATTTCTTGAAATCAGGAATAGTATGGTTTTTAGGAATAGTATTAACAATATTTGTAGGAATAGTATCATTAGAAGGAACAATGTCAGCATCAGTAGATGGAATAACAGCAAAAGCAACAAAAGCAGTAGTAAGTTCAGCAGTACCAGTAGTGCGGAAAAATATTAGGAGATGCAGTAGATACAGTATTAGGCTCAGGAGTAATACTAAAAAATGCAGTAGGGGTAATAGGAGTAATTATAATAATAGGAATATGCATAATGCCAATTATAAAGCTCGCAATTTTAACAATCATGTATAAACTATTAGGAGCAGTAACAGAAGTAATCGCAGATAAAAAAATAACAAGCTTACTAGACCAAATAGGAGATGTATTTAAAATATTCTTAGGAATTTTAAGCGCTATTTCTGTAATGTTAATAATAGGAACAGCTTTGGTATTAAAAATGTCAAATAGTGCAATGATGTATAGGTAGGGATTACAAATGATAGAAATAATAAGTTCATGGGCAAAAAGTTTAGGAGTAACAATAGTATTAGTATCAATAATAGAAATGGTATTACCAAATAATAATACAAAGAAATATATAAGAATGGTATTAGGAATATTTGTAATATTTAATATAATATCACCTTTTATAAGTAATAAAGATAAATTAAGTTTGGCATCTATAAATATAGAAGATTATTATACAGAAGGAAGTAGTAATACAAATATAGGTGGTAATGCAAATATAAGTAGTAGTATTAGTGGTAGTGAGTCAAATAAAGCAAATAATGAAAAAAGCGAAACAATAAATCAAACAAGCATGGACGAAAGAATAAAACAACTTTATGAAGATGAGTTAGAAAAAGACATAATAAAAAAGATAGAAAACTTAGGATATGAAGTATCTTCATGTAAAGTAGAAGCAGAAGTACCTACAGGAGAATATGGTAATGATAGTAATAGTAGCAATAATAGTAAGAATATTACATTTAATAATGAAACAGGAATTAGCAAGATAGAAATAAAAATAAAAGGAAAACAAGATGAAAATAGTGAAGATAATAAAGAAGACAATAGAGAAGAAAACGCACAACAAGAAGAAAGTTTAGAAAATAAATTAGTAACAGGAATACAAAGAATAAAAGAGGTAGATGTTTCTGGGGACGGAGCAAAAAAACAGGATGAAAGTAATGGTGAAAAACAAACAGATGAAAAAGTTACTAATAGTGATATTCAAAATATTAAAACTTTTTTAATAGAAGAATATGGGGTGAGTGATAAATGTTTGGAGATAAATTAAAGAAAATATTATCAAAAAAAGAGGATAGACAAAGTAACGAAAGCACAGAAACAAACGGAATAAAAGAAATAATAAATAGTAACGGAGAAGGAAATGATAAAAGAAAAATAGAAAACCTAGTATTTTTTGTAGTAATACTTATTATAACAATAGTAATAATAAATTTTATATGGAATGGAAATGAAGAAAATAATAAAGAAGCGACAAATGATACAACTAAGCAATTAGCAAACACAACAGAAAATATAAACCAAACACAAGTAACTAATGATGTTAATACAACTGATAATTTAGAAGATAAACTAAAAAACATATTATCAAAAATACAAGGAGTAGGAGAAGTAGAAGTATGTTTAAATTATTCAGAATCAAGCGAAGTTGTTGCAATGTATAATGAAAATTCTACAACAAGTACAACAGAAGAAACAGATGATTCTGGAGGTACTAGAAAAATTGAAGAAACAGATACGCAAAAAGATGTAATATTCAAAGAAGATGATGGAACAAAAAC
Source organism: uncultured Clostridia bacterium (assembly GCA_944387485.1). Classification (GTDB taxonomy): domain Bacteria; phylum Bacillota; class Clostridia; order TANB77; family CAG-508; genus CAG-269. The sequence continues at coordinate 12,506 of CALXFC010000040.1, forward strand.
CCCAATAACTGCAAAAATAGTTAATCCCAAAATAGAAGGAGCAATAATTACAGCTAAAGGAGCAAGTAATGCAGAGACAAAAAATAATATAATTCAGGCAGTAGAAGCGGTAACAGGACTTGCAACACATAAAATACAAGTATTTGAAATGAGCAGTTAGGGACGTTTCCCAATTGTCCATTTTTGGACAATCTGGGACACATCTTGATATTAAAAGGAGGATCTATTTATGAAATTGTTAAAGAAAAACCAAGTTATTATTTATGTTATAGCTGTTATGCTAATGGTTGCAGGGTATTTGAATTATACAACAAGAACTGCAAATGAAGCTGTACAAGCAAGTACAGAGGTAAATGAAATAGACGATTTTGCAAATACAAATATAGGAGATGCAAGACTTGTTAGTAGTGAAGCAGTAGAAGAAAATACTACAAATGAAACAAATACAACAGGAAATACAACTAACACAACAAATGTAACAACTAATAATACTATTACACAAGAAACAGCTGCAACTACAACAGATGACTATTTTGCTAAATCTAAATTAGAAAGAGATACAATGTATTCACAAATGCTTGAAACTTATGAAAATATTTTAAATAGTACAAATGCATCAGAAACTCAAAAGCAATCAGCAACAGAAGAAATTTCTAAAATAAATAATACAAAAAACAGTATTATGATTTGTGAAAATCTTTTAAAAACAAAGGGCTTTGAAAATAGTGTTATATTTGTAAATGATGAAAGTATTAGTGTTATTATAGGAGCAGAAGAATTAAAAGAAGACCAAATTGCTCAAATACAAAATATTATTTCTAGAGAAATGAAAGCTGATATTGGAAATATACATATTTCAACTAAATAATGTGGAATTCTTTATTGTTAGATACAACTTTTGGATTTTAAATTTGACACATATAGTTTCTAGTGATATAATATTGCTTGATGAAAAAATACGGAGGGATAGATATGAAAAGAATAGTAACATTAAATACAAGAAATTTAGAAGAAAGTAAATTACATGGAGGATGTGGAGAATGCCAAACATCATGTCAATCAGCATGTAAAACATCTTGTGGTGTAGCAAATCAAAAATGTGAAAACGTAAATAAATAATTGATTTAAGATTGCCGGCTTAGGTCGGCAATTTATTTCAGTAAAAAGCGATTTACATAAATATAGTAATATAAGGAGTAAAAATATGATACATCAATATAAATTAAATGGATATAATATTGTTTTAGATACATATAGTGGAGGAGTTCATTGTGTAGATGACTTAAGCTATGACATAATAGGACTAATGGACAAAGGAACTGAACGTGAAGAAATAAAAAAAGAAATGCTTGAAAAATATGAAGGACTAAAAGAATCTGACCTTGAAGAAACATTTAGTGAAATAGATAATTTAATTGAAAATGGTCAGTTGTTTACAGAGGATAACTTTAAAGGTCAAAATCTTGATTTAAAGAAAAGAGACTCAGTAATAAAAGCATTATGCTTACATGTTGCACATACTTGTAATTTAAACTGTGAATATTGCTTTGCAGGGCAAGGAAAATATCATGGTGAAGATGCCATAATGAGTTTTGAAGTAGGAAAAAAAGCATTAGACTTTTTAGTTAAAAATTCAGGAACAAGAAAAAATTTAGAGGTAGACTTTTTTGGTGGAGAACCTTTAGTTAATTTTGATGTTGTAAAAAAATTAGTAGCATATGCTAGAAGTATAGAAAAAGAAACAGGAAAACATTTTAGATTTACACTAACTACAAATGGAGTGTTACTTGATGATGATGTAATAGACTTCTTGAATAAAGAAATGAATAATGTCGTATTAAGTTTAGATGGTAGAAAAGAAGTAAATGATGCAAAAAGAAAAAGATTAGACGGTTCAGGAAGTTATGACATAATAGTTCCAAAATTCCAAAACTTTGTTAAAAAAAGAGGAGACAAGGAATATTATATGAGAGGAACTTTTACTCGTAACAATTTAGACTTTACAAACGATATCTTCCATATGCTAGATTTAGGATTTAAAGAATTATCAATGGAACCAGTAGTATCAAAACCAGATACAGATTATGCTTTAAGAGAAGAAGATTTAGATACAATATATGAACAATATGAAATATTAGCAAAAGAAATGATAAAAAGAAGAAGAGAAGGAAATCCATTTACATTCTATCATTATATGATAGATTTATCAGGTGGACCTTGTATTTATAAAAGAATTACAGGTTGTGGTTCTGGAACAGAATATTTAGCAGTTACACCAAATGGTGATTTTTATCCTTGTCATCAATTTGTAGG
>CALXFC010000041.1 GCA_944387485.1 uncultured Clostridia bacterium
GTAAAATTGATATATGAAATGTATTTACAAGGACATTCACAAGGAGAAATTGCAAAATATTTAACTAAAATGAAAATCGACACACCAAAGAAATATAAAGGGCAAAAAGTAACAATTAATGAGTGGCGAAGTGATAGTATAAGTAGAATTCTAAAAGATCCATTTTATACAGGAAAGATGATAATAAATAAAATATATACAGATTACAGAACAAAGAAAAAATATAAAACACCAAAAGAAGAATGGATTTTTAAAGAGAATACACATGAAGCGATAATTTCGCAAGAACAATTTGACAAAGTACAAAAAATACTAGAAGAAAAGTTTAATAAACCAAAAAATAAATATGAGTATTTATTAAAAGGATTAGTATATTGTGGACATTGTAAAGCAAGAATGCAATACAAATATAGAACAAGAACTAAAATAAGAAATAAGATATTAGATAATCCTCAAAAATGTTGGTATTTTAAATGTAGAACAATTTATAAATTTCCTAGTATATGTGACAGAGGACATACGATTATGGAAAGTACATTAAATGAAATAGTATTAAATACTGTAAAACAAAAATTGAATACAATAAATATTAATATAGCCACAAATAAAATTACTGATGAATATAGAAAAAATGATATAACTTATAAAGAAATGAAACTACTCAAAAACAATAAAACAAAAATAGATAACGAAATGAAAAAGTTATATAGTAAAAGAGTAGATGGAAAAATATCAATAGAAGATTTTAAATTGCAGTATGATGAACTTAAAAGTAAATTAAAAGAAACTAAAAAATCTTTAGAACAATTACAAGAAAAGAATAAAAGCAAAGTATCAGAAGAAAACTTAAAGAAAATTGTTATGGATTTCAAGCAAGGCAAAGAATTCACAAATGAAATATTGAAACAAATTATAAATAGAATTGAAGTATATGAAGATAAAAAAGTTGAGATAGAATTCAATTTTTAAACTAAAACAGTCTAATAAAAATTAGATTTTTAATTAAATACTAAAATGCAGTAAAAAGCACCCATCAGATGAAGGAGCAGAAAGCAGTGATGGAATAACAGAAGCAGAAACCAATTTAAAAATAACATTAAAGTTACAAAAACTATTAGAACAAAGTGGATGTACGGTTATATTGACGCGTTCGGATGAAAATTCTATATATGACTTAGACAAAACAACGTTAAGAGAGAAGAAAATTTCAGATGTAAAAAATAGAGTAAAAATAGGAAATGAAAGTTCAGCAGACATATTTGTATCAATTCATTTGAATAAGATATCTGAATCACAATATTATGGTTGGCAATGTTTTTATAATACTAAAAATGAAAATAGTATAGATTTAGCGAAAAGTATACAAGATGGATTAAACGAAACAATAGAAAAAGAAAATGATAGAGTTGCCATGAAATTAAATAGTGTTTATATAATGAAAAATGTAGAAATTCCTATATCAATAGTAGAATGCGGCTTTTTATCAAATCCTGAAGAGGAAAAGCAACTTTTAGAAGATAGTTACCAAGAAAGATTAGCTTGGGGAATTTATGATGGTATTATAAAATATTTTAATAAAGATTGAGCAAAATAAGCGCAGAAAATGCGTTAATTTTGCTTTTTTTTGCTAAAAGTGGTATAATAAAAGTGTAGTAAAACGCAAAGGAGGAAAATGATATGGGAGAAATTTTATATTATAATGATAGAAATAAAAAAAGAAATGAATTTAAAGAAAGTTTACGAGTAGATACAAGTAGAAGAATAAATCGAAGAACACCACAACAGGAACGTAATTATAGAAGATTACAAAGAGAAGCTGATTTATATTATAGTTTGCCTGAAAAAGAAAAGATTTGGATACAAAACAGAAGATTAAAATTAGCTGAAAGCAGAAGATATAAAGAAGGAGAAATAAAAGGATATAGAGTTCCAGAAGAACATAAAAAATATAGAGGAAGAAAAAGAGCAATGACAATTGCAATGATTTTAGGAATTGTTGGAGCAATATCAATAGGAGGACATCAATTATATGAAAATTACACAAATTCTCAAAATCAAAATAGAACTGAAGAAATATCACAAAATATAGATGCTTTAGAACAATCAGGATTAAATCAAGAAACTATTGCAGAAATCCAAAGTTTACAGACAGAGTTAACAGATCAAGAAATAGAAAATCTTAATGATGAAGAATTATTGAGTTTAGGAGAGAGAGTTGAAAGTGTTCAAATGGATACTTTAAAAGAGAAATTAGCTAAAGCACTAGGCGTAAGTGAAGAGAATATAACATTAGCACCAAATTATTCATGGAGTGCAAATGAACAGTCAACAGCGTCAATAATTGTAACTAGAGATGGTGAAGAAACTATATATAATACAGGAGACTTTTTAGATTGGAATAATAATATTTCAAATGAAATAAGAGATGGAATATTAAATTTAGGAAATACTCAAACTGTAAACTCAATGGTAAGAAGTGGAGAGTTTGATAGAGCAGAAGCTATAGAACAATATAGATCAGGAGTAGACAGTGCAAGTGAAATAGCTCTTAAACAAATGAATATTGATGAAAACGGAAATATATCTTTAGAAGAAATGGATACTTTAATACAAAACGACGAAGAAGAAAGATAGTTTTATAAATGCATAAAATTACCACTCTTTGTAAATAATATGTGTAAAACATATTTACAAGGAGTGGAATTTTTTTGAAAAAAAATAAAATATTAAAAATAGATGGAACAGCGTTGGATAAAAAACAATTAGAACAACATTTAGAGAAAATTGCATCCTCACATAATTTGGTTGGTAAATCACAAAAAAATACTTATCCAGTACCTCATTTAATAGAAAGTTTTAAAGTTATACAAGATGTGTATAATTTATTAAATGAACATTTAAAAATAGGCATAAATATACATCCAGCAGGAGAGTGGCTTTTAGATAATTTATATGTTATAGAAGAATGTGTAAAACAAATTGAAAAAGAGCTAACATTAAAAAAATATACAAGTTTTTTAGGAATTGCAAATGGAAAATATCAGGGGTTTGCAAGAATATATGTTTTAGCATCGGAAATAGTTGGGTTTACTGATAATAGAATAGATAAAAAAGATTTGGAAAGTTATCTCGCAAGTTACCAAACCAAAAAAACTTTAAGTATGGAAGAAATATGGAATATTGGAATATTTCTTGAAATTGCAATAATAGAAAATATTAGAGAAGTTTGTGAAAAAATTTATATATCACAAATGGAGAAATATAAAGCAGAAAATATTGTAGAAAGACTAGTAGAAAATAAAACAAAACAAGAACAAGTATTTAAAAATAATACATTTAAGAAGGTTGAAAAAAATGTATTAAATGATATGCAATATTCATTTGTAGAATATATGTCATATATATTAAAAAGATATGGAAAAAAAGGATATAGTTATCTAAAAGCCTTAGAAGAAACAGTAGAGCTTACAGGAACTACAGTATCTGAAATTATAAAAAAAGAACATTTTGATATAGCAGTAAGAAAAGTATCTATGGGAAATAGTATTACTAGTATAAAAAAGATACAAAGAATTAATTTCTTAGAAATATTTGAAAATATAAATGGTGTAGAAGAACTATTAAAACAAGATCCAAGTTCTGTTTATGAAAAAATGGACAATAAAACAAAAGAATATTACAGAAATAAAATAAAAGAAATATCAAAGAAAACTAAGATATCAGAAATATATATAACAAGAAAATTATTGGAAATAGCAAGTAAAAAAGAAGGTAAAAAAAGGCACATTGGATATTATTTAATAGATGACGGAATAGATGAATTATATAAATCTTTAAAATATAAAAAAAGGAAAAGTGTTTCATCAAATGAAAAAACCAAGATTTATATTACTTTAATGTTTGTATTTAGTTTAGTAATTTCTTTTGGCTTAGCAAATTGCATATATAAAGCTATTAATAATATTACTATTTTAATAGTTTCTTGGATATTATTTTTTATACCAGCGTCAGAGATTGTAAATCAGATTATTTCTTATATATTAAGTAAAGTTGTAAAACCGAAGTTAATACCTAAAATGGATTTTACTAAAGGAATAAATAAAGAAAATAGTACAATGGTAGTGATACCTACGATAATAAACTCTAAAGAAAAGGTTGGAAGCTTAATTAAAAAATTAGAAGTATATTATTTAGCGAATAAATCAGAAAATTTGTATTTTTGCTTACTTGGGGACTGCTCAGAAAGTGATAAAGAAGAGGAAAAATTTGATTTAGAAGTAATAAAAGAAGGAAAAAAACAAGTAAAGATTTTAAATAAAAAATATGAAAGTTCAAGTAAAATTCCTATTTTTAATTTTATATATAGAAAAAGAGAATGGAATGAAAAAGAAGACTCTTATTTAGGTTGGGAAAGAAAAAGAGGGATGCTCTTGCAATTTAATGAATATTTACTTGGAAATTTGGAAAATCCATTTAGAGAGAATACAATAGAAGAATATAAAATCCTGTTTTCTGGGACGGAGGAAAAAAACAGGAATAATGAAAAAATAAAAGAAGAAATGGAAAATGAGTTAAGAAATATAAAATATATAATAACATTAGATGCAGATACAGAATTAATATTAGATTCAGCATTTGGTTTAGTAGGTGCTATGGCACACATTTTAAATAGACCTGAAATTGATGAGAAAACAAATATAGTAAAAAGTGGATATGGAATTATGCAACCAAGAGTAGGAATAAATTTAGATGTAAGTAATTATAATTTATTCACAAAAATATTTGCAGGCTCAGGTGGTATAGATTCATATACAAATGCAATTTCAGATTTGTATCAAGATAATTTCAAAGAAGGAATATTTACAGGAAAAGGAATTTATGATTTAAAGACATATTCTAAGGTATTAAAAGATAGAATACCAGAAAATACAGTTCTTAGTCATGACTTATTAGAAGGATGTTACTTAAGATGTGGTTTAGTATCAGATATAATGCTTATGGATGGATATCCTACTAAATATAATAGTTTTATGAATAGACTTTCTAGATGGATAAGAGGAGACATTCAAATTTCATCCTGGTTATCAAAAAAAAAGAATTTAAACTTATTATCTAGATATAAAATTATAGATAATATTAGAAGAAGCTTATTAGAAATAAGTATAATGTTTTCTCTTATTTTTATAGGGGCAATAGGTGTAATTTACAATAAAAATGTTTTGGGCTTAATAATAGGAATGCTTTCTATTTCTATAATTCCGTTTATATTAGAATTTATAAATTATTTAATATTTAAGAAAAAAGGAGAAGAAAAACAAAAAACATTTACACCAAAAATATCAGGAATAAAAGGAAGTTTTATAAGAGGAATATTAACATTAGGATGTATACCTTATAAAGCATATATATCATTAAAATCTATTTTAACTAGTATATATAGGATGAATATTTCACATAAGCATTTATTAGAATGGATGACATCAGAGGAGGCGGAAAAACAAGCAAAAGGAGATTTATTTTCGTATATAAAACAAATGATGATAAATATTATTTTGGGTATTGTTTTTGTGCTTACAAAAAATATATTCTATGTGTGTTTAGGAGTTTTTTGGATAGTAATACCTGCTGTAATGTGGTATATAAGTAGGAGTAAAAAGGAACAAAAAGCACTAGAAAAATTGGATAATAATGAAAAAGAGTATGTAAAAGAAATAGGAAAAAGAACATGGGATTTCTTTAATACTTACTTAACAAAAGAAAATAATTATTTAATTACTGATAATTATCAAGAAGACAGGAAGGAAAAAACTGTACCAAGAACTTCATCAACCAATATAGGATTATCGCTTCTTGCAGTAATTTCAGCAAGTGATTTAGGATATATAGATAAAACTAGAGCTTTAGAATTATTAAAAGAAATGTTACTAACAATTGAAAGTCTACCAAAATGGAATGGACATTTATATAATTGGTATCAAATAAAAACGAAAGAACCATTAATCCCAAGATATATATCAACAGTAGATAGTGGTAATTTTGTGGGCTACCTTTTTGTTGTAAAGAGTTTCCTAAAAGAAATAACAGATAATGAAAAACTGTTTTTTGACTCCGTCCCAAAAAACAGTAAAAACAGTAATAACAGTAATAAAGAAGAAATAGAAAGTCTAATAAATTTAGTAGATAATTTAATTAAAAATACAGATTTTTCTGCATTATATAATAATGAATTACAGATGTTTTCAATTGGATTTAATATAGAAGAAAATAAATTAACAGATTCTTATTATGACTTACTAGCATCAGAGGCAAGACAGGCAAGTTTAGTTGCAATTGCTAAAAAAGATGTGCCATCAAAACATTGGAATAGCTTAAGTAGAACTTTAACAACTTTAGGAAAATATAAAGGATTAATTTCTTGGTCAGGTACGTCTTTTGAATACTTAATGCCAGATATAAATATTCCAAGATATGAAGGAAGCTTACTTGATGAATCTTGTAAATTTATGATAATGAGTCAAAAAGAATATAGTAAAAAACTAAACATACCTTGGGGAATTTCAGAAGCTGCTTTTAATTTAAAAGATTTAAAATCAAATTATCAATATAAAGCTTTTGGAATACCTTGGCTAGGTTTAAAAAGAGGACTAGGAGATGAACTTGTTGTTTCTAGTTATGGAAGTGTTTTAGCAATATGTGATGTGCCAAAAGATGAGGTGCAAAATTTAAAAAGATTAGAAAAAGAAGGTATGTTTAATAAATTTGGATTTTATGAGTCAATAGACTATACACCAGAAAGAGTAGAAAAAGGGAAAACTTCATGTATAGTAAAAACTTATATGGCACATCATCAAGGCTTGATACTTTTATCAATAAATAATCTTTTTAATGATAAAATACTTCAAAAAAGATTTATGGAAAATCCGGAACTAGAATCAGTAAGTGTATTATTACAAGAAACAATGCCTGAAACAGGAGTTATAACTAAAGAAAAGAAAGAAAAAGTAGAAAAACTAAAATATAAAGACTATGAGGATTATATAAAAACAACTTATAATAAAGTTGATAATAGATTAGTTACAGGAAATGTTATTTCAAGTGAAGATTATGTAGTAGCAATGAACCAAAAAGGGGAAGGTGTAAGTAAATATAAAGACATTTATATAAATAGATTTAAACCTACAGATGATTATTCTCAAGGGATATTTTTTGTTATGAAAAATATTAAAACTAAGAGAATTTGGAGTTCTAATTATTCATTTAATGATAAAAAAGAAAATTACCAAATAAGCTTTATGCCGGATAAAGACGAACAAGAAATAGCGGAAGGAAATATAAAAACAAAAATAAAAACAACAATTAGTTCAACAGAACCAGTAGAACTAAGAAGAATAACATTAGAAAATCAAGGAGATGATGAAGAGATTGTAGAAGTGATAGTCTATTTTGAACCAGTGTTATCAAGAAAAGAAGATGATTATGCACATCCAGTGTTTAATAATTTATTTTTAATAACAAAATATGATGAAGAACAAAAAAGTTTAGCAATAAAAAGAAAAAAGAGAGAACAAAATTCTAAGGAAATGTATTTAGAAACTACTTTATCCACAAATAGTGAAACAATTGGGGATTTAGAGTATGAAATTAGTGAAGCAAAGTTTATTGGAAGAGGAAATTTAGGAATTCCACAAATGATAGAAAAGGACATTCCTTTATCTAAAAAAATAGGATTAGTTACAGAGCCAATTGTTGCAATGAAAAGGACAGTAAAAGTAAAGGCTATGGATAAAGTTGATATTGATTTTATATTAAGTGTAGGAGAAGATGAAGTACAAGTTAAGAAAAATTTAGAAAAATATAAAAGTTACGAAAATGTAAAAAATGAATTTGAATTATCAAAAGCAAGAGTAGAAGCAGAAAATAGATATTTAAGAGTGAAAGGAAAAGAAATTGCTATATATCAAAAAATATTATCTTATATAATTTTTGATAATCAAGTTAAATCAGAGAGATTAAAAAGAATAAATTTAGGAGAATACAAACAAAGTAATCTTTGGAAATATGGAATATCAGGAGATTTACCGATAATACTTGTTAAAATAAGAGATGTAAACGATAGTTATATTGTAAAAGAAGTATTAAAAGCATATGAATTTTTTAGAACAAAAAATATAGAAACTGAAGTAGTTATTTTAGATGAGGAAAAATATAGTTATGAGAATTATGCAAGAGAAGAGATTGAAAATGAAATATTAAATAGGCATATGTCATATTTAAAAAATATAAAAGGCGGAATTTTTACTCTTGTAAAAAGTGAAATAGATAAAAAGGATATATGTTTATTAGAATTAATTGCATGTGTAACAGTTGACGGTAAAAAGGGTGGACTTGAAAATAATATAAAAGATTTAGAAGAAGAGTATTTAGATAAATATAAATTGGTTAATGAAAACGAAACAAACTTGATATTACAAGATGAAATAGACAAAGATATTGATATATTAGAAAATAGTGAAAAATTAAAGTATTATAATGAATATGGTGGATTTTCTGAAGATGGAAAAGAATATTTAATAAGAGTAAATAAAGAGAATAGACTTCCTACTGTTTGGTGTAATATTTTAGCAAATGAAAATTTTGGAACAGTTGTTACTGAAAATATGGGAGGATATTCGTGGTTTAAAAATAGTAGATTAAATAGAGCAACTGCTTGGAATAATAATCCTAGTTTAGATGTACCAAGTGAAGTTATCTATATGAAAGAAGAAAATGGAAAAGCTTGGTCTTTAGGGTTAAATCCTATGCCTGATAATAGAAATTATAATATTATATATGGTTTTGGGTATGTAAAATATATACACAAAAGCTCAGGAATAGAACAAGAGTTAGAAGTGTTTGTACCTAAAGAAGATTCATGTAAAGTGAGTATTTTAAGTTTAAAAAATACAACACCAAATAGAAAAAAACTAAAATTATATTACTATATAAAACCTGTACTTGGAGAAGATGAAATAAAAACAAATGGATATTTAAATGTGGCATTTGATAAAAATAATAATATAGTATATAGTAAAAATCTTTATAAAAGAGAAGATGAAGATTATTTTATATATGTTTCTTCAAGTGAAAAAATAGAGTCTTTTACAGGAGATAAAAATTCGTTTTTAGGTGATGGAGGTTTATCTAATCCACAGGGATTAAAAAAAGTAAGATTAAATAACGATAGTGGACTTGGTAAAAAATCTTGCATGGTTTTTTCTATTGAAGTAGAACTTGAAAGCTATGCTAGTAAAGAAATATCATTTATACTTGGTGCAGATGAGAGCTTAATTGATTGTAAAAATATTTCTTATAAATATAGTAAATTAAACAATTGTAAGCAAGAGCTATTATTAAACAAAAATAAATGGAAAGATATTTTAGGAAGGCTTCAAGTATATACACCATTAGAATCTATGAATATATTACTAAATGGTTGGATAACATATCAAACAATTGTAAGTAGACTTTTAGGAAGAAGTGGATATTACCAATCAGGTGGAGCATATGGCTTTAGAGACCAATTACAAGATACTTTAGGTTTAAAATATTTAGATTCAAATATCATGAAAAACCAAATAATAAAACATAGTAAACACCAATTTATAGAAGGTGATGTAGAACATTGGTGGCATGAAGAAACAAAGCGTGGTATTAGGACAAGATTTTCTGATGATTTATTATGGCTTGCATTTACAACCATAGAATATATTAAATTTACAGGAGATAAAAGTATTTTAGATATAGAAACACCATATTTAGAAGGAGAAGTACTGCAAGAAGGTCAAGATGAAAAATATGATAGATATTTAGAAAGTGAAGAAAAAGGAACAATATATAATCATTGTATAAGAGCAATAGAAAAATCTTTGAACTTTGGAGAAAATGGGCTTCCTAAAATTGGTTCTGGAGATTGGAATGATGGATTTAGTACAGTAGGTAATAAAGGAAAAGGAGAAAGTATTTGGCTTGGGTTTTTCTTATATTATATTTTGGATAATTTTATACCTATATGTAATGAAAAAAATGACAATGAATTGGTACAAAAATATGAGAAAATAAAACAAGATTTAAAAAGAGCATTAAACACTAAAGGTTGGGATGGCAGATGGTTTAAAAGAGCATATATGGATGATGGAAGTATCTTAGGCAGTATGGAAAATGATGAGTGTAGAATAGATGGAATTAGTCAAAGTTGGAGTGTTATTTCAAATGCAGGGGATAATGATAAAAAATATATTTCTATGGAAAGTTTAGAAAACCATTTAGTAGATAAAGAAAATGGAATTATTAAATTATTAGATCCACCTTTTGAAAAAGGAAAATTAGAGCCAGGATATATTAAAGCATATTTACCAGGAGTTAGAGAAAATGGAGGGCAATATACCCATGCAGCAGTTTGGGTTGTTATTGCAGAAAGTTTACTTGGGTTTGGCGATAAGGCATTAGAATTTTATAGAATGATTAATCCTATAGAACATTCAAGAACTAAAGATGCTAGTAATAAATATAAAGTAGAACCTTATGCCATAGCAGCAGATATATATGGACAAGGAAGTCTTATAGGTCGTGGTGGATGGACTTGGTATACAGGTTCTAGCAGCTGGTATTATAAAGCAGGTGTTGAATATATTTTAGGATTAAAAATAGAAAATGGTTATATGACAATTGAACCTTGTATTCCAAAAGATTGGAAAGAATATCAAATACAATACAAATGGAAAGATAGTATTTATCATATTAATATAAAAAATCCAAATGGAAAAAATAGTGGAGTTACTAAAGTTATTTTAGATAATAATGAAGCAGAAAATAAGATAAGATTAGATGGCTCAAGAAAGATTTATCATGTAGAAGTTATATTGTAGCTATTGATAATTCACATAAAATGGAGTATAATAAACACATAGCGAAATAGCTATATGGTATAAAGTACTTTAGAGAAAGGACACAAATGATAGGGAGAAAGAATATTTGCTTAGAAGAGATTCCAAGCAGATTAAGTAAAAAAGAAATTAAAGAAGGAATTTCAATTTATAATCCCGGAAAGAAGGAGAAAGATTGCAGAGAATATGTCAGCAAAGAAATTACTAATGGATGGAAAAATCAGAGATTTATGACTGGAGATTATCCTGATGTAATCCCTCTTATCTATACCGGTAAAATGGAAGAAGATCCTGGCAATGGAAAGAAAAATCCTCTTTTCATAACTTCAATTATTACAAAGCCATTTAATATTTATGGAAGAAGTGGATGGTTTGCATGGGATGAGTTTAATCAAATTCCAAGAAAGTTGTTGGCTCAAAGAGGAATAGCAAGCATTAGGTGTGCCAAAGAATCTGATTTTGAATTTATAGAAATTCCAAAAGGTAAATTCTGGCTTTCTTCTCCTACATTTATAAATGATTCAGAAGGTCGTACTAATTTCTTTATGAGATATATGAACGATGGAAAAAGTGAGGCTGCTAATTTATATAGACAAGATGGAGTAGAGTTCGGAGGCGAACTAGAGTGTGGGATATTAGCGGCAATATCTCTTAATGTTGAAATAAGAGAAAATGAATCAGATATAAAAGCAAGAAGTTTGTGGGAGTATTAATTTCTAATTAAAGTACATTTCGGGAGTTCTTTTATGGAACTCCCGTTAATTTTGTTCTTCATCATGAAAATATGGGATAGTACTTCAGAATAAATTAACTTAAAAGTATTTACGAAAAAGTGTTTTATATGATATAATATAGTGAAAAAGTTAAAAACCAAAATAGAATGAAAGATATATAAAAAGAATTGAGGAAAAAATATGACAAAAAGTGAATTAGTGGAAAAATTTAAAAAAGAAATGCCAGAGTTTACTGGGACAGATGAAGAAAAAGAGATTAAAACAGCATTATACATATATGTTGAACTTGGAAAGATGAAATCATTTGATGAACGTTATTATTTTGGAAATAGTAAAATGATAAGACAAGCAGAAAGAGAAGCCTTGTTAGATAAAACCGACCCAAATAAAATTGCAAAAAAGAAAAAAATAATTTGTATAACTATGACACATTTATATAAAGCAATACTTGATGATTTTGGAATAGAAAGTCAAACAATAACAGAAATGACTGAAAGAAATACTATTAATCATATGACTAATATTTTAAATTTAAAAAGTGGCAAAAGGATAATGGCAGATGCACAATTAGATATGCATAGAATTCAAACAGGTTTGTCACTAAAGTTTTTTGGTTGCAAAAGTGAATATGATACAGATGTAATTAGTGATGAAAAATTAACAGATATGCTAGTGGAAATAGGATATATAAGAAGTAAAGACGATTATAGAGATGAAAAAATAAAAAAGATAAAAAATAAAATAGAAGGATTAGATTTGAATGAAGCAGTGAGAACAATCTTGAATTCCCCAGAAATATATGAAGTAAATGAAAATTTAGGTGAAGTTGAAGCTTTTAAATATTATTATAATATATTAAAAATGTTAAAGCCAGACGAATTAGGAAAAAATCTATTTCAATTTAAGTGCAGTAAGAAAATAGAAGGACAAGAGCAACCAGAGTATTCATTTGGAATATATAGTAATGCAAAGGATATTGAAGATTTACAAATATATTTATATTCAAAAAAGAAGAGAAGACTTTTAGAGTGTGATTTGAATAAGTTGGCAGAATTGGAAGACAATGGATTGCAAATAGGTAGAAACAAAGTAGGAAAAGCGACAAGACAATTATATAAGTTCATTAAAATTAGAAAAAGGGAAAGAAAAGAAAAGGTGTCAGGAGATGAAGCTAGGTAGAATGACAGCAAAAGAAATGATAAATAAAATTATAGAAGAGATGCCAGAAAGTGTGTATACAGGAACAGAAGAAGAAAGGGAAATAAAACTTGCTTTGTATGTTTATGTACAATTAGGAAAAATGAAATCTGTTGATGAAAAGATATATTGGGCAAAAGGAAATACAATTTATAATATGATTAAAGAAGCAAAAAAGGATAGTAAAGATTTGGAAAGATTAGCTAAGAAAAGAAAACTTATATGTATATCAATGGCAAATTTATATAAAAAAGTATTAAATATATTAGGAATAACGTGTGAAGTAAGAAGAGGGGAACCACCAGATGAACATTTAGACAATATTATAACATTAAAAAGTGGCAGAAAAATATTTGCAGATTTACAGTTAGACTTATATAATATAAAAACTAAAAAGAGATTAGAATGTTTTAAAGCAATTGGAAAAGATAATTTTTTGAATGAATATGACTTAACCCATTATTTAATGAATGTTGGATATATATTTGATTATGAAGATTATAGAGAAAATAAAATTGCGAGTATAAAAAATAGAGTAACATCTTTATTAACAAAAGACGCATTGGCTACTATATTAGGAAGTAGCGAAGTTTATAAGGAAATTGAAGGATTAGACGTTTCTGAAGCATACATATATTATAGGAAAATTTTATCAGAAGTATTAGACTCGAAGAAATTCAATAATATTTACGAATTTCCATGTTATATTTTAGATAAAAATAAAGAACCAAACTATTTTACTTTTTGCATATTTGCAGATACAGGGAATTATAAGACGCTAATGCCATATTTATATTCAAGTAGATATGGAAGAATGCTTGCATGTGATTTAAAGACGTTAGATCAGTTGCAAAAAAGAGGACTATGTTTAGGGGCTTCTAAATTTTCAAGAGGGAGAAGAAAAATAAATAATTATATAGAACAAGCAAAACAAGGAAAAAAATTAAGAGAAAAAATGGATTTAGAAAAATAGAAAAGAAATACAAATTAAATAAAATCTCATTTAAAAATACTTGCGAAAAAATGTTTTATGTGATATAAGTAATAAGAAAAAAATAATAAATCATATAATATGTTAAATTATACAGAAAATAATGTATAGGAATACAAATAAAAATAAATAGTTATAGGGTGATAATAATGAAAGAGGAATTTTTAAAAATACTTAGACAAGTAAAAAGAGAAGGAATAGAAGATGTAATTAATTTCTTAGAAAAATCAGATTTTTTTATAGCACCAGCTAGTACAAGATTCCATGGAAATCATGAGGGTGGTTTAGTAGAGCATAGCTTAAAAGTTTATGAAATATTAAAACATAAAGTTGAACATTGTATAATGAATATAAATATTCCAGAAGAATCTATAATAATAATTGGCTTATTACATGATATTTGTAAAACAAACTTTTATAAGGTAGATTACAGAAATGCAAAAAATGCGTTAGGTGTATGGGAAAAAGTACCATATTATACAATTGATGATACCATACCATATGGACATGGAGAAAAATCTGTTATGATGATAACAGAATACATGAAACTAACTCCAGAAGAAAAATATGCAATCAGATGGCATATGGGTTATACTGAACCTAAAGAAAATTACAATGCAATTGGAGCAACTTATACAAAATATCCAATAGCATTATTAACACATGAGGCAGATTTAGAGGCAACTTATTTTTATAATACATAGGAAAGAGAGAAAATAATATGTTAGCATATATAAAAGGAAAATTAGAAATGAAGATGACAGGATATGTTGTAATAGATGTAGGAGGTCTTGGTTACAAGGTATTTATGTCAGAAGTAGGAATTGAAAATTTAGGTAATATTGGAGATACAGTAAAAGTTCATACTTATTATAGGGTAAGAGAAGATGATATAAGTATATTTGGTTTTAATACACAAGAAGAACTTAAAATGTTTGAATTATTATTAGGAGTAAG
>CALXFC010000042.1 GCA_944387485.1 uncultured Clostridia bacterium
AAACAACTTAGCATTACTCGTTCTCATATAAGTAAAAGATCACCACGTACTTGGAAACCAAATTTAAGAACTGTTAAAGCTGAAATAGATGGTGAAGTTAAAAGAATACACGTATGTGCTAAATGTTTAAAAAATGGAAAAGTAAAAAGAGCTTAATTTTAAGTAAAGCTCTTTTTTTATTTTGTCTATTTTATTCTAAATATAAATTTTACAAAACCTCTTAAGAATTTAGGTACTTTTTTTACTACAATAGTCATATGTATCCCTCCTATCTTTTCTTTAACAAGCAAGCCACATTAAGCCCACACAAACCACAGTTAAACCTATTATAAATAACCATCCACTTATTGGAAGCAATAAAACAAGTAAAATTCCTAATCCTAAGCCTATTAGACATACTGCTAAAGTTTTTTTCAAAAAACGTCCCATGTTTAATTCCTCCCATTGTTTTTTGTATATCTTATGAAAATTTCATTTTATTTGTTCCTATTTGTGTTCCTTTTATTATTATTTGACGAATTTTGTTTTTTCTAGTAGAATATATAAAATTAAAACTGTTTTTTTGCTCCGTCCCAAAAAACAGGAAGAGATAATAAAAATAAGGTGATATAAATGAAAAAACAAGATGCAAGAAAAATAGTTAATCTTTTAAAAGAAGCATATCCAGATGCTACTTGTAGCTTAGACTTTAAAACTCCTTTTCAATTAGTAGTTGCTGTTATGCTATCTGCTCAATGTACAGATGAGAGAGTAAATAAAACAACACCTGAGCTTTTTAATAGATGTAAAACAATTGAGGATTTTGCAAATATAGATATTAATGAACTAGAACAAATCATTCATCCATGTGGCTTTTATAAAAACAAAGCTAAAAATATAAAACTATGTGCTAAACAAGTTTTAGAAAATTTTAATGGAAAAGTTCCTCATACCATGAAAGAATTAACTTCTTTAGCAGGTGTTGGAAGAAAGAGTGCAAATGTTATTATGCTTGAAGTTTTTGGAATTGCAGAAGGTATTGCAGTTGATACTCACGCTAAAAGAATTTCAAATCTTACAGGTTTATCAAAAGAAAAAGAGCCTGAAAAAATTGAACAAGATTTAGTAAAATTTTTCCCAAAAGATACTTTAAAAGATATAAATCATCTTTTTGTTTGGCATGGTAGAAATACTTGTATCGCAAGACATCCAAAATGTGAGCAATGCTCAATTAATAAATTTTGTAAACACTATTTGTCATTGACAAAATCATAATTAAGTTATATATTTTTACATATTATTGTCATTAAATTATTAATTTATTAAATAAATATTTAGGAGGGATTTTAATGTTAAAAAAGAAACTTAAAATAATTACATTACTTATGCTAATTATTCTAACTTTAATGGTTCCAATAGTGAGAGCCGAAGATAATGACACAGAAGTACAATCAGTACAAGCAACTGAAGAGCAAGCTAATCAAAATACTTCTATCTCAGAAACTTATAAACAAGGAGATGTTTACCTAACAGGTGATGAAGTAACAATTGACTACATAGTAGATGGAAATTTATTTGTATTTGCAAATACAGTTAATATCAATTCTCAAATTGGTGGAGATGCTTTTATTGTTGCTAATAACTTAACTGTAAGTGAAAGCGGATATATTTTTAGTAACTTATTTGCTTTAGCACCAAATGTTACTATAAACGGTGAAGTATATGATTTATATTCATATTCAAATTCTGTTAATATTAATGGTTATATATATCGTGATGTGAGAATTTCTACAAATGACTTTACTCTTTCAGGAATAATTGCAAGAAATGCTTATTTAACTGTTGATAAAATAAA
The DNA here is from genome assembly GCA_944387485.1 of uncultured Clostridia bacterium. GTDB lineage: Bacteria > Bacillota > Clostridia > TANB77 > CAG-508 > CAG-269. The sequence continues at coordinate 1,835 of CALXFC010000042.1, forward strand.
TATTTCTAATTCTTCTACAGATGAAGAAGGAAATACTGTTACTTCTCAAGGCTCTATATCCGGTGATTTAAACTATACTTCAAAACAAGAACTATCAATTCCAGAAGGTTCTGTTTTGGGTAGCACAAATTACACTCAAGCAACAAGTTCTTCACCATCTATTCAGACCTACATCCTTTCACTTGGAAAATTTTTAGTAACAGTTGTAATTATTTGGCTTTTATGTTTATGGATAGCACCAAAATTTTTAAATCGTACTAATGATATAATTTCTAAAAAATTACCATCAACTATCGGTTTAGGAATTTTAACGCCTATTGTTTTAATAGTAGTTTCTGTTATTTTATTACTATTAGAAATAACTATAACAATTTCAAGTATTGGTCTAATTACATTGTTTATGCTTTGCTTAATTAGCTCTGCCATATTTGTAATTACTATTAACAATTTAATTTGTCAAAGACTAAAAATTGAAAAAACAATTGGTAAATTAGGTGTATTAATTTTAACTGCTATTATTATATGGCTAATTGCTTTAATTCCTGTAATAGGTGGAATTATGAGTATTGTTTCTGTTATACTTGGTATTGGAATATTAATTAACAGCATTTTATTATCCAGAAAAAACAACTTATTAGAAAACAATTCTAAAAAAAGTAAATTAGCTAAAGCTAAAACTGAAAATTCAAACAAAGATAATAAAAATATAAAAAATAAGAAAGCAAAAAAATAAAAAAGAAAAAAATAGAACTCCTAAAAATTTTAAGAGTTCTATTTTTTTAATTCATCAATAATTACTTTATAATCTTTTGCCATTAAAATTGCTGTTCCAGAAACTAAAATATTTGCTCCAGCAACTTTTACAGAATCTACAGTAGCTAAATTAATTCCTCCATCTGCTTCTATATCTATTTCTATATTATTATCTTCTATATATTTCTTTAAAGTCTTTATTTTATCTAAAGTTTCTTTAATTAATTCTTGTCCGCCTTTTCCAGGCTCTACTGTCATTACTAAGCACATATGAATAAAAGGTAAAAATTCATATACATCTTCTATTTTAGTATTTGGTTTTATTGCTATTCCTACTTTACAATTATTTTCTTTTATATATTTTATTAAATCATATACTTCCTGTTTATCTTTACATGCTTCTAAATGAAATGTTATTATATTAGGTTCTACTGCCAAGAAATCATCTACTGCCTTTTTTACATCTTCTACCATTAAATGTACGTCTAGTGGCAAATTAGATATTCTTTTTATATAAGAACTAATTCCAAACATTTTATCATAAGTATTTTTTTCTACAAACTTACCATCCATTACATCTATATGGAAATAATCAGTTTTTGCTACCTCTAATGCAAATATTGTTTTATTTTCCTCTCCCTTTTTTACAGAAAGTAATGAAGTTGATACTTCTACCATTTTTTTCTTTCCTCCTTTTTCTTTAATTCTTCATAAATCTTACAAAATCTATCATATCTTTCTTGTTCTATTTTACCTTCTTTAATAGCATTTTTAATACCACAATTTTCTTCTTTTATGTGAGTGCAACCTATAAACTCACAATCTGGTATGTATTTCTTAAACTCCTTAAAGTAAGAATCTAAATCTTTACTTTTAATTTCAGATATATCAAAAGTAGAAAAACCTGGTGTATCTGCAATATATGTTCCTTCATCTATTTCATACAATTTAGTAGATGTAGTTGTATTTTTTCCTCTTCTACTTTTCTTACTTATTTCTCCCTCCAAAGTTACATCTTTTTCAAATATAGCATTAATTAGAGTAGATTTTCCAACTCCAGAATTTCCAGAAAAAGCATTTGTATTACCATAAAGTTCTTTTTTTAACTTATCTATTCCTTTTCCTTCTTTTGCTTCAGTTTCTAAAACTTTATATCCTACTTTCTCATATATTTTTTTTATCTCTTTAAAACTTTTTTCTTTATCTAAATCTATTTTATTTAATACAATTAAAGCATCTATTCCTAAAAATTCTGCAAAGGCTAATTGCTTATCAAGCATAAGTAAATCTGGCTTTGGATGTTTACTAGATACTACTAAAACTATTTTACTAATGTTTGCAAGTCTAGGTCTTTTTATATAAACTTTTCTATCTAATATCTTATCAATACTTACCCTATCTTTTTCCTTATCTTCTTTAACAACTTCACATTCCACAAAATCACCAACAACAGGAGTTATATCATTTTTTTTAAACTTACCTCTTGCATTAGCTTCATATATAATATCACCTTTATCAGGATCTTTAACTTTAACTCTATACAAATTAGAAATATTTTCAACAATAATACCTTTCATATCTAACCTCCAAATTGGGGACGTTTCCCTATTGTCCAAAAATGGACACTTTGGGACACATCTATTATTATTATATACGAAAAAAATCTATTTAGCAAATCACTAAATCTTTTTTATATAATACAGCAATTTTACCCAACTTATATTATACTAATGTCTTAAATTATAATTTTAAGGAGGTAGCTATGACTACTAAAATTTATTCTATTGATGAAATTAAACAAATGTTAAAAGATGTTCTTTCTAATACAGATATAGAAAAAGTTATTTTATTTGGTTCTTATGCCAAAAACATTCCAACAGAAAATAGTGACATAGACCTTTTGATAGATAGTAATGGTAAACTTAAAGGTTTGAAATTTTTTGCCGTAATCGATATAATTAAGGAAAAATTTGATAAAGACGTTGATGTTATAGAAAAATCTGAAATAAATAAAACAGGAGTGGTTGTATATGAAAAGTAAAGATAAAATATACTACCATTTGACACATAAAAGACTAGGAAGTGCATTTCCTAGTCTTTTATTCGCCTTTTGCCATACTCTATCTAAAACATCAATGAATATTAGATTTTTCTATATTCATTACGCATACATAACAGAATAAATATTTTAATATGTCAAATAATTAAAATGTTATTGAATCTTGTGTACCCAATGTAATAGTCTTACTTGAACTATAAATTTCTCTTCCACCATTATTTGGATCTGTTATAGATACTTTTATTTCTAATGACTGACCTTCTTTTCCAGAAAGTGTTACTGAACATGTTGGAGTTGTGTTGCTTACTGTCCTTGTTTCATTATTTATTTTTACATTTACATTTTTATTTGTTGAAGTTTCTTCTGTTTCTTCTCCACTTTGTTCTGCAAAATAACTCTTTACTAAACTTGCAACATTTACATTTACTGTTATATCTTTATCTGCTGCCACCTTATTTACTGTTAAAGTTATTGTTGTTCCTTCATCTACAACTTCATTTGCATCAATACTTTGTTTAGTTACTTTTCCATTATCTGATGTTGCTTCTTGATAAGTTACATTAACTTTTAATCCTAAATTCTCTAGGTTAGATTTAGCAGTTGCCTCATCTTGACCAATTACACTAATTACAGTTACTTGTTTAATTCCTGTTCCTGTACTTACATGTATTTTTACAGTATCTCCTGCTAATACTTCTGTATCTTCTTCTGTCTCTTGGCTAATTACATATCCTGCCTCAACTGTTTTACTTGTTTCTTCAACTACTTCTGCAACTAAATTTGCATCTTCTAATGCTTTTATAGCTTCGTCTCTTTCCATTCCTACAACTTTTGGAACTGTTGTCTTTTCTTGTCCTTTACTTATTATTACAAAAATTTTACTTCCTTCTTTTACTTTCCTATCTCCTGGCGTAGTTGTAAAGTCTCCTAAATCTGATTCAGCTTTTTGTGATATAACATAACCTTCTGGAACATCTGGACTATATTCTTCACTTGACACTTCAAATACTAATTTTGCATTTTCAACTTCTTGCTGAGCTTCTTCTTTTGATAGCCCTACTACATTAGGCATATCAACTTCTGCAGGATTTGTAATATTTAATGCAAGCATTGTTCCACCTAAACTTAGTACAAATAATAATATTATTCCAATAAAAATACTTAATTTTTTATGTCTTTTTATAAAAGCTTTAAATTTGCCATCTTTTTTGCCCGTTTCTTCATTATTATCATTATTTCCTCTTGAATTATTATACATTTCTGTATTTAAAACTTGAGTTTTTGCTGTCGGATCGTATTCTGAATCATCTACAAAATCGCCATTTGGATTTTTCAAAGACTTTCTTAAATCTTCTACCATTTCAGTTGCTGTTTGATATCTTAAAGTTGTATCCTTTTGCAACGCTTTCATAATAATTTTATTAACAGCCATTGGCACATTAGGATTTACTTCTATTGGTTCTTGCGGTTTCTCTTGCATATGCTTCAATGCTACTGATACGGGTGTATCCGCATCAAATGGAACCCTACCTGTTACCATTTCATACAAAACAACACCTAATGAATACAAATCAGATTTTGCATCTGTGTAACCTCCTCTTGCATGTTCTGGTGAGAAATAATGTACTGAACCTATTGTCGTTCCAAATGCTGTAATTGTTGAATTTGAAACTGCTTTTGCTATACCAAAGTCTGTTACTTTTGCAATTCCATCTTCTGTAATTATTATATTATGTGGTTTTATATCTCTATGAATAATATTGTTTCTATGTGCTGTTTCTAAAGCTGACGCTATTTGTATTGCCACATTTACTGACCATTTCCAAGGAAGTGGTCCTTTTTCCTCTAATATTATTTCTTTTAATGTTTTTCCTTGTATTAATTCCATTACAATATAATGTAAATTATCTTCTACTCCTACATCATAAATTGAAACTATATTAGGATGTGTAAGTCTTGCTGCTGATTGTGCTTCAACTTCAAACCTTTTGATAAATTCCTCATCTGTTGTAAATTCATCTCTTAATATTTTAACTGCAACATTTCTTTTTAAAACTTTGTCCATTGCTTTGTATACAGTAGCCATTCCACCATTTCCAATTTTTTCGATAATTTCATATCTACTTCCTAATAGCTTACCCTCTAAATTCATATTTATCTCTCCTTAAATAATGTTTAATTTGTAGAACGTTATATATTTTTTATTACGATTACAGTTATATTATCATAACCACCTTTTTCATTAGCTAGTTTAACTAGCTCTTTTGGTGCTTGTTCTATGTCTTTTTTAGCTTCTCTAAACATATCTTCTTGTGAAACTAAATTAGTTAACCCATCTGAATTCATAATTAATATATCATCTTTTAAAAATCCTTTTACCATAACATCTGGTTCTACAAAAGCATTACAACCTAGTGCTTTCATTAACATATTCTTTTGTGGATGATGTACAGCTTCTTCCTTAGTAATAGTTCCATCTTTTACTAATTTTTGAACATAACTGTGATCCTGAGTTAATTTTCTCATAAACTCTTTTCTTATTCGGTATACTCTACTATCTCCAACATGTCCAATAAACACTCTATTATTATATATTAAGCAAATATCTAAAGTAGTACCCATTCCTTCTAATTCTTTATTTTCTTTTGATTTTTCATATACTATCATATTTGCATATTCCACACTACTACCTACTAGTTGGATTATACTATCTTTATCTTTTTCTATTTGTTTAAAATTATTTTCTATATAATTTTTAGCAGACTGTATTGCAAGTTTACTTGCAATTTCTCCACCTTTATAGCCTCCCATACCGTCAGCTAACATATATAATTGTACTTCATCTAGCGAATCAGATATATAAAAAGAGTCTTCATTTATTTCTCTTACTTTTCCAATATCAGATTTTGCGTAAGCCTTTATCATGAATTCACCTCTTCTCAATTTGCATTTTTATTTATTATATTATATATCACAATTATTTATTTTTTGCAATTATTTTAATTATATTCGTTAAAATTAATATTATCATAACTGTTTTGAACTATTTTTCCTGTTTTTTGGGACGGAGCAAAAAAACAGTTTAATATAATAAATAGAATTTAAAAAGAAATATAAAAAGTTAAATATATAAAATAATGACTGTTTTTTTGCTCCGTCCCAAAAAACAGGAATAACAAAAAGAACAGGAAAAAGCAGACAAACACAGGTAAAATCAGTATTTTAATTGACTATTCCTCTCTTTCTTTGTATAATTAATGTGTTAGGAGATTTTAAAATGGATATTAATTTGAAAAAATTGGAATTTGATAAAATAATAACTATATTATCTGAATATTGTATAACAACTAAAGGAAAAGAACTAGCTCAAAACTTACTTCCTAGTAACGATTATAACAAAGTTCAGAAAATGCTTGATGAGACAAAAGAAGCTGTTAGTTTAATATATAAGAATTCAGAACCTAGTTTTTATGAATTCCAAGATATTGATTTAAGCATTAAAAATTTAAAAAGTGGTAATTCTCTTTCTATACCAAATATTTTAAATTTAAGCAAAATATTTAAAATAGCATATGAATTAAAAAACTATTTTAATAAAGATTTTATAGAACAATCTGATTTTCCAATTTTAGCTGATTTATTTAACTTATTATACACAAATAAAGGAATAATAGATAAAATAAATACTTGTTTATCAGATGAAGGACATGTAGAAGATAATGCTTCTAGTAATTTAAAGAGCATTAGAAAGAAACAAAAAAACTTAGAACAAGAAATACGAAATAAGCTAAATGAGATGATTCATGGTAAGTATCTTAAATACCTTCAAGATAGCATTATAACTATTAGAAATGATAGGTTTGTTATTCCTGTAAAAGAAGAATACCGTTCTTCCGTTAAAGGTTTTGTTCATGATATTTCTAATGCTGGTTCTACTTTATTTATTGAACCTATTTCTATTTTTGAGATGAATAATGATATTAATAAATTAAAACTAGAAGAAGAATTAGAAATAGAAAAAATTTTACAAGAGCTATCTTTTTTATTTGAGCCTTATACAGAAGAACTAAAACAAGATGTAGAATTAATTGGAACTCTTGATTTTATTTTTGCTAAAGCAAAATATTCTAAAAAGATTAATGGTATTACACCTATTTTAAATACAAATAAAGAGATTAATTTAAAAAATGTAAGACATCCTTTAATTGATAGCAAAAAGGTTGTTCCTATAACATTATCTTTAGGCAAAAATTTTTCTACTTTACTTATTACAGGACCTAATACTGGTGGTAAAACTGTTTCTTTAAAAACTGTTGGGCTTCTTACTTGTATGGCTTGCTCTGGTTTAAATATTCCAGCTGATGAAAATTCTAGTATTTATGTTTTTGATAAGGTTTTTGCAGATATAGGTGATGACCAAAGTATTGCAGATTCACTTAGTACTTTTTCATCACATATGTTAAATATAGTTTCTATAATAAAAAATGCAAGTAAAGATTCTCTTGTTTTAGTAGATGAGTTAGGTTCTGGTACAGACCCTATTGAAGGTGCTAATCTTGCTATTAGTATTTTAGAATACTTACATAATTTAGGTTCTCTTACTATTGCAACTACACATTACCAAGAATTAAAACAATATGCATTATCAAATGATGGTTTTGAAAATGCTTCTGTTGAATTTAATGTTGATACTTTAGAGCCTACATATAAATTACTTGTTGGTATTCCTGGTAAAAGTAATGCTTTTGCAATTAGTAGAAACTTAGGACTTCCTACTTCTATAATAGATAAAGCAAAATCTATGATGTCTAAAGAACAAGTGGATTTTGAAGAATTACTTAAAAACATTTATGACCAAAAAGCAGAAATTGAAAAAGAAAAAGATGAAATTGATAAAAAGTTAGAAAACATTTCTTCTTTAGAAAAATCACTAATAACTGATAATGAAAAATTACAAAAACAAGAACAAGATATTATAAATAAAGCTAAAGTAGAAGCTAGAAATATTTTATTAGATGCAAAAGAAGAAGCAAATGATATTATTAAAGAATTAAATAATATTCCAAATATAAAAAACGCAGAAAATTTAAGAAATAAATTAAATAAAAAAATAAATGATATTCATACTTTAGAGAACAAAAAAGTAAAACCAAATACAAACACAAAAAACTCATTAACAGCAAATGATATAAAACCAAATATGACTGTTTTTGCTAAGAAGTTTAATAATAATGGGACAATACTTTCTTATCCTTCTAAATCAAATGAAGTACAAATTCAAATAGGTTTTATTAAAACTAATGTATCTATTAATGAATTAGAAAAAGCTCATAACGACAGCAAAAATAATCAAAAAGAAAATAAACAATTAACTTCAACTTACTCTAATTTATCAAAAGCTAAAAATATTAAATCTGAAATTAATGTTATTGGCTTAAATGTTGAAGAAGCTATTTTTGTAGTTGATAAATTCTTAGATGACGCAACTCTATCTAAACTAAATTCTGTTAGAATTGTTCACGGCAAAGGTACTGGAAAACTTATGAAAGGTATTCACAAATTTTTAAAGACTAACCCTCATGTAAAAAGCTTTCGTTTAGGTACTTATGGTGAAGGTGAAATGGGAGTTACAGTAGTTGAATTAAAATAGAAAAAATTGAAAAATAGGGACAAGGTTTTGTTTTACTAAAATGAAACAAAAAAGACCTGACCCCTTTTTCTCATTAAATTTTTTCTACATATATTTTATCATTTACAGCTATTACTATATATTTATTTAATTTCTTTAACGTTTTCATTTCTTCTGTATTACTATATCTTTCTAATTGTTTTCTTGCTTCTTTTTGTTTTTCTTCTAATTTATTTTCTTCTCCCTTTTTTAAATATTTAAACTCTATTATTACTGAATAATAACCTTTATCCATTTCTTTTGGTATTAATAGTAAATCTATATATCCTCTTTCTACTTCTTGCTCAGACTTTACCAAATACGTTGTTTTTAAATTCATTGCTATACAGTAAAATACTAATTTTATATATTTTTCTTCGAAATTAATAAAATCTCTATTTGATAAATTTTCTAAGTATTCTTGTACTACTTCTATCATTTTGTCTATTTTTCCTTCTTTTGCTATTTTCCTTGCCATTTGTGTATAGTCTTCGTTTATATCAACATTTATATCTTCTTTTAGTATTTTTTAAAAATATTCTGCATATATTTCTTTTATTACTTGATTTGGTATTTTTAATACTGCATATCCTAAATCTTCACCTGTTATTGTTAAATATCCTAAATAATATAACATTGATACTAATTCTCTTTCGCCAAATTCTACTTCTGGATTAAACTTTTGTACTATATCTGTTAATATTCCTTCTCCTAATACTGTTTTTTCTATGATATCTAACCTATTTTCATTCTTACAAAGTTTTAACATATTTCCTATTTTACTATAATCACTTGCTATATTTACATCTACCAATTTTTCTGGTATTTTTCCAAAACTTAAATATGAATTTAAGAAATATAAACACATATTTGAGTTATATATATGTTTATTAGCATCTTTAGAAAATTTATAGCCGTCATAATTTTCCTTCATAATTGGTAGTAATTTCTTTTGCTTTTCAGAAGATATTTCCTGATTCTCCATTAGTAACACCAATTCTTCTTCAGTAAATCCCATCATTTCATTAAATCTTAAATCACCGTGTTAAATCTGAGCTTATATTAAATCCTGATGTCATACTATCTAATGTTATTGGTGCTACTCCTGTTATAAATATTCTATCTACTACACTTTCTGTTCCTTCTTTTAATATTTCATACCACTTTCTTACTTTTCCATTTTTAGAAACTAGACTTTTAAAATTTTCTGTTCTAAATCCTAATAATTCATTTGCAAAATGGTCATATTCATCTATTATAACATATATCTTTTCATTATTTTTTTGTATATAAAAAGCCTTAAATAAATTATCTAATATTCCTTCTGCTGTATCATTTTCATTCACATAAAAATCCAAGTTATATTTTTTTATAAAAACATTTATTGATGCTATTACTTTATCTTTAAAACCTTGTATTGTTGTTTCTTCTTTATCTGTATCTATTCCTGAAAAATTAAATCTTAATATATAATAACTACTTTTTAACTTTGTTGGATTTTTTCCTATATATGTTTCTCCGAATAGTTTATTAAATTTATCTTTCTTTTTTACATCATAATAATTTTCTAATACACTTGTAAATAATGTTTTTCCAAATTTTCTTGGGCGTAAAAACATTATATATGGTTCTGCTAAATTTTCTAACTTTTCTATATATTTTGTTTTGTCCACATAGTAATAATCATTTTCTACTATTCTTTCATAATCACTTATTCCATAAGGTAATTTTTTCATTTTACTTACCTCTCTTTACTTATTTTTTAATATTATTTTACAATAATATTTTACTATACACTTATAGAAAAAGCAAGTAAAATATAACTAAACTTAAATTCCAAAATAATATAGAAATTAGTTTTTTTCTATTAATTCCATATCTTCTATTTCTATATTACCATTAGTTTTTGAAATGCCTTTTATTAAAATAATATTACCTACTTTTAATTCTTTATAACACCAATCTGCTATTTTATTATAACCCATAATATTTATTTCAGTATTATCAAGCAAACATATTTTAAATCTTACAATTGATATTTTTTCTCCTAAATTACTTTTATTATTTATTATAAAGTCAAATTCTATTTCACTTACTATTTTTCCTATTAAAAAACATATATTCATAAGCAACTCCTAAATTTAACTTATAAAGTTTTAAATTAATAACGCATATTACTCACTATTAATTTAATAGTGTAAAATAAGTATATTCAAAATACTATATGAATTAAGTAATAAAAAGTAAAAAATATAAAATGGTAAAATAATAAAAAATTATTTAATATTTCTACTAATACTTATTTTACTGATTCTTTTTTACCAAACTGGAAGGAATAAATCTCTTTAATACTAATACCTTCACTGTATATATTCCTTAAAATATATAATCTAGAATATGTATTAGAGTGGGCGGAAAGAATTGTTGTCGTTGCTATTAGACGTGCTATTGTTGTTACGATTAGCCGTGTAGTTGTTGCTGTTGTTGTAATTACCTCCTCTATTGACACAAGGATTGTTAGTGTTGCTATACGTTTTCGATTTATCCCTATTTATTTTTTTCTTTTTTCTTTTTTCTTCTTTCTTCTTTTTTTATTATTTTAGCTTTCTTCTCTATAAAACAATTTATTTTCTAAATTCCAAGTATTTGCTATTTTTATATAACCAATATGACCACATAAGTATTTTTTAGCTTCTATACTACTAATAGAACCTTTTTTTACCAAGCTTTTTAGTTTCTTTACTTTGTTCTTTAATTTTCTTTTTCCTTTATCTCTTATTTTTAGTCTATATTCGTTTATTTTATATCCACAAAAATTTACTCCTTGTTTTGATTTAAATATTTGTGTTTTTTTATTTAAAGAAAGCCCTAATCTTAAATAAAGAAATTCTTTAATCTTTGATAAACAGTATTTTGCTTGTTCTTTATCTTGAACAAGTAAAACAGAATCATCCATATAGCGAAAGTAGTATTTTACACCAAGTTCTTTTTTCACATACTGGTCTACTTCGTTTAGATAAATGTTAGCAAACATCTGAGATGTATAGTTTCCAATCGGAAGATTTTTTCTTCCTCCATTTGAATATATTATTTCTTTTATTAACCACATTAGGTCTTTATCTAATATTTTTCTTTCTAAAATATTAATTAGTATTTCTTTATCTATGTTTTGGAAATATTTTGTTACATCCATTTTTAGTATATAATATGTACCCCATTTATTTTTACAATGCCTCATAGCACTTTGTACATCTAAACAAGCTTTATGCATTCCTCTACCAGAAATACACGCATAAGAACTTTCAATAAATGTAGGTACAAAATATGGCTCTAAAAAATTATCTACTAGCCACCTATGTACTACTCTATCTATGTATCTTGATTTTTCTATCTTACGTACTTTTGGTTCTGTTATATAAAATACTTTATATCCTCCGTGTTTATAGCTCTTATCACGTAATTTTTCTAACAAATACATTATATATTCTTCTTGTTTTAAGTTAAACATTATTATTTCTTTTCTATAGCCTTTTCCCCTTCTTGATTTCAAGTGTGCTTCCATAAGACTATTATAGCTTAAATATTTATAATATTTATTTCTTATTGTTTTTGGCATAAAACTTAATTAGTCCTCCTAATATTTTTCCTATTTCGTATATTAAACCCATACAAGTATTAAATTTTTTCTTATCTATCCATTTGTTTTTTACCATTATTCTTAAGTAAATTCTTTGTACTAATAAATAAGCATCTATTTTATTTAATACACTAATTACAGATACATTACTACTCTTATTCATTTTATTTAACAACATTATTTCTTCTAACATTTTATATAAACTTAATTTATATTCTGTTCCTATACTAAACTTTTCTGTTCTTGGAAGCTTTATAATAAGATTTATTACATATTCTACATACACTTCTGCTTTTGGTATTAGTTTTAATTTATTTTCTTCTAACATTTTACTCTCCATTTTTTTATTTTAACAATTTATTTTTTACTTCATTTTCTAACTTCTCCAACTCTTCCTTCTCTTCTTTCTTTTTTTCTTTGCTTTTCTTCCCTTATTTCTTTTTCTTCTTGCTCATACATTTTTATTAATGCTCGTATATATTTATCTACCTTTTTATCTTTATTTTTATTTTTTTCACAAGTAAAACACTTATTTCTTGCTGTTTCTAAATTAAACCTTTTACCCTTACAACTTATTATTATAACTAAATCTTCTTTTTCACTATTAAA
>CALXFC010000043.1 GCA_944387485.1 uncultured Clostridia bacterium
TCAAATATAGAAAAAATGCTTGAATTACATTTGTTTTTTAATATTGAAGATGAACTAGATAAAATCGAATTTAATTTCCTAAATATTAATGATATAGAATATGATAAAGAAAAAATATTAAATGTAGTTAAAGAATTAAAAGAACAGAGACTAAAAAGAATTAATAAAAAGAAAATAGGCAGAAATGAAAAATGTCCTTGTGGAAGTGGTAAAAAATATAAAAAATGTTGTGGAAAAAACGAATGAAATCATGTCTAAATTCCAATAATTTTTGACAGAATAGATTGATTCAAAAATCTTAAAGGTCAATTTGAAAATTGAATTAAGAATTTTTGATGTAAAAAAATATAAATATGAATAGAAATGTAGTATATTAACATTTTAAAGCAAACATATCTATTTTAGAAATAATAATACAAATAGAACAGAAAACTTTCTTTTTTGGAAACAATATGATATAATTATATTATACTAAAAAGGAGAGTTTTTGTTATGTTAGGAGAAAAAATAAAAAAATATAGAGAAGAAAAGAAAATGACTCAAGTAGAAGTGGCGGAAGTATTAGGAGTAAAGCCAGCTACGATATCTAAATATGAGGCTGGAACTTTAGAACCTAATATTGAATCACTAAAAAAATTAGCTGAGTTATTTGGAATTTCAGTTGATGAATTATTGAAAGAAGATGAATTTGATGTTTCTAAAATAAATGTATTAGAAGTCTTAAGAGAGCAAAAAGAAATGAAACTAAAAGGAAATTTATATCATAATACACAGATAATATTTGCGTATAATACAAACCACATTGAGGGAAGCAAACTAACAGAAGATCAAACAAGATACATTTATGAAACAAATACTTTATTAACAGAAAAAGGATCAATTACAAATTTAGATGATATTATTGAAACTGCTAATCATTTTAAATTAGTTGATTATATGCTAGATGTAGCAGATGAAGAGCTAACAGAAGAAATGATTAAAGAATTTCATAAAATATTGAAAGAAGGAACGTCAGATAGTAGAAAAGATTGGTTTAATGTTGGGGACTATAAGAAGTTAGCAAATGAAGCAGGAAATATGAAAACAGCATTACCTAAAAATGTACAAAAAGACATGGCAAAACTAATACAATGGTATACTTCATTAGGAAAAATAACAATAGAGGATATAATAGAATTTCATTATAGATTTGAATGTATTCATCCATTTCAAGATGGAAATGGTAGAGTAGGTAGAATTATTATTTTTAAGGAATGCTTAAAAAATAATATTATTCCATTTATTATATTAGATAAAGATAAATTATTTTATTATAGAGGATTAAAAGAATATAAAAATGAAAAAGGTTATTTAATAGATACTTGCTTAAATGCACAGGATCAATATAGTAGAATGGTAGAATATTTTTTGAATGAATAGATATGGAGAAAAGATAATGTTAAAAATTGAATATGATGAGTGGATTGAATTATGTAACAATTTAAAGAGATATATAAGTGCTTATAGAAAATTTTATCTTCAGCTTTATTCAATCACAGATGAAATATTAGAGAAAGTTAAAGAAGAAAGTTATTTCAATAAATACATAAAAACAGGAGCTTTCTTATGGGATGATATAAATTGGATAAAATGTGAAAATCCTAATATGAATGCAGATGGAACTTTGAGACAGAGAAATTTAATTAGCCCGTTATTTTATATAATTTATATTTATATAGGAAATAAGATTAATAAATTATATAAAAATAAAAGAAATACTGATATAGAAGTGTATTATGCTGGAAATTTAGAAAAAAATAGATTTCATTATAAAAAAGAATATAATGAATTTTGCAAAAAAGCTATAAAATTATCTAAAAACTATAAATATTATTTAAAAACGGATATAAAGAATTTTTTTAGTAATATAAACATTGATTTATTGTTTTATTATATTTCATCGAATATTAATGATACAAAATTAAATATTTCGTTAGAAGAATTAAACTTTATGGAAGAGTTTATAAAATTTATAGGAGATGGAAGATTGCCTCAAATAGAAGAAGGAGTGACATCGTCTTATTTAGCAACTAAAATTTATTTAGAGGAAATAGACAATAAGTTGTATGAATTTTTAAAGAAAAATCAATCAATTAGCAAATTTAAAATTATTAGATATGTAGATGATTTATATATTTTCTTTGATACTGATATAAATATGGAAGAAGTGTATGAGCAAATTATTAATTTTATGAATGATGTAGTTTATGAATATAGTATAACTATAAATATAAATAAGACAGGAATAAAAAATGTAGAAGAATTAGAAAGAGATTTAAAACATTTATCATATCTAGATGAAGAATATATTAAAGGAAATATCGATACAATAATAAATGATACAGACTTGTACGATGTTTTATTCGATATACTAATAGAAAGCAATATTACTAGAGAAAAGTACAACTTAATTTTAAAAAATAGATTAGGAAATATTGATAATTATACGGAAAATGAAATATTTAATTCGATTATATATACTAATAATTCAATTATCTACAATAAGAATATGATTGATATTTTAAAATTATTAATTGAGCAGAAATATGAATTTATATATTGTGATCCTAAAAGAATAACTATATTAATAGTAAAAACTAAAGATGAAGGATTAATTAAATTATTCTTAAATAAATTATATCAGAAGAAAAAAGCATTAGGATGGAATAGATATGATAAGATAGCTGTAGAACAGTATTTATTACAAAGAAGATTTATAAATAGAGATTTAATAAATAATCTATCAAATATAAAAAACTTAAATAATTATATTAATCATTTTATTAATAAAGACTGGTCAAAAATGTCAAATCCTCAAATTCAAAAGCTATGTAGAAGGTTAATATATGAAGAAGATATAAGATATTTCTTTTTATATGCTTTCTTTAAATTTGAAGAGGATAAAGGAAACTATGAACTAAAACATTCCTTTTTTAAAAGTTATTTTGAAGCTATAAGCGCAGTATTATATGCAAGAAATTTTGGGCAACCATTGATTTATGAAAGAATGTACACAGAAGGAAGTCTTAGAAAAAATTACGAAAAAATAATTGGCAGCAAGAAATATAATGAGGATATACATAAAATTTGTCAATTAAGAAATCAAAATATGGTTAACCATGCTGGAGGAAATAATGATAATATAAGTATTTATAAAGAAATAGATGAAAATATAAGCAATATAAAGAACATAGTAAAAGAGGCAATTGAAATCGTGTACAACAAATGTGATAAAGAGTTTAAAAACTTATAATAGATGTATAAAAAATAAAAGTTAGAAGAAGGATTTTAATTATTTAATTAGATGGTGATATATGAAAGATAATATATTTATAAATTTTATAGAAAATAATCATTTATATAAATATACTATAGAAAACAAAGAACAGTATTATAGTGACTTAGATTTTATTGATGATAGTATGACAGGGAGAGTAGATGCACAAGTTGCTAATACTTTTATATATGAAGCTAAATATTTAATAATAAATTCTATTAAATTATTTGAACTAGGATATTTTGATTGTGCATATTATAGTTTAAGAGAAGCTATTGAAATGTCAACAACAATGATTTATTTAGTTGACATCCCTATAAATGAAAGAAATAATAAGCTAAACGAATGGAAAAATGTAAAGAGATTTCCAATGAGATCACAAATGATAAAATACTTAGAAAAAAATGGAAGTGTATTTATTGATTTCAAGTTAAAAATGAAAGAGTTTTTTGATGATGCAAAGCAATATATAAATGATATAAATAAATATGTTCATAAGCAAGGAAATGATAAACTGTATACAACAAAAAGGTGGTATGATTATACAAACAAACTTGACGAAAAATTTTATATAAATAAATTTGAGAAATATTTAGAATTTACAATTGGTTATATTGCGATAATGAGATTAAGCATAGATCCACTTCCAATAATATTAATGAATGAAGATTTGTTTTTAAGAACATATGATATGATAACACAACCATACAATCAAGATTTTATATGCAAATATATAGGGGACAAATATATAGAATTATATAGACAAACGGAGTTATATAAAGGGTATGAGGATTATTTTTATAATATGGAAAAACAAAGTTATACAATATCAAATATAATAAAAGAAAAATATGTAGATATATCTAAATATGATGAAATCAAAAGACAATTTCATTTGTTAGCAGATTACGAAAAAATAATTGTTGAAATCTTTAAAATATCTAATAAGATAACGGACATTTACTTTAATGGATATCCTATTTCGTACTTTTCTAACATACATTCAAGAAAAAAGAAATTCTATTATAACTTAGAGGAAGTTAATACATATTTAAAAATGTTAGATAATAAAAATATAAAAAGTAATGGAATATATATATCTGTATTTAGTATAAAAAATGATAAATATTTAGTGGAACATAATGAGAAATTAACATATGAAGAAATAGAAGAGATAATGTTGTTAAATAATAAAGAGTTTTAAGAATAAAGATGAAATCTGTTTTATATATTTTTTAAATCTTTTATTGGTCATATATTATTTAAGCATTTTTTACCAATTTAAAAAAGTACATAAAAACCCAAAGTTTTTTCAAAGTTTTGAAAAAACTTTGGACTAATTTTAATTATTTATCAATACAACCAATAATTAATTCAACACCATCACAAAAGCCATTTCTGTAATATTTCTCATTCCAATAAACAATATAATCTAAAAAGCTAGAATTAAGTAAATTGAGTTGCTTTTCAACAAACTTTCTATTCTGTTTAGGAATACTGTTTAAAATCTTTTCAGAGAAATTATCAAATTTAACAGTATGCTTTCTATCTTCATCATTAATAAAAGCAAGATCTGTTTCTTCTCTAAAATTTAACCACTCTTTTAAAATATCATCATTAACATTTCTAAAATTATTCATAATCAAAACCTCCATAAATTTATTAAAATAATTGGGCTCAAAATGGGCACACAACTGACCAAAAATGAACCAAAATCACATAAATTTACAAAGTTAAAAAATTGGGCACACCAAATATACCAATAAATACAACCAAAAATCAGATTTACCAATACTTTGCGAGCTTTACTCATAACCCGAAGGCACGTAGTAAAAAGCCTTAACCCCACGGCCAAGATTTAAACTTAGAGTCGCAAGAGATTGTGTACTCTTTATTTTTTGTGTGAAAGTGTATTTTAGGCTATTTTTGGGGGGAAGCTTGGGGACAAAATTTCACAATAAGACTTAAAAAAGCAATTTCTGTAATTTTATTAAAAAAAGATTTTATTTTTTACCTACTAATAGGTCTTGTAATACATATGCTGATTTTCTCATATTTTTCTCTAATGGATGCATATAGTATTTTATAATAGTGTTAATACTTGCATGTCCAAGTCTTGCAGATACTGTTGCTATATCAACATTATTAGCAATCATGAGAGTAGAATTTGTATGTCTAATACTTATAGGTAGTCCTAATTTTTTAATATAAGGCTTAAACCATTTTCCAATTGTATCTAGATGCATAGGTTTTCCATTATCTTGTACAAATAGTTTATTAGATTAAATCCATTTATCTCCCCAGATGTCTTTTTCTTCATCATACCATTCAAGTCCAATAAGTTCCTCACGTCTTACACCAGAGAAAATATCAAGAAGAATTGCTACTTTATACTTTAACTTATTTCCAGTAAGTTCTGTTAAAGATTGTATAAGAAGCTTGCATTCATCATCATTGAAAAATTCCATTTTAGGTTTCTTAGTTTTTGGTGGTTTAACTCTTCTCGCGGAATTAGAAGGTAACAAATGCCAATATGCTGCATTTTGTAACATAGCACTTATTAGTCTATAGAGTATATAGTGCTGATTCTTTTCTCTTTTTTTAGTTTATTTTTCTTATAGCATCTTCTTTTAACTTTTTTTAAAAGGTTAAATTTATTACATCCTAATTTTTAAATAATCCCCTTTCTATATAATTATAAATTGTTTTTTTTATATAATTTGATTTCAGGATAATATAGATAGATTGACCGTTTTTTATTAAAGGACAAATAATATGTGCTAGTTCTATTAACTCAGACCTAGTTAAATTAACTCCTTGTCTACAATCGGTTAAAGTATATTCATAGCTTTTTGAGCAACTTTAGCTTTATAAAAATATTTGTCTAACTTAGGACAATTGTTACAAGCATCAATATATCTATCTCTATCAGGACATTTAATAGGTTGATATAGACTACATTTACCTGTGCAACTTTACAATATTTAAAGTAATTACGATTGTAAGCATTTTCGTTATAGACGGTTTTGATTTTCTGTGTATAATAATTTTTCTGGCAATTGTTGAAGGAGTATTATCAATTTTATTAGCGGTTGAGGAACCAAATTAGTATCAAAATAAAAACTAAGTTGGTTGACAAATAAGAACTAATATGATATTATAAGGAAAAGTTTTTGGGGGAAAATAAAGTGTTTGATTTAGAGATATTTACAAATGATAAGTATAAATTATTAAAATGGATTGCAGAAAATGAAGTGGAATACAAGAAGGGAAAATATCTATCTGCGAGTCAACAGGAAATTGCAGAAACATTACATTATTCTAAAAGTAAAACAAATAAATATGTAAATGAATTAATAGAATTTAATTTTATTGAAAGATATAAGAAAAATGGAAAATATTCAGTTACAAAGCAAGGGTATGATGCTATAAAAAGAATTGGAAATATGGAGGAAAATTCAAAATGAATGAAACAGCAATCATAAATTATCCAGGAAGTAAAAAGAAATTATTGGATTTTATATATACAAATACTTATAAATATATAGACAAAAATAAATATGTACTAGATATTTTTTCTGGCACAGGATGCGTTGGAAATATGTTTGCATGTAATGGTTATAAAGTTATTAGTAATGATGCAGAAAAGTATGCATATCATATATCTAATGCACTTATATGTAGCCAAAAAGAGAATATAAATATAGAAAAAATAAAGAAAGAATATAGTAAAAATGTTAAGAGATTGATAAAAAATTTTGATAAAGAAATAATTGAAGAAGAAAAATTACTGAAAGAAAAATCAGATAAAATTGAAAATTTTGATAGTAAATTAATAAAAATATGGGACATCAATACAAATAATCCATACAAAATTGAAAATATAGAAATTACAGGAATTGAAGATTTAAATATTAATATTAATAAAATACCATTTTGTTTATTTACATTATATTTTTCTGGTTACTATTTTGGATTAAAGCAAAGTATTGAAATTGATTCAATTAGATATGCAATTGAAAAATGTGATAAAGAAAATTCTATATTATATACGGCTTTATATTATGCAATGAAAGAATCTGTATTTGCTAAGGATGGACATATGGCACAACCTTTAAATCATGCTAAGAATGCTAAAAAACTGTTTGAGGTAAGGAATAAAAGTATTTCCAAAATATTTTTTAACAAATTGAAAGATTTGAAATATAAAAATATCTCTATTGATAATAAAGAATATAATAGAGCTTTTAATTATAAACTAGATGAAGTTATAAAGGATGACTTTATAAAAGAAAATGTAGGATTTATATATGCAGATCCTCCTTATACTGATATGCAGTATTCTAGATATTTTCATTTGTTAAATACGATTTCTGATTATTATTATCCATTATTAACAATAAGAGATGGAAAAATTACTTCTGGACTATATACAGAAAATAGATTTCAATCACCTTTGAGCAGCAAGAGATTTGCTCTATCTCAAATTGAAATGCTAATAGATTTTTCAAGTAAAAATAATATAAATTTAGCTGTGAGTTACGCATATCCAAAAGATTTAAAGACTCAAAAGAGTAATAGATATACAATGAATATTAATGATTTAATATTAAAAATGAAGCAATATTATAAGAAGGTTGAAGTTATAAAAGAAGAATATTCTCATTCTAATAATAGAAATAGTACAAGGAAAGATGTATTTGAATATTTAATTATAGGATATACTCAAAAAAAATATAAAATCGATAATAATATACAAAAAAAGATAGAAAAATTTAAAGATGAGATATCTAATATGATAGCAACAAATAAAAATGATTTATATAATTCTATGCTTTATTGGTCTCAAAAGCCATATAATATATGTGACAAAATAATTGAAGATTTTTCAGACGAAAACGAAATAATTATGGATCCTTTTATGGGATCTGGAGTAACAATTATAGAATCAATGAATAAAAAGTATAAAAGGAATGCTATTGGCGTAGATATAAATGATGTTCCGATATTTTTATGTGATACAGTTTTAAAAAAATATGATATTGAATTATTAGAGAATGAAATAGAAAAACTATTGGAAGAAACAAAGCAAATAGAACGAGAATATAATACTAAGTGTATAAAGTGTGGAGATGAAGGAATAATAGAAAAAGTATTATTTGATAGAATCCCTACTAATAATATTAAGGAAATAACATATTCTTGTAAATGCAGTTGTAAAAAAATAATTAAAGCACCAGATGAAGCAGATATTAAGAATTTTAATAAAACAAGAAAAATTGTTTCTATAATGAATAAAAAACTTATTGAGAATTCAAAAATTGCAGTAAGAAAAGATGAAAACATTAAAGATCTCTTTACTAACAGAAACTTTTATGTATTGGATCAAATAAATTATAATATTCAAAAGATAAAAAATCAAGGAATTAAACGAATTATAAATTATGCGTACTTATCTATTATTCATAAATCAAAAATTGTAGATAAAAAACTTAGCTCACAGTGGCCTATGTGGATTCCTAAAGAAAATTGTGTTGAACGTAATGTTGTTGAATTATTTAAAAAATCATTAGATCAAATAAAAAAAGCATTGATTTATGCTGATAAAAATTATTTTTTAGATAGTAGTGTAAAAAAAATTTCTGAACTAAATGAAAGTAAATACTTGTTAATTAAAGATGGAATACAAAACATTTCTAATAATTGTATACCAGATAATTTTGTTGATTTAGTGATTACTGATCCTCCATATATGGGACAAGTTGCTTATTCAGAATACATGCAATTGTACGAATCATTTTTAAATACTAAAATTGATTATTTGAACGAAATTGTTATCAGTAATGCTCCTGAAAGAAATAAAAATGAAGTAACATATTGGGAAATGCTTTCAGATGGTTTTGAAAATATAAGTAGAGTAATGAAAAATGAAAGTTTATTATTTATGTATTTTCATGATTCTAACCTTTCAGTTTGGAATAAACTTATAGACATTTTACGAAGTAATGATTTAGCATTTATTTCTTCGGTGCATGTTAAGAAATCTAAATTAACGTTAAAAAACATTATAGATCCTAAGAAGACAATGAAGGGAGATGCATTATTAATATTTCAAAAAATAGATAATAATAAATGGAAGCAAAACGAAAAAGATTTAGAAACGATAATTGATGAAATAAAGGTTAAAGCTGAAAAAATGATAGCAAAATCTGAAGAAAAGAAATTATCTTCAGCAGAGTTATATGATAATGGAATACTAGAGTTTATTATTAAAAATGATTATCTACGTATTTTAGCGAAAAATTATAAAGATTTATTAGATGTTTTTGAGAAATTTTTAATTTGGGATAAAGACAGCATGAAATGGAAAAAAGAAGATGAATAATCTTCTTTTTTAATATATTTTTTTAAAAGACTTCATATTTTTTATATCGGAAAATGTAAGATTTATTTGAAGTCTTCTAATTTCTTTTCCTTGTTTTTTTAAGTTCTCAATTTTTTTGTTTAGTTTTTCTCTTAACCTAGTTACAGCATCTTCAGGAGAAACTGAATAGATTTCATCTACTTTCATTTCATATTTATTTACTACAGCTAAAATTATTGCTTTGTCAGTTAAGTATTTGTTTAAAACATTTTCTGATATATCTTGAAAATTCCAATTTCTTGTTTTATAAACTTTATATTCAAAAGTATTCCCTGAAAGATCTATCGCATCATATGAACCTAATCTTCCTCCTTGTTCAGCATTAACTTTGTGATTCAATTCTAATGCGACAAGCAGTTCCCATATTTTATTACTAGTAAGAATTTTTTCTATATCAGTAATATTTTCAAGTTCCTCAGATATGCTAGAGATTCCATATAAAAGATGTTGGTAATTACCTTGATAATTCAAATGCTCATCAGTATTAACAAATTGTGGAGCATATCCAAGCCTGCATAATTGAGAAGGGGAAACATTGATCATCTTTCTAGTGTTTTCTATTTTTTTTGTAGCTTCCTTTAAATAATTAGATATTTCAATTCCGGGAATTTCAAAAAACCAATCCATTAAACCAGGATATTTAAAATCTTGATCATTTATATGAGCAAATACAATGGTACAACTTTTTAAATGTTCTATAGTATTGTCAGAGTAATCATTAAAAGTCCAACTATGATTTGAACTAGTTTCTTTAAAATGTTTATATTCGTATTCTTGATTTGTAATTGGATCTTTAGCATCTCTTGAACCAGAATGCCCAGGGATAGGTGAATGGTTTAATTGGTTAGCAATTATAATTTCATAAAACTTTGAATTTGAAAAAATATCATTGACTCCATATTTTTTAAGAAAGATATGTTGTATATTTTTTAGTTTATTAATTAGTGGATAAATTTTTTCTTTATTATAAATCATTTTCATAAATTCACTCCTCAAAAATAAATAATTTGTATATTTCTACATTTAATGCTTTAGATAATTTTTCGATATTATTAAGAGATATGCTACGTAAACCTCTTTCAATATCACTGATATATGTTCTATGTAATCCTGTTAATTCTCCTAATTTTTCTTGAGATAATTTAGATTGCAATCTGTATTTTTTTATATTTTTCCCAAATAAACCACAAATTTCCATATTTTTCACCTCGTAACTTATTGTATACAAAAAACTTAAATATTTCTACAGACAATAAGTTACATTTATAAATACAATTAGTTAGTGTAAAATAAATTCGAGAAAATTAATATAATAAAAAAATAAGATACCCAATTCAAAATTGTGTTAAAATATTTTTGGTAATAGAAAATCTAACTATTGAAAGGGAAATCTTATGGAAAATATTTTACATGATTTTAACGAAAAAGTCATTAGTTTAGTATTAATTGTTTAAAAATACAATAACAGAGAAAGGGATATCAGAGTTCACAAATGATTTAGAAAGTGAAATGATAGCATTCGTAAGAGATGTAGAAAAATTTGAATGTTTAGAAAAAAGATGAAAGAACTGTAATATCAATATTTGGGGAAATAAATTTTAAGAGAAGATATCATCAAGATAAAGAAACAGAAGAAAGAGTCTATCTTCTAGAACAATTATTAAAATTGAAAAAAGAGAGAATGTTACCAAATGTAAAAGAAAGACTAATAGAAGAACCAAAATTAATAATGGTGTATTATAGTATAATAGAAAAAGGAAAAAGAACAGAGTTGAAAAATAAAAGACATTTTGGAGGAATATATAGCAAGAGATATATGACTTATGGGAAGAAGTAATGACATATATAGAAAGCAATTATGATACAGAATATTTAGAGAAAGTATATATATCAGGAGATGGATCAAATTGGATAAAGATAGGATCAGAGTGAACAGTAAAAATCATATATGTATTAGATGAATTTCATATGAAGAAAGCAGTAAATGAAATAGTAGGAAGAATAAAAAATTCATATAGAAATAAAAAAGGATTACATGGATGCAGTGCAGAAGGACATATAAGCCATATATACAGACAGGATGAGTTCGAGACCAATAGAATGGAGTAAAACAAATGTGAATAATATGAGTAAATTAAGAATATCAAAGGAGGATAATATAAGTACAAAAGAAATATTAAAAAACAGTAAAAAGGTAATAGAATTTAAAGAAATAGAAAAAATAAGAAATCAAGCAAATGCAAAAATAAAAGGAAGCATAAATTTCAAGCCATTCAACATTCCAATAATAAATTTTGGAACACAAGAGGAAAGAATATTTTTTAAAAATTTATTAGAATATAAAGCTGTATAGAACAATTTATTTAAAGAGAAATTTTGATGGTGAAATTTTTTTATAAATTTTCCCGAAATAAATTGACACTATCGAAATTTTTGTTAGGTTTGACTATAAAAAATTGATATGATATATTATAAATATAATTTTAAAGTTGAAAATAAAACTTATTATATATTTTTTCTTATTTAAATTGTTATAAATTATAAATATATGATTTAAAAATAGAAAATTAGGATATAATTAAATAAAACTAAAAAGTAATGATAATAGAATGTTGCAAGGAGGAAAAAATGATTTATACAATCACATTTAATCCTGCGTTAGATTATATTGTACAAGTTGAGAATTTTAAAATTGGTGAAATAAATAGAACAAAAATGGAAACAATATTACCAGGAGGAAAAGGACTTAATGTTTCTATTGTACTAAAGAACTTAGAAATAGAAAACACAGCATTAGGCTTTATAGCAGGATTTACAGGAGAAGAACTAATAAAAAAATTAGAGGCAAAAGGAGTAAAAACAGATTTTGTTAAAGTAGAAAATGGTTTTACTAGAATTAATATTAAAATTAGTTCTGAAAGTAGAGAAAAAGTAAAAGAGACAGCATTAAATGGAATTGGTCCACAGATAACTTCGAAAGATATTGAAGAATTATTTGATAAGTTAGATAAAGTTACAACTGAAGATATAGTTGTTTTATCAGGAAGTGTACCTAAGAATATTAATAAAAGTATCTATAAAGAAATATGTAAAAAACTTAAAGAAAAAGGAATTACATTTGTTGTGGATTCTACACAAGAATTATTGATGAGTGTATTAGAATATAAACCTTTTTTAATAAAACCAAATAAAGAAGAATTAGAAGAAACATTAAATTGTAAAATTTCAACTAAAGAGGAACTTATAAATGCAGCTAAAGAATTGAAAAAATTAGGAGCACAAAACATTTTAGTATCTTTAGGAAAAGATGGAGCATTATTATTAACTAAAGAAGATAAAGTATTAGTTTCAAAAGCACCAAAAGGAAATATTGTAAATACAGTAGGTTCAGGAGACTCAATGGTTGCAGGTTTCCTTGCAGGATATCATAAAACAAAAGACTATGAATATGCATTAAAAACAGGGGTTGCAGCAGGAAGTGCTAGTGCTTTTTCAATCGAACTTGCAACTAAGAAGGATGTAGAATTACTATTGAAACAATTAGTTTGATTTATTGTATATAAAAAATTTAATATAATTTTTTATAATAAAAATATTACAAAAGAAAGGGGTAAAAAGATGAAAATTACAGATTTACTTAGTGAAAAATCCATCATGTTACATGGAAAAGCAAATAGCAAAAAGGAAGCAATTGATAAGCTAGTAGATTTAATGATGGAAAATGGAAACATCAAAGATAAGGAAGAATACAAAAAAGTAGTACTAAAAAGAGAAGAGGAAGGAACAACAGGAATTGGAGAAGGAATTGCTATTCCTCATGGTAAAACAGATGCAGTAACAAAACCTGGACTAGCTGCAATGGTAGTTCCTGATGGAGTAGATTTTGCTTCATTAGATGGAAGTCCAGCAAAATTATTATTTTTAATTGCAGCACCAAATACAAAAGATAATGTACATTTAGAAGTTTTAAGTAGATTGTCTACACTTTTAATGGATACAAATTTTAGACAAACATTATATGATGCAAAATCACCAGAAGAATTTTTGAAATGTATAGACCAGGCTGAAAGAGAAAAATTAGGAGAAGAAAAAAATGAAAATGAGCATTATGAAATATTAGCAATCACAAGTTGTCCAACAGGAATTGCCCATACATATATGGCGGCAGAAGCTTTAGAACAAATGGGAGAACAACTAGGTCATAAGGTGAAAGTAGAAACTCATGGATCATCAGGAGTTAAAAATAAATTTACAAAAGAAGATATCAAAAACGCAAAAGGAATTATTATAGCAGCAGATACAAAAATTGATTTATCAAGATTTGATGGAAAGAAATTAGTAAAAGTAAAAGTAGCAGATGGAATTAATAAACCAAAAGAATTAATTGAACATGTATTATCACCAAATGCAAAAGTATATCATTCAAATACAAAAAATTCTACAGAACAAGATGATGAAGGAAAAGAAAAAGTAGGAACAAAAATATATAAACACTTAATGAATGGTGTTACACATATGTTACCATTTGTTGTAGGTGGAGGAATTTTAATTGCTATATCATTTTTACTAGATGATTATTCAATTGATCCTTCAAACTTTGGTATGAACACACCAATTGCAGCATTCTTTAAGACAATAGGAAATGCAGCATTTAATGTAATGTTATATATTCTTGCAGGTTACATTGCAATGAGTATTGCAGATAGACCTGGTTTAGCAGTAGGATTTGTAGGTGGAATTTTAGCAGTACAAGG
>CALXFC010000044.1 GCA_944387485.1 uncultured Clostridia bacterium
AATTATTTCATCTAGCAATATTTTGCTATATTCATCTGCTTTTCCTAAGAAATCTTCTCCATTTTTATTTATCTTTTTTATATACCATGGAGACATTTCATTATTCCAATCTAAATTTGATATTGAAACTAATATAAAATTTTGAGAGTCAAGTGCTATACATTTTTCAAAAACGTCTTTTCCTTCATTACCATATGTATGTAATATTACAACTGGTAATTCTTTTTCTTCATTATCTTTTAAATATATATTTACAACTTTCCCTTCAATATTTAACCCTTTTTCCATCTTAAACTCCTTATATTAACTAGCTTTATAATAGCACAAGCACAATTTTTTATCAAACAGAAAGAAAAAGATTAGCTTTTTTGCTAATCCTCTTCCTTACCTATTGTAATATTTCATATCCATCTAAATTTGGTCTTTCTATATCTTCATCTGTTACAATATCCATTTTTACATTCCTATTGCAATCTATTTTTATAAATCCTAATGCACTATAATCTATTCTTCTTGTTATTAATCCTGTTTCCTTATCAATATAGAATTTAGTTGAATCTACTTCTACCCAATCTTTATTCCAAACTTTAACAATTATTGTATCTCTTCCATCTACTTGTTTTTCTCCTAGATATTTAAAGTCTGTATTAAATACTTCTTCATTTGAAATAAGTGAATAATCAAATCCTCTTTGGCTTTCTTCATTTTCTTCAAAGTTATCTAAATTACTTATACCTGCATACTCTTTTCCCTCATTATCTTCAAATATTGAAATATTTTCATCATTATTATAATCTATCCATCTATGTAATTTACCATCTACCATTATTTTTTCTACATTATCTTTAATATAGATTTCTGTTTTAGTTTCATTTAAGCTACCAAAAATCCAACTATTTTCTGATGCATAATAATAGTTAGGATATTCTTTTCCTTTTTCTAATAATTCTACTACTTCTTCTCTTGTCATTGGGTTATCTTTATTTAAGAAACCATCAAAATGTATTACCACATAATATATAGCTACTAATACTATTAATATAGCTATAATTATTCCTAAAACCTTTAACACTTTCTTCATAACAATCCCCTCCTTTTCTTATGTAAAAATTAAAAACGTTTTTAACAATATATACATATATTATACCATATTTTTCGCTTTTTAGCAAATTTAACTTTTATGTTAAAACAGTTCTAACTTTTTAGTCTTCTATTTTAGCATTAAACTTATTTTTATACCACTTATTAAGCTCACGTCTTGTTTTAAATATGTGAATTTTCTCATTATCCACCTCTTGAATATTTTTAATAATTGTTGGTCTTTTATTCTTTCTCCAATTAACTACCCACCAGAAAAAATCCCAGCTCATCTTTTCCTTGCACCCTGGTATTTCTTCTTTTTCCTTTCCATGTTTTTTTACAAATCTTCCTAAAATACCTCTTATTTGTGCAAAGGTAGAATAATCCAAATAAATTACATAATCCGCTTTTTCCAAACGTTGTTTTAAGGTTGATTTATAAGTTCCATCTATAATCCATTTATCTTTATTAATTATTTCTAAAATAATTTTATCTCTTTCATCTTTATCACGTATTTCCCAATTTTTTAAATGATGAATTCCATCAATATAATAAACAGGTAAATTTAATTGTTTTCCTAAGTTTTTCGCTAGTGTTGTTTTTCCTGTTCCACTACCACCAATTATACATATACGTTTCATGATTATCCCCTAAACTATTTATTATTTTAGTTCATATTATCATAAATAAAAGCTATTATCAATTAACTATTTCACAAAAATAAGAACCACTATTTCTAGTGGCTCTTTTGAAAATAAAAGGGGATGTTTTCTATGCTTTTTTTCAAGCAAACTTAAGATTGATTAGATTTCTTAAGTTGTACTTATTATAGATATTAAAAGTAACTATATAGTATCTAAAATGTAAACGTTTTGTAAATTATTATTTTAATAATTCTTCTACAACTTCTTCAATATCTTCATTTACAGGTACCATCTTATTTCCTAAATCTACAAAACTTCCACTATAGTCTTTGTTAAACCTAACTAATTTCCAATCTATATTTTCCAAAGTCATTTGTTCAAAAGGTATTCTAATTATCCCTGGTGTATTAAATCCTACTCCAAATTCTAATAATAAAAGTTTTTTATTTTGACTTTTATTTAAAATATCTTCATATTTACTATTTTGCTTATACCATGTATCATCTTGAACAAAATATGCATCTTTTCTTAAATTCATTTCCATCTTGCCACCACATACAGGACATTTTGGAATAAGTGATGTTGGTATCTTAAAGTCTACTGTTTTTTCTATCATTTCTTCAAATAGTTTAGTTCCATCATATAATTTATCATGACAAGCTTCTTTACATTGAATATATCTATAACTTCCTTGTACTCTAAATATTTTATTTTCATCAAAACCTGATTTAAAAAATTGATCATCAGCATTTGTTGTAATTACAAAATATTCTTTATTTTCTACTAATTTTAATATATCTTTATAAAGTTTAGTTGCTCCCATTCCTGTATTATTAGTATAAGCATGTCTTGCCCAATATGCCCATTTTTCTTCTTCTGTTTCAAAGTCATAAAATCCTGCTGTATACATATCTGTAAAATGATATTTTTCTATATAATCAGAAAATTTTTCTTGAAATCTTTTTCCAGAATATTCAATGCCAGCAGCAGTTGAAAGTCCAGAACCTGCACCTATTAAAATATAATCTGCTTCATTTATTAATTCTTTAATTTCTACTATTTTGTTTGATATAACTTTCATAAATTTCACAATCCTCCTCGGAAAATACATTAAATACTATCTTATCAAAACTATCTCTATTTTTATCTAAAAACTTTTCTACTGCTAAAAATGCATATTTGACAGCCATATCTTTTGGAAATCTAAACTCTCCTGTTGATATACAAGGAAAAGCAATTGTTCTTATATTATGTTCTTTTGCTTCTTCTAAAGAGTTTGTATATGCATTTATTAATTCATCTTCTTCTTTTTTAGTGACTTCTCCATAAACTATTGGACCTACTGTATGAATAACATATTTTGCTGGTAAATTATATCCTTTAGTTATAAATGCTTCTCCTGTTGGTAAATAATAATTTTTTTCTTTCATTATTTCGTCACATTCATTTCTTAGTTCTATTCCTGAAAAAGTATGAATTTGATTATCTATACATTTATGACATGGAATAAAACAACCTAAACCTCTTGAATTTGCTGCATTAACAATTGCATCTATTTTTAGAGTTGTTATATCTCCTTTCCATAAACACATTTTATCAGAATTTTTAATACTTGTATTAATTGTTTTTATATCTTTTACATCAGTAACATCTTTATTTTTTAATTCTTCTTGTAGATATTCATCTTGTACCTTTAAAAATTCATTTGAAATTTCTCCTGGTTCTCTAATGTTACAAAGTGAACGAAAAACCTTCTTTTTTTCATCCTCTGTTTGTGGTAATCTATCTAATTTTACTTCCCTATTTTCTTTTAATAAATAATCTATTAAATAATCTATTTTTTCCAAATTCTTTCGCCCCTTTTACAAAAAGGAAATTGCCTTTTTTTGCAATTCCCTTTTTTATTTTATTTTTCTATTTCTACTGGATCACTTGTCATTGAATATTTTGTGCATTTTGCATTGTCTATTCTTAATACTTCAAATATTCCATCTCCTAATTTATATAAATTACTTGGTCCTGTTGGGTCTTCTAACATTGCTTTTCTTGCTTCATCTCTATCATCTCTTTGAGCTGTTCCATTTATTCTAATCCAAGTTCCGTCTTTTTCCATTCCACATATTTCAATTTTAGGATTTGCCATTATTTGTTTATATACATTTTTTGTATTATTAGTACAAATGTATAAATTTCCTTCAAATTCTGTTACACTACTAAATGGTCTAACTCTTGATGTATCTCCATCTATTGTAGATACATAAAAAACTCCTGTTTTTCTTAATTCATCAACTATCCTATTCATAATAATACCTCCTTTTTAATTGTAACCTTTCTTGTTACAACGATATATTATCACTTTGCCGTTGTAATGTCAATAGTTACAACTAAACTTTTTTTAAAAAATATAACCACTAATATTAAAATCCTTTTATATCAATGGTTACATCATTTAATTATTTCATATTTTTTTCTAAATCATCTACCAACATTTTTAATGTTATTTGTTTTAATTCTTTTTTCATAGTTTCTTGAACACTATATAATCTCTTATCTAATACTTTATGAATATTGTTTCCAACAGGGCATTCTTTGTTTGGGTTATCATGGAAATTAAATAGATCTCCTTCTAAACATTTTGTTGCTTCAAATATATCAAGTAATGTTATATCTGATAAATCTTTTATTATTGTTGCTCCTCCTACTCCTGCTTCAACATTTACAATTCCAGCATCTTTTAGTTGCCCTAATATATTTCTTATAATTACTGGATTTACATTTGTGCTTGATGCTATAAAATTTGATGTTACTTTTTTCTCTTTACTAAATTCATAAATACATAAAAGAGTATGAATCGCTACTGTAAATTTTGATGATATTTGCAACCTATTCCCCTCCTGTTCCCCGTTTAATTATACTATTTTATTACTTGTAATGTCAACAGTTACATCAAATTTAACTTTTCTACTTTTTAACTTTACTTCTTTTCTACAAACTGTTCTACTCTCATATGAAGATGATATTTATCTCTTAGTTCTGCTATTTCTTTCATCATAGGAGATTTATGATGTTCATTTAATGCTTCCTCATTTTCCCATCTATCTATTAATAAAACTGTTTCCTTATCATCCATAGGAAAGAAGTATTCATATTTTAAATTACCTTTTTCTGCTCTTACTCTTTCTACTACTCCTTTTTCTACCATTTCTTCTGCAAATTTTTTTGCTGCTCCATTTTCTCCTGTATAATAAATATTAATTGTAAAACTCATAATAAAAACCTCCTTAATTAATTATTTATCTAGTCTTAAACAATTTCCTATAGTATCTCCTGTTCTTAAATATGTGTAATTAGGAAATTCAAATAATACTGGACTAAATT
Source organism: uncultured Clostridia bacterium (assembly GCA_944387485.1). Classification (GTDB taxonomy): domain Bacteria; phylum Bacillota; class Clostridia; order TANB77; family CAG-508; genus CAG-269. Next base: position 5,103 of record CALXFC010000044.1, read on the forward strand.
TTGTATAATCTATTTTTCCTTTTTCATCTAAGTTTTCTTCTTGAACATAAGTATTTGAAATGGACATTATAAAATTATCAAAATTATCTGTTTCATAATTATCTTCGACCTTACATTCCATAACAACTGGTGAATTATCTATAATTGGTGCTCCAGCTTCTCCTATATGATACTGGAATACATCTGATTTATCTATTTTACTTCCACTTACACTTCCTACATAATCTGCTTTTTTTAACATCTCTTCACTTACTAAATTAATAGATAAAGTTTTTGTATCTTTAATTCCTTTATTTGTATAATGTGTTTTTACTAAACTTACCATTACTCTGTCATGTCCTATAATTCCACTATGTCCTACTAATATCCAATTTGGTTTTCCTTCTACCATTGTTCCTATTACTAATAATGGCATTGGATATAATGCTAATTTTGAACCTATATTTTTTTGCATTTTAATTCCTCCTTTTCTAATCTGGTATTACTTGATTAATACAGCTGATAGCATTTAAACTTCTTGGATATCCAATATAAGGAAGAAGTGCTGTTACTGTATTTAAAAGTATTTGTTTATCATTTCCTACATTTACATTTCCTGCAATGTGTCCTTTTACTTGTGGTTCACAACCACCTTGTGAAATTAATATTGAAAATGTAATTAATTCTCTTGTTTTAACATCTAAACCATTTCTTGTATAATAATCTCCAAAACAGTTATCTGATAAGAACTTTTGAATATGGACTTGATTTTCTGGAGAATTTTCATAATTTTTGTCTATTACATCTCCAAATATTGATTTTTGTACTTCTAGTCCTTTATCAAAACGATTTTCTAAATCTGTAGTTCCTTGTTTTTCTAATGGTAATTTAATTCCTTTTTCTTCAAATATTTTATTTGTTGCATCTAATAAATCTAACACTTTCAAAACTCCGACATAAGGAACTGCTTGATATAATATTTCTTTAACCTCTATTGGTGTAACACCTACATTTAATGCTGCTTTTATAGATATTTCATATCCTTTTTTACTTTGGGTTGCAATACTTGCCGCAATTATTACCATTTGTCTTGTTTTTTCATCTAAATTATCATATCTTTGAGCCTCATCTAAGCTAAAATTTGATACAATTTCTCCTAATTCTTCATCATAGTTCCAATTAAAATCTGACCCTTTAAATAATTTTTCATAATTTTCCTTTGCTTTTTCTGTAATGTTCATTTAAAATTACCTCCTTTAATTTTTAAATTTATTTTATTTAATTTTTTTACCTAATTCATAAGCATCTTTGTAAAAATGTTCTGGTATCATACCTACTGTTCCACAACCTTTTCCTATAATCATACCTTGGTCTTGATAATTCATATAACTTACTAATTTCTTATAATGAACAATTAAAGGCTCTACTGTTGAATCATCTGTATTCCAACAAGTAATTATATATGCTGTTTTTAATCTTTTACGACTTATTCTTCCTGTTCTTGAATAAAATCTATCAATTGTGGCCTTAAGTGGTGCTGTCATTGCAAAATAATAAACTGGTGTTGCAAAAACTAACATATCTGCATCTTCTATCTCGTCTAATATTTTAACCATATCATCTTTAAATACACAATCACCATCCATACCACAATGGTTACAACCAATGCATGGATGTATATTTAAATGTGCCGTATCAAATCTTACGATTTCATTACCATTTTCCTTCGCTCCTCTTATAAATTCATCTACTAAAGTATTTGATGTTCCGTGTAAGTTATAACTTCCTGTTAACACTACTATTTTCATAATACCCTCTCCTTTTTAATTTAATAATTTTAAAATTCCTTTATAAGTAATTTCATAAATAGATAAATATTTAAATGGTACATCTGCTTTTTTCATGGCTTCTTTTTGTTTTTTAGTTACTTCTGCATAAGGATAAATTCCATACATTAATGGAAAAAATAAGAAAATAAATTCATCCTTTTCTTCATTACTTAATTTACTAAAGAATTTATCAACACATTTTCTTACCATTTTTATTGCATTTCCATAGGCTTGTTTAAACTCTACTAATTCTTCCATTCTACTATTTTCTTCCATGTCATACATATTCATAGATAATAGCTTTAAAAGATTCTTCCTTTTTGCAACTGTGCGTGCTAATTTGTCTGCAAATTCTTCTTTTTCCAGCTCTGAATTTTCTTCATACATTCCATTTAAATCATCTATCCATTTTTCATATTCTCTTTTTAAAAGTGCTAAGAATATTTCTTCCTTCGTCTGAAAATAATTATATATTGAAGTACGAGAAAATGTAGTTTCTTCACCTATGCTTTTAATTGTTATGTCTTTAAAATTATTACTCTCATAAAGCTTTCCACAAGCATTTATTATTTCTTCTTTTCTAATGTCAACTATGTCTTTTTCCACTTATATCTCCTCTTTTCTATTTCATCTCTTTTTCCCAATATCTTATTGTAGATATTCCTAGTTTATCTGCTGTATTTTCGAGATATTTTATTTCTTCATCTGTTAATATAATTCTACAAGCTTCTTTTGCATCTAAAACATGTTTTACTTTTGTTACACCAATAATTGGCAATGTTCCTTTATTTATAGCCCATGCTGTTGCTATAACTGGTATTTTAGTATTATATTTTTGTGCGATTTCGTTTAATGCTTTATTTAATTCTTCTAATTTTTCTAATTTATCATTATAACTATTTGCCCTATCTGAACCTTCTGGGAATGGATGATTTTTATCAAAATTTCCTGTTAGTGCACCTTGTTCAAGCACCATATAAGAGAAAAATGTAATGTTATTTTCTTTACAATAATCTAATATTCCTGAAGTTTCACTTGATCTGTTTAATAAACTATAATGATTCTGTACTGCTGAAATTTTTATTCCATCTTTATCTAAAATTTCTTGAGCTTTTTTTAATTCTTTTAAATTATGATTTGAAACACCAACAGATTTTATTAAACCTTTTTTATATAATGGTGCTATCATTGGTGTATATTTTTCTACATTCATTGGATTGTGTATCCAATAAATATCCATATAATCTGTATGTAATAATTTCATACTATTTTCTAGCATATTTTTCATAGCATCTGGTGTTCCATCTTCACATTGTGGTGTAAACTTATCTGATATTATTATCTTATCTCTTTCATAGTTTTTAGTAAAATCTCCTAAAACTTTTTCACTTTGTCCCATTCCATAAGCAAAAGCTGTATCCCATAAATTAAAGCCGTTTTTCATTCCTTCATCAAATACTTCTTTTAAATCATTTTCCGTATAATTCACTCCAAATGTCCCATCATTTCCCCATGCCCATGCTCCTAGGGCTACTTCTGGTAAATCCATATTATTAACCACCTTTCCTTTTTCTGACACCGTGTCAATTTCTAAGTATTATATATCACACTTCTGACACCGTGTCAATATTTTTTTAAAAAATTTTTTTTATGTAAATAGTGGAGTAAAATTACTCCACTATTGACTACTTTTTTATCCTTTTCTTTTAAATATTTTCTTAATTATTAATAAATTCTATTTGATTTGATATAAAATTATCTATATTTTTACTTAAATCTGTCGTTAAATACTTTTTATTATCATCTGCAAATCCAGTTACAACATTCTTTTTTATTTTGGATGCAAGAAGTACAGCTCCAATTAAATTATCTCCTAAAGATATTCCGACTCCTAAACCTAATTCTTTTGCTAATTTTCTTGCCATATTAATTGCATCTTCATCGTTTACCAAAATAACTTGTGATATGATCACCCTTATATTTTATTAAATTTCATCTGTTAATTCTTTATAAAATCTATCTGCATACTCATTCATTTCTTCGCATAAAGGAATCGTCTCTGGTAAATAACATTTATTCCTATCTAACACATTATTTTTCATATAATTTAAAGTTTCCTTTAAAGTTTGTCCCCTTACTGAACCTGTTATTAAAGTTTTTACAACTAGATATGTTTTTCCTCCTTCTAGCACATGTGCATCATGTAAAATCTTTCCCTCAATAGTTTCAGGTATTTCATTTCTTTGGGATTCCCAAGCAACTTTTACAATTAAATTTATTTCCTCCTGACTATAATTATTACTTTTTAACCATTCTCTTATCTTTTCTTCATCACTATAAATAAACCCATGAAAATACATTGCTAAAATTAACACTTCATAATTTATTCTATAATTGGTTATATCAATAATTTCATCAATTTTTTTCTTCACCAATTTAATATGCCACATATTATGCATAATATCCTTGTCTTTATAGTATGGCTCTATAAATTCTATAATTTTTTTAAAATTCATTTTAATTTTTTCTCCTTCTTCACAAAATATTTACATTGTATATTTATTAGTATATCATAGAATTAAGAATTGTAAAGATTTAACTAGAGCTTTTTTATGTGTCGTATGTGTCAAGTAAATGTAGGCAATTTTTTTATATTTTGCCTACATTAATTTTACACTAACTAAAAGAACATCTACCTTTGTAAATGTTCTTTTCCTCTTTATATATTAATTTATTTACTTTTCTACAGTAATATCTAATAATATTAAATCTTCATTAGCATTATTATATATTTCATGTGTACTTCCCATTGGACAATAATGCACTTCATCTTTATTTATTATCTCTTCTTTTCCTTCAATAATAATTTTTGCTTGTCCTGATATTACATATATAAATTCATTATTTTTTTGAGTATGTTTTCCTATTGAAGCATTTGGCTCTAATATAGCTTTTATAATTTTACAATCATTATCCATATACATTTTTGATTTTACTATACCATTACCACCATTCATATTTGATACATCAATTTCTTTTAGTTCATTAAAATTTATTTTCATTTTCATCTCTCCTCCTATATAAAATTATGGAATTAATTTCATTGAAGTATTATTTACTTTATCATTCTCATCAAAATCTATATAAAAATCATAATAGTCTGTAGAATAAGAATAACCCCAATATGATTCTTTATATATTTTTCCTGCATAATACTGATAATACTTTAAACCCTTTTTACCATCATATTTATATTCTGGTTCTCCTAATATTTCAATAACTTCTTCTGAAGATAACCCTATAAGGCTTCCATTATCATCCATTTCTTTCATTTCTATATATGAGTCATCTACTTTTTCTGTTTTAAAACTACCTATTATTACCACTCCATAAAGTAAAGCAACCATAATTATTAAAATTTTTAAACCTTTACTTGCAATCTTTTTTGTTACTATTGCCCAAATTATTACAGCAAATATTGCCATAAAAATCATATACGGTATATATGTTATTAAAACTAGTAGAAAAACAAATGCTGAAGAAATAATAAAATTCATTTTTATCCCCTACTTAAATATTATTTACATTTTAATTATACATTAAAAGACAGATAATTTCAACATATTATCTGCCCTATCTATTTCATTTATAAAATCTATTTTTCCTCATTTTCTTTTAAATAGTAATGTCTTATTGGTTTTAGGTTGTCATCTAACTCATAACAAATTGGATTACCCGTTTCTATTTCTACTTTTACAATATTTTCATCAGAAATATTATCTAAATATTTAATCAATCCTCTTAAACTATTTCCGTGTGCTGCAATAATTACCCTTTTTCCTTTTCTTAATTCTGGCTTTATATCTGTATTCCAATATTCTAATACTCTTTTTATTGTATCTAGTAAATTTTCTGTTTTAGGAAGCTCATCTTCTGTTAAATCTTTATATTTTGGATCATTTCCTGGATACCTTTCATCTGTTACTTCTAGTTCTGGTGGTCTAACGTCTGTGCTTCTTCTCCATAATAAAACTTGTTCTGCACCATATTTTTGTCTTGTTTCATCTTTATTTAATCCTTGTAAAGCTCCATAATGTCTTTCATTTAATCTCCAACTTCTTCTAATTTCTATATTTTCTTCTCCCATTTCTTTTAAAATATAATCTAATGTATCTTCTGCTCTTTTTAAAACAGATGTAAATGCAATATCAAAGTGGAAATCTTTTTCTTTTAATATTCTTCCTGCCTCTTTTGCTTCTTCAATTCCTTTTTCTGATAAAGGAACATCTGTCCATCCTGTAAATTTATTTTCTAAGTTCCATAGACTTTGTCCATGTCTTACTAAAACTAATTTTAGCATAATAAACCCTCCTTATATAATTTCTTTTTTTCTATTTCAGATACTAGCATAATTAAGACAATTTTTCAAGAAAATAATAAAAGAGAATCACTATTTCTAATGATTCTCTCTTGAAAATAAAAGGGGATGTTTGTGCTAATTGTTTCATCTACAATCAGCACTATTTTTATTGTAAACTATCTGTAAACTCTTTTATATCTGAATCTGATGGATTTTCTCTAAATCTTTGTCCTTCTTGCCAATTTCCTCCATTTGCTTCTTCTTCAAGTAAATCTCCACTTTGTCCTAAGCCAGATGATGAAGAAGTACAAAATGGTATTACTGTTTTTCCATTAAAGTCATTTGCTTTAACAAATGTATCAACTGGCCATGCTGCTATTCCCCACCAAATAGGGTAACCAATTAGTACTGTATCATAGTCTTCCCAATTATCTACTGTTGTAGATTCTAGTTCCACATTTCTTAAAGATTCATCTTCATGTTCTCTTGTTACTCTTGAATTATCATCTGTCCAGTCTAAATCTGCTGAAGTATATTCATCTACTGGAGTTATCTCAAAAATATCTGCTCCTAAATTTTCTGCAATTTTTTGTGCCACTGCTTCTGTATTACCACTTGCTGAAAAATAAACAACTAATGTTTTTCCACCATTTTCTGTATTTTCACTATTATTTTCTTCTGTTACTTGTGCTTCATTTTCATTTAAATTATTTTCTTCTGTTTGTCCCATTAAATTTTCTTGTGTATCCCCTCTATTTTCACTTTCATTTGAATTTTGGCTCATAAAATACGCCACCCCTCCTATTATTACTAATAAAACAATAACTACAATTATTGCAATTCCTTTTTTACTCATTTTAATTCCTCCTTATTTTTAAATTATAAACATTCTAATAAAATTTCATATATTTCATCATGTGTTAACTGTTTTGCACAACCTTGTGTAATATTACTTGAATCAGCAACTTTTCTTAGCATTTCTTTATCTGTAATACCAATTTCTTTTAAAGTACTTGGAAGTCCGATTTCTTTAATAAATTTATCTAATTTTTCAATTCCTTTTTTAGCTGTTTCTTCTTCACTCAAATCCTTGTTATCTACTTTCCAAACTTCTATAGCAAATCTTGCAAATTTATGAATATTCTCCTTATAAATATGTCTATACAATTTTGGATGTATTATTGCTAAGCCTTGTCCATGATTACAATTTGTATATGCTCCTAATTGATGTTCTATTTGATGTGCTTGGAAATCTGTTATTTTTCCTAATTTTAATAAACCACACTCTGCAAGTGATGAATCCCACATAAGTTCACTTCTTATTTTTACATCATTTGGATTTTTCATTACTTCTCTAATATTTCTAATAACATTTCTCATGATACTTTCTGTAATTTCATCTGATACATTATTTTCTGCTGGCTTTCCAAAATATGTTTCCATACAATGGCTTAATGTATCAAATGCTCCAGATATAACCTGTTTTTCTGGAACTGTTAAAGTATAACTTGGATCAAGTATTACAAAATCTGATAATGCTCCTACCATTCCTGCTTTTAATTTTTCATCTTCATTTGTAATAACAGCTCCATTATTCATTTCTGCACCTGTTCCACTTGCTGTTGCAACACTTGCAAGTTTTATAAATTCATTTGGAAATTTTTTATATCTAAATTCCATTTTCCATATATCTTCATTTATCTTTGCTCCTGCTGATACTATTTTACAGCAATCTATTACAGAACCTCCTCCTACTGCTAAAATAAAATCTACATTGTTTTCTTTTGCAAGTTTTATTCCTTCTCGTACTTTGTTATAAGTAGGGTTGGACATAATTCCACTAAATTCTATAACATTTTTTTGTGCTTGTTTTAATACACCCATTATTTCATCATAAAGCCCTGTTTTCTTTACACTTCCTCCACCATAAGCAAGCATTACATTAGTTCCTACTTTTTCTAGTTCTTTTGGTAAATTCTTTTTTAAAACTCCTTCACCAAAATATACTGTTGGTATTTTGTTATATACAAAGTCCTTCATATTTCATCCTTCTTTCCAAAATTTAATTTAAAATGATATTAATTTTTGTTTTCTTTTTCATTCTTATTTTTTAAAGATAACAATGTAAGTAATCCATATCCTATTACTGCAAACATTATAAGTATTGCAACATAATCTAAAATAATCATAACAATACTATCTTCTGAATATAATGGAAAAAGACTTTCAAGAGTTATTTTTTGTATAAATTCTTTTTTTATAAATCCATTTATTCCAAAAACAATAGCAAAGAGAATCAAGAATACATTTAATATTATTTTGTTTTCTCTTTTTAGTTTTATAAGGGTATTATAATGTAATCCCAAATGTAAACCAATTAACATATATATACTATATGCAGATATTATGTGTAAGCATTTTCCTAAATAATTACTTCCAAAACGCAATCCTTTAAATAAATTTTCAGATACCATTAAACTACTAAATATCATTATTATCATCATAATTAAAAGCAATATGTTAATTATCAAAAAAGCCACTCTTAATCTATTGTATTTACCTTTAAATATATTTTTATAAAAATTTCTATTTAATATTTGATGTATTACAAATAATACAAATACACTTACACCTAATATTTCGTGTGCAAATACTCCGAGTTATCTGATTACACATAAGCATAATAAATACTATTACCATTAAAATATCTACAATTATTTTTGCCTTTTTCATCTTTTACCTCAATTTTTCTATCCAATTATCTATTTTGCTATAAGATGTTATCATATCATGTCTTTTTCCAGTTTCTGCTGAAAATACTAAATCTAATTCACATTTTATGTTTGAGTTT
>CALXFC010000045.1 GCA_944387485.1 uncultured Clostridia bacterium
AATATTAGGATTTAAAAATGAAAAAGGTGTATATATAACACCAGCCTTCCCAAAACTTTTATATGTATTAGAAGAAGACAATATTCATGAAGATAGTAAATATTGGTATTTAACTAAACTTGCAGCAAAATGTACAGCAAAAAGAATGGTTCCAGATTATATTTCTGAAAAAATAATGTTAGAGCTAAAGAAAAATGAATTAGGTGATGGAGATTGTTATCCATGTATGGGTTGTAGATCTTTCTTAACTCCTGATAGAACAATGAGTTTAGGAAATATTGCTAAAGCTAAGAATTATGTAGAAGGTAAAGGAAAATATTATGGAAGATTCAACCAAGGTGTTGTAACAATAAACTTACCAGATGTTGCACTTTCTTCAGATGGAGATATGGATAAATTCTGGAAAATATTTGATGAAAGACTAGAATTATGTCATAAAGCATTACAAATAAGACATAAGAGATTAAGTAATGTAACAAGTGATGTAGCACCAATTTTATGGCAACATGGAGCACTAGCAAGACTTGATAAAGGAGAATCAATACATGAATTATTACATCATGGATATTCAACAATTTCACTTGGTTATGCAGGTTTATATGAATGTGTTAAAGTTATGACAGGAGATAGCCATACAGATAATGGAAAAGGTAAAGAATTTGGATTAGCGGTAATGCAACATTTAAATGATGCAACAAATAAATGGAAGAAAGAAGAAGATATAGATTATTCTGTTTATGGATCACCAATTGAATCTACAACATATAAATTTGCAAAATGCTTAAGAAAGAGATTTGGAACAATAAAAGGTATTACAGATAAAAACTATATTACTAATTCATATCATGTACCTGTATTTGAAGAAATTGATGCATTTTCTAAATTAAAATTAGAAAGTGAATTCCAAAGATTAAGTCCAGGTGGAGCTATTTCATATATTGAAACACCAAACTTACAAAATAACTTAGATGCAGTAATACAAGTAATTAAGTTCATATATGATAATATTATGTATGCAGAGCTTAATACAAAATCAGATTATTGTCAAAAATGTGGTTATGATGGAGAAATCTTATTAGATGATAACTTAGAATGGTATTGTCCAAACTGTGGAAACAGAGATCATAATACATTAAATGTTGCAAGACGTACATGCGGTTATATTGGAACTAATTTCTGGAATAAAGGAAGAACTCAAGAAATAAAAGAAAGAGTTTTACATATTGATAATAAGGTGGCAAAATAATATGAGATACAATTTAATTAGAAAAATGGATATATCAAATGGACCAGGTGTAAGGGTATCAATATTTATGCAAGGATGTCATTTTCATTGTAAAAATTGTTTTAATGAAGAAACATGGGATTTTGAAGGTGGACAAGAATTTACAGATGATACAATTGATAAAGTATTAGAATTATCTAAAAAAGATTTTGTGAAAGGTTTATCAATTTTAGGAGGAGAACCAATGCATCCTAAAAATATTGAAGGAACAACTAAGCTTGCAAGGGCTTTTAAAGAAGCTTATCCAGATAAAAATATATGGGTATGGACTGGTTATAAATTCGGTGAAACACTTGATAAAGATAAAGAAGTTTTTAAATATATTGATGTTTTGGTAGATGGACAATATGTAGATGAATTACATAATTTTAAATTAAAATGGAGAGGTTCATCAAACCAAAGAGTAATTGACATTAAAAAGACTTTTGAAAACAAAAAGGTTGTTACAATAGAAGATTAATAAATAAGCAGATAGTTACTTGTTAATTATCTGCTTTTATGCTATTATGTAAATGAAAAGGAAATGATAATATGGATAAAAAGAAACTAGGAATTGCTATATTTTTTGGATTATGTATTGTAATTATAATAATATGTGTTATTATACAAGTTATCATGAAAAAAGGAACAGAAAAATTAGAAACAGAAAGTGAAAAATTTAATACATTTATTACTATAACTAATGGTGGGACAGAAGTGAAAACTGACTATATACAAGTAGAAGATAATACGTTCTTTGTAAAAGTTCCAACAAGTTTTAAACAATTAACAAGTGAAGAAATAAGTCAAAAATATAGTAATGACATTCCAAATGAAGTTTTTTCAAATGAAGAAGGAACAATTAATGTTACAATAAATATAACAGAAAAGGATATGAAAAATGATGGAATAAAAAATTATTTGGAAAATTTACTTAAAGAAAATAATGGAGAAATTATAACATCTAATTATTACGAAGTAGATAATCATAATGTCGGACAAATAAAGTTAATAAGTAATAGTAATGATAGCAAAATATATAATAACACAATATTTTTCTCTTATAATGATAAATTAGTAATAATTACTTTTAATTGCTTACAAGAATTACAAGAAGAATGGCAAGGGGTAGGAGACTTTATTTTAGAGTCATTATTTTTTGCCGAATAAATGAAATTAATAATGTTAGAAAATAAAAATTATTAAATAAAAGTATTGACTTGGAGTTACTCTAACTATGTATAATACCTAATGTAAAATAAAATAAGAAAGGAAGATGAAAAATGAGCAGACAAGGAATTATAGCAATTGTTATAGTAGTAATTTTAGTTATTATAGCTGCTGTATTATATTTTACATTAGGAAATAACAATAGTAGTCTAGAAAACGAAAATCAAACTATTAACAATAGCGAAGAAGAAAATGTAGCTGAAACAGCTAATAATCAAGCTGAAGAAAATGTGGTAGCAGAAGAAAATAATGGAAAAGTATTAGTTGTTTACTTCTCAGCACAAAACCATACAGAAGCAGTAGCACAAAGAATTGCAGAAAATTTAGGAGCAGATGTTTTTGAAATTACTCCAGTAGAGGAATATACTTCTGATGATTTAGACTGGACAGATAGTAATTCAAGAGTATCAAGAGAACATGATGATGAATCTTTAAGAAACGTAGAATTAGAGACTACGACAGTAGAAAATTGGGATAGTTATGATACAGTATTAATAGGATATCCAATTTGGTGGGGAATAGCTGCATGGCCAGTTGATACATTTGTTAAAGCAAATGACTTTAATGGAAAAACAGTTATACCATTTTGTACTTCTTCATCATCTGGCTTAGGTGAAAGCGGAGAATTATTACAAGAAGAAGCAAATGGTGGAAATTGGCAAGAAGGACAACGTTTTAGATCTAATCCATCAGATTCTGATATTGATGAATGGACACAAAGTTTAAATTTAAATAATTAAGAAATATTAAATAATTATAGGAGCCATAGAATTTATATGTTTTATGGCTTTTTTCTCCTTTTAAAAAATTCATAAAAGATTAAGAAATAATAAAAAAATTCCTAAGAATTGAATGCTATAATCAATTCGGAGGGGATAAATATGGAGCAAGTAGAAAAGAAGAAAATAGTAAAAGAAAATATAAAAAAAGAATTAGTAAAAGTGTTTTGGATTTTTATAATAGGGAGTGTAATAGGATATGTTTTAGAATTAATAGTAGGAATATTACAAAATGGCCATTATGTATCTAGACAAGGATTATTAATTGGACCTTTTATACAAGTATATGGTTTGGGACTTGTTATGTATTATTTAGTAATGTCTAGAATTAAAAATATGAGTAATATAAAAGTATTTATATTGTCAATGATATTAGGTGGAATTACAGAATATCTATTTTCTTATTTCCAAGAAAAGTTATTTGGAACTATTTCTTGGGATTATAGTAATTTACCATTTAATCTTAATGGAAGAACAAGTTTATTACATTGTATGTATTGGGGAACAGGAGGAGTTTTATTTATAAAATTTATACTTCCATATTTAAATAAATTAGATAATCTTTATGACCATAGAACTTATAAATTTGTAACAGCTTTATTAGTGTTATTTATTTGTTTTGATATTACAATTTCTGGTTTAGCAGGTGTAAGATGTTTAGAAAGAAGAAAAGGTATAGAAGCAAGTAATAATATAGATGTGTTTTTTGATGCTTATTATCCAGATTCAAAATTAAAACAAATATACTCTAATGCGAAAGAAGTAAAATTAGATTAAATATCTACTAAATAAATATATTATAATAGATTTATAAATTAAAAAAATATAAATATTAAAAACATATATCAATTTTTGAAATAATACAACAGCAATCCTATTGACTTTAGACAATGGATAGTTTACATTTTGATGAGAGTGATTATATTGATAATTACTCTCATTTGTGTTAGTATAGTAGTAACTTAATTAATAAAAATTATATTATGCATAAAAGAAAGACAAGAGCAATAAACGGAAAGATAATAATACAAATAATTAAGAGTAAGTTTAAAATTGTAGATTGGAGAAAATTATGAAAAAGAAAGAAAATAAAATAATTGCTACTTTGTATTATTTAACAGCTATTTGTTTTTATGTTACTATGATAATTTATTTCGTAAATAAAGATAATAATAATGCAGTCGTTTTTCTATGTTTGGGTTCAGTATTTGTATGCTTAGGAAGTGTTTATTTAAAAAAGGATAAAAAGAAAAAGGAACATAAATTACAATCTTGATATATTGACGATTACTTTGAAATAATGTAACTGCAATTCCAATGGCTTTAGACAATGGGTAGTTCATATTTCATGCATATTGATTGAAAATGTATAAATAATATGATATTTTTTGTAAAAACTTTGTTATTTAAAAGTTGTAGGAGGGATGGCTATGGTAGATATGCATATACATACAATATATTCTGACGGAGATAAAACCTTAGAAGAAGTATTAAAAATGTGTGAAGAAAAGAAACTAGAATATATATCTATAACTGATCATAATACATGTAAACAATATGAAGATGAGGCTTTAAAGAAAAATATTTATACAGGAAAAATAATAAAAGGCGTTGAAATGAATGCCACGTTTAAAAATAAGAAAATAGAAGTTTTAGGATACAAAATAAAAGATACTAAAATAATAGAAGAATGGTCACAAAAATTTTTCTCAGAAGAAGTGTTAAGAAAACAGCAAGAAGAATCAAAAAGAAAATTATTAGATATATGTGATAAAAAAGGGCTTGTTTATGATGAAAGTAAAATAGAAAAGGATATTCCTCTAACAGATTATATAACAATTTATATATACAAAGAATTAATGAAACACAAAGAAAATTATGAAATTCTTGGAGAATTTACGAAATCATTAGATATTTTTATAAGAAAGGGTTTAATGAACCCAGATAGTGAATATTATACTGGTTCAAATGATACTCCTAAGCCATTATATAAAGATGTTATAGACATTATACATAAAGCGGGTGGATTAGCATTTTTAGCACATCCATTTGAATATAGATTTGATGATACAATAGGATTTATAAATGAGCTTAGAAAAGAAAAAGAATTAGATGGAATAGAATGTTTCCATCCATCTGCTGATAGTGAAGATAAAATTAAAAGTTTATTAGAATATTCAAAAAAGAATGATTTATATATTAGTGGCGGAAGTGATTATCACGGAAAGAAAAAGCCAGATATAGAAATAGGAATAGGAAGTGGAAATTCAAACATCCCAAAAGAAGTAGTAGAAGAATGGAAATAGCAAGCTCAAAAAGTTATTTTAAAGTAAGGAGAGTAGTTATGTTGATAATTACTCTCTTTTGTGCTAGTATAAGTAATGGAAATAACATTTTGGATGGCAGGAGGATTCTAATGAATATAGAAGAAAAGGTATTTAAGAAAGAAAAACTAAACATAGAAAAGTTAATTGCCTTTGGCTTTGTAAAAGAAGAAAATTTATATAAATATTCTAAAGAATTTATGAATGGTAATTTTAGAGCAGATGTTTTTGTAGATGAAAACGGAAATGTTGAAGGAAAGGTATATGATTTAGAAGTTAATGAAGAATATACAAACTTTCGTATAGAAGGAGCTATTGGTGAATTTGTAAATACAGTAAAAGAAGAATATATAAAAATATTAGAAGAAGTAAGAAAAAACTGTTTTGAAAAAGAATATTTTGTATTTAAACAATCAAATAGAATAGCAAATAAAGTATATGAAAAATATAAAGTAATGCCAGAATTTCTATGGGATAAATTCCCTGAACATGGAGTCTTTAGAAATAAAAGAAGCGGTAAGTGGTTTGGAATAATTATGAATATTGATAAAAGTAAAATTATTCCAAATAAGGAAGGAAAAATAGAAGTACTAAATGTTAAATTAGATGATGAAACAGAAAAATATTTAAAACAAAAAGGGATTTATCCAGCATATCATTTAAGTAAGAAATCTTGGGCAAGTATAATTTTAGACGATACTTTAACAGATGAAAAAATAATGGAATTAATAGAAATAAGTTACCAAAATTCTGATATAAAAGGAGAATGGTTAATTCCTGCAAATCCTAAATATTATGATGTGATAAACGCATTTAATGATAAAGATACGATAACTTGGAAACAGTCAAATAATATTTTAGTTGGTGATATTATTTATCTATATGTTGCAGAACCTTATTCTGCAATTATGTTTAAATGTGAAGCGGTAGAGACAAATATTCCTTATGAATACAAAGATAAAAATCTTTCAATTAAAAAGATTATGAAAATAAAATTATTAAAGAGGTATAATCAAGATGAATATACTTTTGAAAAATTAAAAAGTTATGGAATAAGAGCAATAAGAGGACCAAGAAGTGTTACAGAAAAATTAAGTAAAGAATTAAATAAAAAATAAGGTGATTATTTATGAAAACAGGACTATTACTAGAAGGCGGGGCAATGAGAGGGTTATATACAGCAGGAGTTTTAGATGTTTTTATGGAAAATGATGTAAAGATAGATGGAATTGTAGGTGTATCTGCAGGAGCATTATTTGGAATGAATTATAAATCAAAACAAATAGGTAGAGTTTTAAGATATAACAAAAAGTATGCAAAAAATAAAAATTATATGGGAGTATATTCTTTTTTAACAACAGGAAATATAATAAATGAGGATTTTTGTTTTAAAAGAATAGTAAATGAACTTGATCCGATAGATTATGATACATTTAAAAAATCAGAAGTAGAATTTTATGCAGTCGTAACAAATATAGAAACAGGAAAGGCTGAATATATAAAAATAGAGGATTTAAAAGATAGAAATAATTTAGAAATATTAAGAGCATCAGGTTCTATGCCATTTGTATCAAAACCCGTAATGGTTAATAATAAAAAATATTTAGACGGAGGAATTGCTGATAGTATTCCAATGGATAAAATAACTAGTATGGATTTTGATAGGATAATAGCAGTTTTAACAAGACCTGAAAGTTATAGAAAGAAAAAGACGAATCAAACATTTCCTAAAATTTATTATAGAAAATATCCTAATTTTGCTAAAACTATAAATAACAGATATAAAAAATATAATGAAGAATTAGATAAAGTATCTAAATTAGAAGAAGAAGGAAAAATATTTGTTATTAGACCTTCTAAATTACTTAAAATAAAAAGAATTGAAAAAGATAGTGATAAATTACAAGAAATGTATGATTTAGGAAGAGATGATACTTTAAATTTATTAAATAAAATAAAAAAATATTTGGAGGGATAGATATGGTAGATTTAGAACAATTACAAAAAGAAGTATATCAAAATAAAGTAAACAAAGGATTTAATGTAACTGATATAAATAAAGAATTCTGTTTAACTTATGGTGAGCTTTCTGAAGCTTATGATGCATGGAAAAAACATAAAAGAGACTTGGGAGAAGAATTAGCAGATGTTGCAATATATTTACTAGGGTTATCAGAAATATTAGGAATAAACTTAGAAGATGAAATAAAAAGAAAAGTTTATAAAAATTCAAAAAGAGAATATAAAATAATTGATGGAGTAAATACCAGGGTGAAGGAATATGATGAAGATAATAAAGGTGATAAATGAAATTGTTTTTTTATTTTTGGAAATGATATTCCAGAATATAAAAGGTAAAAATATTTAAATAGTAATAAAATCCATTCCGAAAATTTAAAAAATATTTACATTTTCGGAATATGATGATATACTAATTATGAGGTGAAAAATATGAAGCTAATTAAAAGAGAAATGTATTTAAATAAACTGATTAATGTACTAGGAACACCAGATATAAAGGTAATAACAGGTATTAGAAGATCTCGGAAAATCTAAATTACTTGAAGCTTTCAAAGAATATATAACCCAAAATATTGAAAATTATAATATTATTCATATTAATTTTAATTTACCTAAATTTGAGGAATTAAAAGAATATCATAAATTATATGAGTATATTTCTAAAAATTACATTGAAAATAAAAACAATTTTATTTTAATTGATGAAGTACAAATGTGTGATGGATTTGAGAAAGCTTTAAATGGACTGCATGCGGAAGAAAAATATGATATTTATATAACTGGTTCAAATGCTTTCTTATTAAGTAGTGATTTGGCAACATTATTTACTGGTAGAACATTTGAAATTGAAGTTTATCCATTCTCATTTAAAGAATATTTAAAATATTATAATTATACTGATATTCAAGAAGCATTTGATAAATATACACAAGAAGGTGGAATGTCAGGTTCGTATGTTTAT
Source organism: uncultured Clostridia bacterium (assembly GCA_944387485.1). GTDB lineage: Bacteria > Bacillota > Clostridia > TANB77 > CAG-508 > CAG-269. The sequence goes on from CALXFC010000045.1 coordinate 8,581, forward strand.
AAAACTCAAGAAGAAAAATATCAGTATATATCTGATGTTTTTAACACATTAATTGTAAGAGATATTAGGCAAAAATACAATATAAAAAATATAGATGTATTGAATAATTTAAATAATTATTTAATTGATAATATTTCAAACCTTACATCGGCTAATAATATAACCCATTTTCTTAATAGTAATAAAGTAAATATTACAGATAAAACTGTAAAAAATTATATAGATTATTTATGTAATGCATTTGCTTTCTATAAAGTTAAGAGATATGATATAAAAGGTAAAAAATATTTAAGTACAAATGATAAATATTATTTAGCAGATCACTCATTTAAATATGCGATGTTAGGAACAAATAATATGGATTTTGGAAGAACATACGAGAATATTGTAGCTATAGAATTGCTAAGGCGAGGATATGAATTATATGTAGGTACTATGTATCAGAAAGAAGTAGATTTTATTGCTAAAAAGCGAAATGAAAACCTTTACATTCAAGTATCTGATTATATTGGAGATGATAAAACTTTAAAAAGAGAAGCAACTCCACTACTTCAAATAAGAGATGCATATCCTAAGATAATAATAGCGAGAACAAGACATGAAGATTACCAATATGAGGGCATTCAAATATATGATATTGCTAATTGGTTAGTTAAATAGTAATTTTTAGGGAGAAATATAAATGATTGAAATAGTAGAATATAAAGATGAATATGCGAAAGAGTTATCTAACATTATAATTAAAAATATGTATGAAATTAATATTAAAGATCATGGAAAAAAAGTTATAGATAGAATTTCACAACATTTTACTGAATTTGAAATAAAGAAAAATTTCCCAAGTAGAACTAAATGCTTAGTAGCATTAGAAAACAATAAAGTTGTTGGAACAGCTAGTATAGATAAATATAGAGGAGATGAAACAGGAACAAAATTTATTTTATTAACTGTATTTGTAAAAATTGAGGAACATAATAAAGGAATAGGAAAAAAACTAATAGAAGCTATTGAAGATTTTGCAAGAAATATAGGTTGTAAGGAATTAGTAATACCTGCCTCAGTGTATGCTTGTGAATTTTATCGTAAATTTGGGTTTGATTATTTGGATGGAAAAAAGATACAAAATGAAGATAAAGAATATATTTTAGTAAAAAAATATTAGTCAGAAGATTCGCAACAAGTTACAATTTGTTGCTTAGGCTTACAAGTCTTATTTGGATTTAGGAATATATTTTTTATAAAATATAAATTATAATAAATATTTGCTTTTTCCAAAATGGATGATATTTGTAATTGAGGGAGATACAAAAAATGACAAACAAAATTATTATGAGAAAAATACAACTATATGATAATAAAGAAATAGAATTGGATAAATGCCCTGGATGTGAATTTGCAAATCATAATTTTAGTTTATCTTGTGGAATAGCATATGAAAATGATACTTTTATATTATCACAAGATTGGGAATTACCTATTCCAGGTTTTATGATATTATCTTCTAAAAAACATATTGTTTCATTATCGGAGTTTAGTGATGAAGAAAGAGATGAGATGTTTAATATTGTAAATAAAACAATTAATATTTTAAAGAAAAATAATGTGTGTTATAAATTTAATGTTATTTTTGAAGAAAAAAGGCATTTCCATATATGGATTATGCCAAGATATGAGTGGATGTCAAAATGTACTGATGATATTATTGGCAATTTAGGAAAAATACAAGATTATGCAAAGAAAAATTATAAAAATAAAGATACTTTTGACAAAATAAAAGAAGTAAGTAATTTAATTAAAAGTAATTTTAGTAAGAATTAATTAAAAAATAGGGAAATTGCAAAATCAGCAATTTCTCTTTTAAAATAAATCATAATCTAATTTTACCATCATATTCACTTGTAATAATCTTAACCATTTCTTCAGGACTTTCTTTACAATTATTATCTAACCATTTTTTTATAATTGCATTTAGTCCAGCTCTAAAAAATTCTATATGGTAATCAATATTTTCATTATTATAATATTTTTTTGCCATATCTATATTATGTACCGTTATAGGTCTAAGAGAAATATCTTCTAATTTAAAATAAGTTTTAAAAAATATTTGATTTTCACTAATATTTTTGAACATATTTAGATAACCATTGGGGTCTTGTTTAGAATTATTAGAAAACTGAATTTCTGCAAATTCATCTGCCATTTTATTTTTAACTTTTTCTACTAAGTCATAAATATCAATATAATTTGCATAAAAAGTAGAACGATTTAATTTTGCAATTTTACAAATTGTAGATACAGATATTTCTGATAAATCTTTCTTTTGTATTAATTGTAAAAAAGTTTTTTCAATTTTTTCTTGTGATTCTTTTTTTCTTTTATTATTAGGTGTGTTCATAAATAACTTCTCCTTTGATAATAATTATTATTCCAACAAATATCAAAAATTGATGATTGTTTTTTTAATTTTAAGAAATTATACTATATTTAAATAAAAACAACAAGTGTTGTTTTAAAGAAAGGAGTGAATAATATGGGAAATTTAAAAGATGCAAACAAAAAAATAGAAGAAACAGTAGTTGGAGGTTATAAAAAAGTAGAAGAGACTGTTGTTGGTGGATACAAAAAGATAGAAGATAAATTTGTTGATAGTTTTCTTAAAAAAGAAGGAGAAACTATTGAAGAGGCAAAAGAAAGAATAAAAAAAGAACAAGAAGAACTAAAAAAGAAAAATGGAGGAAAATAAAATGAAAAAAGAAACTTTATTAGAAATAATATTAGGAACAATAGGTGGACTTGTTTTTGCAATTGGAATGTGTATGTGTTTAATTCCAGAATGGAATTTATTTAAAGTAGGAATTGGTGTTGCCATTGTTGGCTTTATAATATTACTTGGAATTATACCAGTATATAGAAATTTACATCCTAAAAAGGAACATGAACCAATAAATTGGAGTATAGTTGCAACTTGGCTTATTGGAATTATTGGAGCATTGATTATGGGATTTGGAATGAGTAAAGTCATGGTAGGAGATGCAACTAAAATTGATTTTATAGTAGGAATAATTACAGGAGTAGTAGGACTTCTTGTATGTGTTTTGAATTATCCAATATATGCGTATATCTCAAAAAAATAAAAATAAAAAGGATTTACCATGTTTGAAAAAATAAAAAACAAAACAATTATTTTAAAGAAAATTACAACCACTTTAAATACTATTTTAGGAATTTTTAAAATTATACTTGCAATCATATCACATTCATTACTATTATTCATATATTCATTTTATAATGTAAGTATAAGTTTAGCAAAAAGAACATCTATAAGAGAAAAGCAAAAATATGAATATGAGAATTTTTACTTTTGTGGAATTATTGTATTAATAGCTAGTATAAGTTATATATTATATTCTAATTATATTTACTTTAATGGAAGCAGTAGTAAATATAATATGTATATAGCAATAGGTATTGCAACACTTGCTTTTTATAATATAACAGTAGCTATTATTGGAGTTATAAAAGCTAAAAAAAGAAAAGATATAAAAAACCAAACAATAAAATTTACTAATTTAGCCTCTAGCTTTATTTCAATGTCTTTAACACAAAATGCTATTTTATCATTTACAACACAAGAAGATATGTCAAAATATAATGCAATAGGAGGTATAATTTTTGGAGCGTTGTCAGCAGTTGTAGGAATTTATATGATAACTTATACTATTTATATGAAGTCAAAAGAAGAATAAAATATAGAATTAAAAAGGTAGATAACAAGGTTGAAGTTATCTACCTTTTAGTGTATAATTTTAGCATAAATAGTAATTTGTAGGAGTGTTTATAATGATGGATATAGTAGCATTTGGAATATCAGGAATATTGGCATTAGTTGTTAGTATCATTAGTATTATATTGCTTGTACTTACGATAGTATTTGGGATTATCAGAGCAATTAAAAAGAAATTTAAAAAGACTTTTATAATTTTATTAATCGTAACAATACTACTTGGAATTGTTGATTTTTTCACAATAAATAATTTGATAAAGAGTATTAATGAAATAAATATAAATAATGATGACAGCATAAATATAAGACAAGAAGATGGCAAAATAATATTATCAGATAATCCTATTGAACAATTACTTATGTCGGATGATAGAAAAGTAGAGATTATTTGTGAGTATATGATGAATAAAATTGAAACAAAAGATTATGAAAATATAAAAAGTATTTTTTCAAATGACATGATAAATAATGTTATAAATTTAGATGAAGGAATAAATAAACTAATAGATATTTCCAATGAAAATATTTCAGATTTTAAATCACAATTAAATGGTTCAGAAACGCATTGGGATAATGGACAGCATAGAAAAACTTATAGATTTAATTGTGATATAACTACTACTAATAATACAAAATATAGTATAGGCTTTGAATATGATTATGAAAATCCGTTTAATAATGAAACACTTGGTGTAAATAGAATGGTAATTTTAGATGAAAATAAAAGCATATTAGTTTTAGTAGATAATGAAACAATAAATAAAGGTTATTAAAATAGTAATTTATATGGGGGATTGTTTATGGTTGCTTTAACAGTTATTCCTTTAATGGGAATGTTAGGCATATTATTTATTGGATTTAATGTAATAATTATTACATTACTAATATTAACAATAGTATTTGGAGTAATAAGATTAGTAAAAAAGAAATTCACAAAAACATTTATTGTATTGCTAATTCTAACAATTATTCTTGCGTTTATAGATTATAAAATTATAAATAATTTTGTAAATTATGATGAAATACAAAGACAAGAACAGATAAAAGAAGAAGGAGAAGAACTAATTGCTATAAAAGATTATGATTATAATAAAGTAGAGCAATACTTAAATAATGGTTGGAATCCTAACGAAACTACAAAAGCTATATATTATGCAATAAAATATAATCCAGATGAAAACAAAGAAAAAGATGAATGGAGTATATTAGAATTGTTATTAAAAAATGGGGCAAATCCAGATGTGCAAATTTATGAA
>CALXFC010000046.1 GCA_944387485.1 uncultured Clostridia bacterium
TTAATAAATCTTAACAATTCTTTTTTATATTTTTCATCACTTAATATTTTTAGTGAAATTCTAGTATTTATAAAATCCTCGAATCTTGGATTTCCTAAGTCTAAATAATTTGCATTTACAAACCAATCATAAACATTGCTAAAATCTTCATTGTCTTTATCTATTTTACTATATATGTTTAAAAATAAAGTTCTTTCATCTATATTTACCAACCCTGATATTTTGTTATTTGATTTCATAGTAACATTATTTTTTTCTCTTTCAAAAACCATATAAAATTTATTTATTTTTTTTATATATAGCCATTCTGAAACAATACTATCTTTTAATACATCAAAACCATATTTATATATTTTGTTGTTCTTTGCTAATATCTCTACTTCTAAACTAATTGGCTCATTATTTATCATAAAACTATATACATTATCTTCATCTATTGGAGAGTTCTTTTTAGAATCATCACTTACTAATATTCTTTTTTTCATATAATCAAAAGCTTGTAATACATTAGTTTTTCCACTTGCATTAGCACCATATATTGCTGCTACTTTTAAAAGATTAACTTGATCTGTTTTTACAACATTATATTCATGTTCTTTTATTGATGTAGCTTCCATATCTACTACATTTTCATTTTTAAATGATTTAAAATTTTTAAAACTAAATCTTATCAACATTTTGACTTTCCTCCTCTCATATAATATTATATGCTATTTTTTGAAAAATATCAACATTTTTGAGATTTTTTCTCAAAATATTAGCATTTTTTAGAATTGTACAGCCTTTTCAAGATAGATAATTATTAATATTAATGTCAACTTGTAAATTTTTTAATTTAAAATGTTTTCATTTTTTCTTATTTTATCTTCAACAGATAAGGAGCCATTTACAAAATTGTAAATGACTCCTTTGGTAGAACAGCAGAAATTCTGTTAGTTAACAGTCTTCTCTGCAATTTGATGGGCATATCCAATATACTTCTCAGGGGTTAACTGAAGAAGAGTTCTTCTATCTTCAGGAGAAAGAACATCCAAAGATTTAACAAAGTCTTGGATATCTTCCTTAGTAATTCTCTTGCCCCTTGTAAGTTCCTTTAGCTTATCATAAGCATCAGGAATACCATACTTACGAAGCATTGTTTGAATTGGCTCTGCCAAGACTTCCCAGTTACTCTCAAGAGATTCAGTGATTTTTTGAACATTCACTTGCACTCTTCCCATACCACTAATGGTTTGTCTGATTGCCTGAAGTGAATAACCAAAAGCTACACCAATATTTCTCTGAGATGAAGAATCTGAAAGGTCTCTTTGCATGCGTGAACAAGCAAGTTTGTTAGACAAACTAACCAGAAGACCATTAGATGTGTCAATGTTAGACTCACTGTTCTCGAACTTAATAGGGTTAACCTTATGAGGCATTGTACTACTTCCTACCTCATCTTTAACCACCTTCTGTCCAAAGTACTCCATGCTAATATACAGCCACATGTCACGATCAAAATCAAGCATGACATTATTGAAGTGACGAACAGCGTCAAAAAGATGACACATATAGTCATGACCTTCAATCTGTGTAGTTACAGGGTTGAAAGTTAGTCCAAGAGTCTCCTCTATGAACTTTCTGGAAAGCTTAGGCCAATCTTCATTAGGAAATGCAACAGAAATTGCTGCATAGTTTCCTGTTGCACCATTGAACTTTGCTGTTGGCTTAATAGTCTTGACATTGTCCAAGGAGTTCCTTAGACGATATACATAGACTGCAAACTCCTTTCCAACAGTCGTAGGTGTTGCAGGCTGGCCATGAGTATGAGCAAGCATTGAAAGATCAGCATATCTCATAGCAAAATCTTTGAGAATGCTAATTAGCTTCTCAGCCTCTGGAATCCAAACCTCATGAAGCGAAGTTTTAATAATATTTGCATAAGCACAGTTAGTTATGTCCTCAGATGTACATCCAATGTGGACATAGCTAACTAGCTCATCCATCCCCAAAACCTTGAGTTCTTCTGCAACATAAAGCTCAACTGCTTTAACATCATGATTTGTTCTTGCTTCAATTTCCTTCACTCTCGCAAAGGACTCAGCAGAGAAACTCTCATAGATATTAAGTATTTCTGGAATTTTCTCTCTTGGAAAACTTTCCAGAATCTCACTACCTTTAAGGTTCTCTAGCATGAAAACAAGCCAGTTAACCTCAACCCATACTCTGTTCTTCACAAGGCCATATTCAGAATAATATGGTGATAAAGTTTTACCAATTTCTGAATAGCGACCATCTAGTGGAGAAATCGCTAGAAACTTGCTAGGTACTTCTTGCATTTTGTCTTTAATCATTATTTTCCTCCTTGTTTCACGTTACAATTTACCAAATTAATTTTACATTCTACCTTCCTTTCTAAAGGTTATTTAAATATTGTCTTCCCTGTGATGCCAAATACCTTAGAAATACAATAGTTCTAACAGAATGGATCATATCATAAATTATGTAAATTGTAAACGTACTAAAATTATAAAAAGGAAAAGGAGAATTACTCCTATTCCTTAGTTACCCATTTTATTAAATCTAAATTTGCTGGTTCTAATATCATCTCATGTTTTGGCATAACTCTAAATGTATAACCATAATTTCCACCAGTTGTTAACTCAATCTTTGCTGTAAAATAATATTTTCTTTCTTCTTCATCTTCTTCTGTTAATTCCATTGGTGTTATACTTACATTTTCAACTATACCATTTTCTAATATTTTACCATAATAAACTTCAACTGTTACATTGTTTACATCTATATTTGGAAGTTCTACTTCACAACCTACTTCTATTTTATTTCCTGCATCTATTGTTATATTATCTAAATCATTTTCTGTTTGTCTTATTTTTACATCTTTCCAGTTTGTGTATAAATCTTTCTTCCAAGAATTAAATTCTGCCACGTTATCTACATTACTATAATACTTTTTAGTTAATTTGCAAAGTGGCATATAGTAGTCTTTAGTATAATCTACAAGCATTCTAGATGTACTATATTTTCCACCTGTTGTTATAATAGAATTTTTCATAAGTTCAATCCATTTTGTAGGCATACCATTTTTATCTCTATCATAAAATGTTGGTATTATTTTCTCTTCTAGTGTTCTATATAAACTTTGGCTATCTGCTTGGTCTTGTGCTTCATATGACTCATATTCTTGGTTTCCTCCAATTGTCCAACCATTGTTTTGAGTATATCCTTCAGCCCACCAACCATCTAGTACACTAAAGTTTATTACTCCATTTACAGATGCTTTTTGTCCACTTGTTCCTGAAGCTTCCATTGGTCTTCTTGGGTTATTTAGCCATACATCAACACCACTTATTAAATATCTTGACATTGCTATATTATAATTTTCTAGTAAAAATACTTTTCCTTTAAATTGTGGCATCATTGATATTTGATGTATATATCTAATTAAGTCTTGTCCTTCTTTATCTGCTGGATGTGCTTTTCCTGCAAATATTAATTGTACTGGTCTATCACTATTATTTATTATTTGTGTTATTCTTTCTAAATCTTTAAATATTAATGTTGCTCTTTTATATGTTGCAAATCTTCTTGCAAATCCTATTGTTAAAGCATTAGGATTTAATTTTGATGTTATTTCATTAATATCTTCATAACTATAACCTGAACGTCTTAATCTTTCATATGTGTTGTCTTTTACTAATCTTAACAATTTTACTTTTCTATCATTATGTATGTTCCACAATTTATCATCTGGAACATTTCTTATTTTTTCCCACACTTGGTCTTTATACATATTATCTTGCCAGTATGGTATTAAATATTTATTAAATAATTCTTTCATTCTTGGTGCTAACCATGAGCATGTATGAATACCATTTGTTACATAACCAATTGGTGCTTCATTTGCTGCTATATTTGGCCATATCTCACCAAATAATTCTCTTGATACTGCTCCATGTAGTTTACTTACACCATTTTTCTTTCCTGCAATTTTTAGTGCTAATATTCCCATATTAAATCCATTGTCTAATTCTTTTCCTGGTTTCATTCCAAGTCTTAAGAATTGTTCTCTATCTAAGCCTAATCTTGGCCAGAAATCTTTGAAATATTTTTCCACTAAATCTAGTGGGAATATATCATTACCTGCAGGTACTGGTGTATGTGTTGTAAATACTGTTTTTGAACTTGTTATATCTTTTGCTACTTCAAAAGATACTTGTTTTTCTTTTATAATGTTTTTCATAAGTTCTAATGTTAAAAATGCTGAATGCCCTTCATTCATATGATATACTGTTGGATTTAATTTTAAATATTTTGTAAGTAATTCTACTCCTGCTTGTCCTAAAACTATTTCTTGGCGTATTCTCATCTCTTGATCTCCACCATATAGTCTTAGTGTTACATCTCTATCTTCTGGATTATTTTTCTCAATATCAGAGTCTAATAAATATAATTTTACTCTTCCTACATTTATACTCCATACTTTTAAATATAATCTTCTTTTTGGGAATTTAACAAAGATTACTAAATCATCTCCCACATCATTTTTAACAGGGTTTATTGGTAAGTCATATAAATCAATATCATTATATTCTGTTTCTTGATTTCCGTTTCCATCTATCTTTTGATTAAAGTATCCGTTTTTATATAATAGACCAACAGCAACTAAAGGAATTCCTAAATCACTTGCTGATTTTAAATGGTCTCCTGATAATATTCCAAGTCCTCCTGAATATATTGGAATAGTTTGGTCTAATCCATATTCAGCAGAAAAATATGCTATTAAATCTCCTTTTTCTTCTGGATACATCTTATTGAACCATGTATTTTTACTATTCATATATCCTTCAAAGTCTTCTACTATTTTGTCATATTCTTTTAAAAATGTAACATCTTTTGCTACATCCTCTAACTTTTCTTGTGACACATGTTTTAAAAATTTTACTGGGTTTTTATTTGAATTTTCCCATAAATCTCCATCTATTCTTTGAAATAGTCTTAAAAATTCTGTATTCCAAGACCACCATAAATTATTTGCAATTGTTGATAATTTCTCTATTCTTTTTGGTAATTGTGGATTTACCGTAATTCTATTAAATAAATACATATATAGTTCCTCCTTTGTATTTTAAAGCCTTTATCTTTTTTCGTATTTTTACATATCTATTATCTATTAAATACTTCTTTTTGTCAAATGTTTTTTATAATTTATATCTATTTTTTATTCCCTGTTTTTGGGGACGGAGCAAAAAAACAGCTTTTATAAAAAAAATAGATGAAAAAATTTCATCTATTAAAATCTATTACATTTATTTACTGTTTTTTTGCTCCGTCCCCAAAAACAGGGAAAAGCAGGAAAAGACAGGAATTGTACGGCGTCAGAATATTCTTAAAATATCATTATAAGTAACCATTAAAAATATTCCAATTAAAATTGCAAAACCTACTAATTGTATATTTATTTCTGTTTGTTGTTTTAAAGGTTTTCTTCTTATAGCTTCTATCAAAAGTATTAAAAGTTTTCCTCCATCTAAAGCTGGTATTGGTAAAAGATTAGTTACTCCAAGTGATAATGATATTAATGCCATCATTTCAAAGAATTCTCTAAATCCATTCGTATTTGCTACAACTTCTGAAATACCTACAGGTCCCATCATTTGGTCTAATCCGACATTTCCTGTAAATAATTGTTTTAAGTTATCAAATATTGAAAATACAAATACTTTAGTTTCCATCCATCCATTTATACATCTATTTACAAAAGTGTCTTCTGCATATTTCATATTTACACCTAGATAATAAGTAGATATTGTATCTGGAACTAAATTTACTGTTACTTCAGCATTTCCTCTTTGTACTGTTATTTCTATTGATTCATTTTTGCTTTCTTCTATGTTTTCGCTTGTATTTTCTTCTGTTTTAATTTGGTTTAATATTTCAACGGCTCTTTCACTACTACCATTTACTTCCTGACCATTAATTTTTATTATTTTATCATTATTTTCTAAACCTGATTTTTCTGCTGAACTTCCTTTATCCATGGTAATTATTTTTGCACTATCATCTAAATAAATTCCTGTTACTTTTGATTTTACCTCAGTTGGTTTTATGTTAAAATCAAGTATTTCTCCATTTCTTTCTACTTGTAATTTTATTTCTTCTCCATTATTTTTATCCATTACTTCATCTAAATCATACTTGCTTCTTATTTCTTCATCATTTATTTTAACTATTTTATCTCCTGCTTGTAACCCCGCTTCTTGTGCTGCATAACCATCTATTGTTGAATCTATTTCATTAGATATATATGTTCCTGATGTAGATACTAAAATAAAATATACAATTACAGCAAATATAATATTAACAGTTGCACCTGCTACTACAATTGCCATTCTTCTTGGAATACTTGCTTTAGAAAAAGAGCCTTCTTTGTCAGACTCCTCATCTTCTCCTTCCATACTTACAAACCCACCAAGTGGTATTAGTCTTAAAGCATATTTAGTTTCTTTTCCTTGTTTTTTCCAAATTGTAGGTCCAAATCCAATTGCAAATTCATTTACTTTTACTTTACAAAGTTTTGCAACTGTGAAATGTCCTAATTCATGAATTAAAATTAAAAATCCAAGCAAGACTATAATTTTTATAGCAACTATTAAAACACCTAACAATATAAATAGCCTCCTAATTATTTTTCTTCTTTATCCTCTTCTATTTATTTTTCATAAATATTTTATCTTAAATTTTAACCAATTATACAAAAGAACATATATGCAAATGGTGCTAAAAATATTAAACTATCTATTCTATCAAGCATACCACCATGACCTGGTATTAAATTACTAAAATCTTTTATATCTACATATCTTTTAATACTTGATGCTGCAAAGTCTCCTATTTGTCCTACTAAGCTTAGTACTAATCCAATTCCTGCAATTACAAGATATGAATAATTCATACCAAAGAATGTATTTACTATATATGTATATAAAATCATTAATAATACTCCACCTATTGTTCCAGCTACACATCCTTCTATTGACTTTTTAGGGCTTATCTTACTAAATTTATGTTTTCCAAATAATGTTCCTGCAAAAAATGCTACAATATCTGTTCCCCAAGATGCTATTATTATATACCATATTAATATTTTTCCATTTTCCATACCATCAATTAAAGCTACAAAAATCATAAAAAATACTATATAAAATATTCCAATAAAAGTAAATGCTATATCTTTAAAATTTGTTTTCATTTCTGTTGCTATTACTTGTGCAAATAAAATCATTAAAACTATTGGTATAGATAATATCGCTGTCATTCCTAAATATTCACTTGGAATAAAATTCACAACTGCAATAGAAAGGCAACTTAAATATCCTATCCATTTTACCGGATTTGCTACTTTTGATACTGCATTAAAATACTCGTTCATTGCAAGAAGAGCAATGGCTGCTAAAGCAATATCTACTACTATATTATTTCCAAAAATTAAAATTATTAACACCAAAGGGAATCCTAATAGTCCTGATGTTATTCTTTTTATATCCATTTTTTTCATTCCTTTTCTTTTAGTTTGCTCCAAATTTTCTTGTTCTCTTCTGATATTCTATTATTGCATTATCTAAATCTTCTTCACTAAAATCTGGCCAGTTCTTGTCTATAAATAAGAACTCTGAATATACTACTTGCCAAGGTAAGAAATTACTCAATCTTAGTTCTCCACTTGTTCTAATAAGTAAATCTGGGTCTGGCATTCCTGCAGTATATAAGTTATTAGAAATCATATCCTCATCTATGTCTTCTGGTTTTATTTTTTCCGTCTTTACTTCTTCTGCAATTTTTCTTACTGCTTTTATTATTTCATCTCTTCCACCATAATTTAGTGCAATATTAAAAGTAACTCCTGTATTATTTTTAGTTCTTTCCATGCAATTTATAATACTTTTTTGCATGCCTGTTGATAATGCTGTTATATCTCCTAACACTTTTACTCTTATATTTTCTGTGTCTGCTCTTTTTGAATAATCATCTAAATAATTTTGAAGAAGCATCATAAGTGCTTTTACTTCATCTTCTGCTCTCTTCCAATTTTCTGTTGAAAATGCATATACTGTTATATATTCTAGTCCTATCTTATTTGCATATCTAACTATTTTTTCTAATGTTTTTGCTCCTTCTTTATGTCCATAACTTGCATTTTTTCCTCTTTGTCTTGCCCATCTTCTATTCCCATCCATTATTATTGCAATATGTCTAGGCATATTTTCTTTATTAAATTCCATTATGTTTCTCCTTAAAATTATTTATTTCTATTTTCTATATATAAAGCTAAATCTCTTAAAAATTCAGCCTTATCCCCAAAAATTTCTAGTTTTTCTATTGCTTCTTTTGTTATTTTTTCTAATATTTCTTTTGATTTTTCTAATCCATATTCAGAAACATATGTACATTTTTCTTGTTCTTTATCATTTCCAACAGGTTTTCCTAAAATTTTTTCGTCTCCTTCTTCAGATAATATATCATCTTTTATCTGAAAAGCTAATCCTATTTTTTCAGCATAAGAAGTTAAAATATTTAACTCTTCTCTATTTGCCCCAGCTAGGATTGCTCCCATTCTAACACATAATTTTAGTAATGCTCCTGTTTTATTTTCATGTATATATTGTAAATCTTCAGCTGAAATTTTTTTGCCTTCATATTCTGTATCTACATATTCCCCTGCTATCATTCTGTCTACTGCTAATGTAAATTCATTAAATACTTGTAATTTTTTTTCTAACTCTTTACTATCGCTGGTTTGTTTTATATCATTACTGATTACAATATATGCATTGTTTAATAAACCATCACCAGCAAGGATTGCTGTTGCTTCATTAAATTTTTTATGATTTGTTAATTTTCCATGTCTAAAATCGTCATTATCTATTCCTGGCAAGTCATCATGTATTAATGAAAAATTATGTATCATTTCTATTGCCACTGCAAATGAAAAACATTTTTCTATATCTTTCTTAAATAAACTATATGTACTAATAACTAATATTGGTCTTAATCGCTTTCCACCTGCCATTAGACTATATTCCATTGATTCATTTAGAATACCTTCTAAGCACTTTTTATCCCTTAAATGCTTTTCTAATTCTTTATTTACTATTTCTTGATAATGTTTTAATTCTTCTTTAAAGTTCATAATATTCTCCTCGAAAAACAAAATTATGTTTTAATCATATAATATTATTATTTATTAAACTGACATTACTTCTTTTTCTTTTTTCTCTAAAACTTTATCAACTTCTTCAACATATTTATCTGTCATTTTTTGTATTTCATTTTCTGCATGTTTTAGTTCATCTTCTGTCATTTCTCCATTTTTTTGCATAGATTTTGCTAAATCTATTCCTTCTCTTCTTACATTTCTTACTGCTACTTTTGCTTCTTCTCCCATTTTTTTAATATCTTTTACTAATTCTTTTCTTCTTTCTTCATTTAATTCAGGGAAAGCTAGTCTTATTACTTTTCCATCATTATTTGGGTTAATTCCTATATCAGACGCTAAGATTGCTTTTTCTATTTCTTTTAATACACTTGCATCCCATGGTTGAATTACAATTAATCTTGCTTCTGGAACTGATATAGCAGCTACTTGATTAATTGGTGTTTGTGTTCCATAATAGTCTATCCTTACTTTATTTAATATTGCTGGGTTTGCACGTCCTGCTCTTACCTCTGATAATTTTTCACTAAATACATTTAATACTTTCTCCATTTTTTCTTCTAAATTTGTATAATCCATAAATATCCTCTCCTTTAATTTATAATTTTATTATTTAACAATTGTTCCTATTTTTTCACCTTTAACTGCTCTTACAATATTTTCTGGGTCTTCTATTCCAAATACTAATAATGGCATATGATTATCTCTACACATTGCTATTGCTGTTGAATCCATTACTTTTAAATCTTTTTCTAATGCTTCCATATATGATACTTCATCATATTTTTTAGCGTTAGGATTTATCTTTGGATCTGAATCATATACTGCATCTACTGATTTTCCAAGTAATATTACATCTGCTTTTATTTCTGTTGCACGAAGTACTGCTGCTGTATCTGTTGTAAAATATGGATGTCCTGTACCACATGCAAATACTACTACTCTTCCTCTATTTAGATGCTTTTCTGCTTTTCTTTGAATAAATGGTTCTGCTATTTCTCTCATTTCTATTGCTGTTTGGACTCTAGTATATACTCCTCTTGCTTCTAATGCATCTTGAAGTGCTAATCCATTCATTGCTGTTGCAAGCATCCCCATATAATCAGCTGTTGTCCTTTCCATTTGATGTCCATTTCTTCCTCTCCAGAAGTTTCCTCCTCCTACTACTATTGCTACTTGTACTCCCATTTCAACTACTTCTTTTATCTTATCACATATTGCTCCTACTGTTTCTACATCAACTCCTGTTTCTTTTTTTCCTGCCAAAGCTTCTCCACTTAGCTTTATTAGAACTCTCTTATATTTTGTTTCTGGCATCTTCCCTCTCTCCTTAATTTCATTTTCTAGCTTATTCTATCATACTTTTCTAAAAAAAGCAGTATTTTTTTAGAATTTCTTAATAAATCTAAAATTTTATTTAATTTTTTAATACAAAAATAGCAACTAATTACATTTTAATTAGTTACTATTATTTTTTTACATAAACTGATTTCTATCTAATCTTGTTATCTTTTCTATTGTCGTTATATCTATTTTCTCTTTTAACATACTTTTTGCTACCCAAATTGCTTCCTTCTTTTATTGTGTCTACATTTATGGGTACATTATATATTTCATATCTCCATTCTATATTATTTTAATTATTAAATCAACGTTTATTCTTTAGTAAAATGTTTAAGTTATTTTTATTTTTCTTTATATATCTCCTTCTTTCTTAAATATTCTTTTTATTTAAATATAATGAAAAGTGGGAAGATTTTCCCTTGAATTATTGAAATTGTGATTTAAAAGTGTATTATTATTACTACGTATTTTTAAAAATGTCAATAGCTAGAATTAGAAAACACACTACCTATTTTAGGTAGTGCATTTATTATTACTATTTTAATTGTTTCATAACTTCTTCTGCAAAGTTTTCTTCTTTTTTCTCTATTCCTTCACCTTTTTCAAATCTTGCAAATTCTGTTACTTCTGCTCCATTTTCTTTTAATAAGTCTGAAACTTTTTTACTTGTATCTTTTACAAATTCTTGGTCAACTAAGCAAACTTCTTCAAAGAATTTTCTAATTCTTCCTTGAACTATTTTTTCAGCTATTGCTTCTGGTTTCCCTTCATTCATTGTTTGAGCTTTTAATATTTCTTTTTCTTTATTTAATCTATCTTCTGGAACTGATGCTTCATTTAAATATTCTGGTCTTGCAGCTGCAATTTGCATACAAACATCTTTTGCAACTTCATGATTTCCACCTTTCATATTTACTAAAACAGCAATTTTTCCATCACCATGAATATAGCTTTCTAATAATCCAGCTGATTCAAATCTTACAAATCTTCTTATATTCATATTCTCACCGATTTTTGCTATTTTATCTGTTAATACATCTTTAACTGTTTTTCCAGCCTCGTCTATTGATTCTTGTGCTAATAAATCTTCTAAATCTTTAGGATTTTTTTCAACAACTTGTTTTGCAACACTTGCTACAAATGTTTTAAATTCATCATTTTTTGCAACAAAGTCTGTTTCTGCATTTACTTCTACTAATGCTCCAACTTTTCCATCTTCTGAAATATATGCTTCAACTAAACCTTCTGCTGCAACTCTTCCTGATTTTTTAGCTGCTTTTGCAATTCCTCTTTCACGTAATAATTCAATTGCTTTTTCCATGTCTCCATCTGTTTCTGTTAAAACTTTTTTGCAGTCCATCATACCTGCACCTGTTTTTTCTCTAAGGTCTTTTACTTGACTTGCTGTAACCATAATCATTTCCTCCCTTTTATATATTTTAAAAGAGTAGAGCAGAAAAGCTCTACTCTTCTTATTATAATCTTAATTATTCTGTTACTTCTTCATTTTCTGTAGCTTCTGTTTCTTCTTCGTTTGCTACAACTTCTTCAATACTTTCTGGTTCTTCTGTAGTTTCTTCTTCTACAGCTTCACTTTCTGCATCAAAGCTTTCTCCTTGTTTTCCTTCAATAACTGCATTTGCCATAACATCTGCAATTAATTTAACTGCACGAATTGCATCATCATTTCCAGGAATAACATAATCAACATCTTCTGGATTACAGTTTGTATCAACTAATCCAACTGTTGGAATTCCTAATTTTTTAGCTTCTAATACAGCTATTCTTTCTTTTTTAGGATCTACTAAGAATATAACTCCTGGTAATTCATTCATATCTTTGATTCCACCTAAGTTTCTTTCTAGTTTTTCCATTTCTTTTTTAAGTAAGATTACTTCTTTTTTAGGTAATACATCAAATGTACCATCTTCTGACATTGCTTCTAAGTCTTTTAATCTTTGAATTCTTTTTTGGATTGTATCAAAGTTTGTTAGCATTCCACCTAACCATCTTTTATCAACATAATACATTCCGCATTTTTCTGCTGCTTCTTTTACGCATTCTTGAGCTTGTTTCTTTGTTCCAACAAATAGAATTGTTTTACCTTCTTCTGCTTGTTCTCTAACAAAGTTATAAGCCTCATCTAATTTTTTTGATGTCTTTTGTAAATCAATAATATGGATACCATTTCTAGCTTGGAATATATATTCAGCCATTCTTGGATCCCATCTTCTAGTTTGATGTCCGAAATGAACACCTGCTTCTAGTAATTGTTTCATTGCAACTACTGACATTTTAAATTCCTCCCTTTTTGTTATTCTTCCGCTTAAGTTTTCGTTTCTTAGGACCTAAAGCTTAGGCACTTCCCGCAAAACTGCTATAAGCGTGTTTAATCACGATAAGTATTATATCAAATATTTTTTATAATTTCAAGTACTTTTCCACATTTTGTTAACCTTTTGGGCTGTTTTTTTGCTCCGTCCCCAAAAACAGCATATTTGCATATTATGTAAAAAGGATGCTTTCCTTTAGAAAGGAGGTTTA
>CALXFC010000047.1 GCA_944387485.1 uncultured Clostridia bacterium
TTATTTCTATATTTACATACAAAAATAATGTGATACTGCAATAAATATTTATGCCTGTTTTTTGATTTCCATTTTACCATGATATAAATATAACACAACTCTATTTTTTTGTCTACCTTAACCCACCGTCTAAAGCCAGTGGGATTGCGGTAGACTTATTTCAAATTTCCATTAAATTTTAAAAATCCATTTACTCTTTTTAGAACAAACGGATTTTACTCAAATATTTGTTTATTTACATATTATATAATCATTCATATAGCTTTTGCTTCTATATTTGTTATTCTTGAATCAAATTTCCTATGTTCATCATTATTTTCTATTATATCATTCGTAAACTTTTCTGAAACTTTAGCTAATCTTAAATTGTTAATTCTTAATTCTTTTAATATATCTTCTTGGGTCTTTTTCATTTTGTGTTGTTCAATTTGAATAGAGTTTACTGTTTTTTCTAAAGAATTTATTTGTCCTTTCATTGTTTTTTGTTCTTCTTTTACTGTACTCATATCTGTTTTTAATTCTGATACGTCACTTTTTAAGCCTGATACATCTTTTTTTAGTTCTGATACGTCACTTTTTAACCCTGTTACATCTGTTTTTAGTTCTGATACGTCACTTTTTAAGTCTGATATGTCCTCTTGCATAATTGTTTGATTATCCTTTATTGTACTTACATCAGACTGCATACTTTGAAGAATTGATAATATTTTTTCTTCCAATTATATCACCTCCGTTCTTCTAAAGAAATTTTACTATTAAATTTATTTAAAGTCAATAGTAAATTAATGAAATTTTAATTTGGGATTTTTAGTTTTTCTTGATATAAAAATCAAATGAAATAAAATTTAGACTAAAATTTTTATTTACAAATTAATAAAAATAAACAAATATTAAGCATATAGATATTAACATATTTTTCCAAATAATGCAATCTTTTTTCAAAAATTCTATAAAATTTATTTACATTTTTCTTCAACTAATATAAAATAACTTTGAACTGGATATAATAAGAAAAAAATTATGGAGGAAACAAATGAAAAACAAAAATGAATTAAATTATAAAGATTTAAAAATGACTTGTAATCCTAACATTTTTAATTTTGAAACTACAGCTGATTTAGAATCTATCCAAGATGGTATCGGTCAAGATAGAGGTATCAAAGCTTTAGAATTTGGTTTACAAGTAGATGTTAAGGGTTATAACCTATATATCGAAGGGCCAAGTGGCGTTGGTAAAACTTTATATACTAAGAACTATTTAAATAAAATAGCTGCAAAGAAGAAAGTTCCTTCTGATTGGTGCTATATTTATAACTTTGAAAATCCAAACCAACCCATTGCAGTTGAGTTACCTGCAGGGCAAGGTAAAGAATTTAAAGAAGCAATGGATGGATTTATAAAAGAAATTAGAAAAGATATTAGAAAGACTTTTAATAATGATGATTTTGAAAAAGAAAAAGCATTAATAAAACAGCAATTTGAAGAAAAACGTTCTGCTCTTCTTGATAAATTAAATCAAGATGCTTCAAAATATAATTTTCAAGTAAAAACTGCACAAAATGGTATCTATATGATGCCTATTGTTAATGGGGAAGTTATTGAAGAAGAGGAATTTGACAAACTGGATGATGAAATAAAAAAAGAATATGAAGAAAAATCCCTTATTGTCCAAGAACAAATTATGAACGTAATAGGTCAAATAAAGGAAATTGAACGCCAATCAGACAAAAAGATTTCTGAATGGCAATCAAATGTAGCCCTTCTTACAGTTAATGTTCATATTAATTATCTAAAATCTAAATATAAAAGAAACAAAAAAATAAACAAATTCTTAAATGATGTTAAGCAAGATGTTTTAAAAAACATTCCAGTATTTTTGGAGGATCCTGAGAAAGTACAAGTTTCTCATCAAAATCCAGCAATGAGAAAACCTGACCCTTGTTTAAATTATAGAGTTAATTTATTTGTAGACAATTCAAATAGAGAAGGTGCACCTGTTATTATGGATTCTAATTATTCATATAATAATATTTTTGGTGCCTTAGAATACGAAAATTATTATGGTGCATTAAAAACAGACCATACTATGTTGAAACCAGGTTTATTACAACAAGCAAATGGTGGATATATTATATTCCAAGCAAAAGACTTACTAGCAAACGGAGCTTGCTATGAGGCTTTGAAAAAAGCTTTGAGGATAAAAGAAATTGGAATTGAAAACGTTACAGAACAACGTTCCTCAATGGTTTTAATTTCTTTAAAACCTGAACCAATACCTCTTAATCTAAAAGTTATTTTAATTGGGAATAGTAATATATATCAAACTTTACTTGCTGCTGACTCTGATTTTAGAAAATTATTTAAAATAAAAGTAGAGTTTGAAGAAACAGCTGAAGCAAATAAGGAGAATTTAAATAAACTTGCACAAATTATACATGGATTTTGTGAACATCAAGAATTACCTGAATTAGACAGAGGCGCTATGGCTCGTCTAGTTGAATATTCTTCAAAACTAGCAGGTAGTCATAGTAAAGTTTCTACTAGATTTGATGATTTAATGCAAGTAGTAGGAGAAGCTGCTACCTGGGCAAAACTTTCAAAATCCAAGGTTGTAACAGAAAAATATATCATTAAAGCATTAGAAGAAAGAATTGAAAGAGTCAAAAAATATGATGAAAAATATTTAGAAATGATAAAAGAAAATACCCTTTTAATAGATACTTCTGGATTTAAAGTAGGACAATTAAACGGTTTAACAGTTATGTCTGTTGGGAATTATACTTTTGGTAAGCCTGCTAAAATTACTGTTAACACTTATACTGGTAAAAATGGTATTGTAAATATAGAAAGAGAAGTTGAAATATCAGGACCATCTCACTCTAAAGGAGTTCTTATTCTTACAGGATATTTAGGAGAAATGTTTGCACAAGATATGCCTTTATGTTTAACTGCAAGTATATGTTTTGAGCAATTATATAATGGCGTTGATGGAGATAGTGCTTCTAGTACGGAATTATATGGTTTACTTTCTAGCTTATCTGGTATTCCTATAAAACAGTCTATTGCAGTTACGGGTTCTGTTAATCAAAAAGGCCAAATACAACCAATAGGTGGTGTAAATGAAAAAATAGAAGGTTATTTCCAAGTTTGTAAAGTTCGTGGATTAGACGGTTCACATGGTGTTATGATACCTGTTCAAAATATTGATAATTTACAATTATCTGATGAAATAATACAAGCTGTAAAAGATAAAAAATTCCATATTTATGCAGTTTCTACTATTGAAGAAGGTATAGAAGTTTTAACAGGTGTACCTGCAGGTAAAAAAGATAAAGATGGTCACTTCCCTGCTGGAACAGTAAACCGTTTAGTTTATGAAAAACTTAAAAAATATGCAAAAATAAATGATAATAAATAATTTAAGACAAAGCATTTTGCTTTGTCTTTTTAAAATATATTTTCTAAATTAAATGCGTATTTTTCTTGTATATGTTTTAAAATAAACACACATTTATCTAATTCTTTTATTGCATCTGCATATTCTTCAGTTTCTGATAAACTATCTAATGCTGTTAAATTATCTTCTACCTTTTCTAATTCATTATGTTCAATATAATATGCTAATTTATCATGTCTTGATTCCCAATCTTCTTTTATTTTATCTATTGCTTTTGACATTTCTTCATTCGTTTTTTCCTCACTATTGTTTAACTTTGCTTTTAAATCTATCTTTAATTCTTCTAAATCATTTGATAGACTTTCAACTGACTCTTTTGTGTATTTTTGCGTTATAATATTTCCAACTACTATTATAATTACAATAATTATACAGATTATCGTCTCTTTTCTCATTTATACACCCTTCTCCTTTTTTTGACAGAACATTTGCCCTTTTCCGTCTAATGTCACAATTAAAGCTTCTTCAGGTTTCATATTAAATTTTCCAACTTCTTTTTTTAACCAATTATAATTTTTTCCTATTGCTTTTAAATTTTCTTTCATTACTTCACCATCAACTACTAAATCATAAGGTATTCCTTCATAATCTGGCATAATATTAAAATCTTGAGGAATTGTATTTCTTTTATCTGGCTTTAGTATTACAGTTACTTGTCCACTTGTCTCTAATATTGCATACTCAACATCTCCTAAATTAATTACATTATTTCCTCTTAACCTTTCTTCTAATTCATTAATTGTAAATCTTTCTTTTTTTAAATTATTTTCATTAATTTTTCCACGATATATTAAAATACTTGGTCTCCCACAAATTATTTCTCTTGCTTTTGAACTTTTCATATTTATCATTGAAATTATCAAGTGCATAATTAAAAGTCCGAGTATTGGTATTATTCCATTAAATATAGGTATTCCTGGATCAGTCATAGGAATTGATGCTAAGTCTGCTATCATAATTGATATTGCAAGTTCAAAAGGTTGAAGTTGCCCTATTTCTCTTTTTCCCATTAGCCTCATAACTACTAAAACTATAATATATAAAACAATTGATCTAATAAATGTAATTAACATTAAATAAACACCAACTTTTAAATTTCATTTTTATTATTTTTAACAAATTTTTACTCTTCTATACAGGATTTTTTAGTATAAATAAAATATTTTTGTGAATAATAAAATTAGAACCTTAAAAATTTTTACATTATGAATTTAATAACTAAGGAGGTTATTTAAAATGTCAGAAGTCGATACAAATCGTACTCAAAGCGGAACTTCTACTGCTTGGCAAATAATTGGAAGATTAATTGCTTCAGCTGTAGTTTTAGCAATTACTGCATTTTTTACACCAAGTTTTACTATTAATAATATTTGGACACTTGCAATAGCTGCTATAGTTTTAACTGTAATTGATTATTTAGTAGTTAAATTTACAGGACTTCATGCAAGTCCATTTGGTAAAGGTTTTGTTGGTTTTGCTTTAGCTGCTATTACTTTATATGCTATCCAATTCTTTGTTGCTGGCTACTCTATTTCTTGGGTTGCTGCAATAATTGGTGCATTAATCTATGGTGTAGTTGATTACTTTATCCCTGGAAATCAACAAATGTAGGAAAACAGGTTAAGGAATTTCCTTAACCTGCTTTTTACATTTTTTCTACTATTTCATTTTTATTTTTATATATACTTTTTTCTGGTACAACACCTCTTACACAAGATAGTGGATAAATATTTGTATTTCTTCCAATTACTGTTCCTGGATTTAATACACTATTACATCCAACTTCTACATTGTCACCTAGCATTGCTCCAAATTTCTTTAAACCTGTTTCTATCTTCTCTTGTTCATTTTTTACAACAACAAGTTTTTTATCTGATTTAACATTAGAAGTTATTGAACCTGCTCCCATATGTGCTTTATATCCTAGTATTGAATCTCCTACATAATTATAATGTGGCACTTGTACTTTATTAAATAAAATAACATTTTTAAGTTCTGTTGAGTTTCCAACAACTGCTCCATTTCCTACAATTGCTTTTCCTCTTATAAAAGCACAATGTCTTACTTCTGCATCTTCTCCAATAATTGCAGGGCCATTAATATATGCTGTGGGTGCAACTTTTGCTGATTTTGCAACCCAAATATTTTCGCCTCTTTTTTCATAGATATCTGGATTTAATTTATTTCCAAGTTCAATTATAAATTCTTCTATTTTTGGTAATGCTTCCCATGGATATGTAACACTCTCTAGCAATTCTTTTGCAATTGTCTCATCTAAATTATATAGATTTTTTATTTTACATTCTTCCATAACTATATCTCCTTTTTATTTTGTCTGTTCCAATATTTTTCATATAGCTCTTTTGCTGTTTTTGGGCTATCTACACCTTCTTTATTTTTAACAGGTGCAAAATCATCTTCTCTTTTTCCTCTTAAAATTGCTATATCATCAAAAATTTCAAAAGCATCAAAAATGAAAGATTCAAATTTATAAGAATTAGGTTCTTTAGGTATTACCTCTTTTCCATTTTCATCTATGTATGAATTTTTCTTGAATGCACTATGATATATAAGTGGTTCCCTACTTGCTTTTTCTATTGCATCAATTGTATATAAATTACACATTATATGAGATTCACCATATTTTAATTCTCCACTTTCGTCTACTTCTTCTGCCATTTTTTCTGGTAATTCTGTATATTCTATAACTTTTGGGTGGCCATTCATTTTACAGAAGACCCCTACTCTTTCATGAGGATTTGCTTTCACAACTGACTTAGATGCAATTTCTACCTTCTTTTCAATTGCCATACCAAGTAAAGTTACATCTACCATCTTAAGTAAAGCATTATCAACACTTCCAATAAATATCCATTTAATACCTTTATTTTTCATATCTGCTAAACAGCCACTTGCTCTTAAAGATGAATATGTTCCACCATTTCCATCTGATGCTTCTTTTATTTTCATATCTTTGCTTATTAGTAATTTTCCTTCTGTATCAACTAAAGGAAGTTCACTTTGAGTAAATATAGTTACCGCTTCTTTAGGATATCCAAAATATTTATGTTTCTCTAAGAAGTCTACAGTTGCTTCATTATTTTCTTTACTTGTCATTATGTACCAAGGAATAACTGTATTATATTTTTTATTTGCTTCTTCAAGATTATCTTTTAAAATTTCAAATAAATATTTTCCTTTTCCATAAACATCTAATTTAAAAGTCCCTTTTGGTCCATTATGTCCTAGTCTTGTTCCTTGTCCTCCTGCCATTGTTACAACTGCATATTTTCCGCTTCTTATAATTTCTTCACCTAATTTATCAAATTTTGCTTTTTCTTCTTTTGAAAGTTTTGCTTTATCTAAATAAGGTATAGCTTCTATTTTATTTTCTTTTATCTCTATTTTTCTTTTTGTGTTATCGTATAATTCCATTATTTGTTGAAAATCTATTCTATTTATTTGCTCTAATAATTCTTCTTTTTTCATTTTATCTAACTTTTCTAATAAATTTATTATATGATTTTGATTATATTTTTTAAGAAGTTCTACTGCCTCTTGCTCTCTATCCATTTTAATACCATCCCTTCATATATATTAATATATTATATGATTTTCTCTCTAATATTGCCATTCTACCATAACATCATAATTTTATCAAGTTTTTTAGAAAACTTGTCATATTCTAAAAATTCCACCAATATATATTAACTAAAAGTATTTAAAGTAGTACAAACATTTTCTTAAAAAGAAATTGAAGGAGGTATATAATGGAAAATACAAGATTATATCAAGATATTGCCAAAAGAACAGACGGTGATATTTATGTAGGAGTTGTTGGTCCTGTTAGAACTGGTAAATCTACTTTTATTAAAAGATTTATGGATTTACTTGTTATTCCTAACATAGATAATGAATACAAAAAAGAGAGAGCAAAAGATGAACTTCCACAAAGTGCTGGTGGAAAAACTATTATGACTACAGAACCTAAATTCGTCCCTAATGAAGCTGTTGAAATTACTTTGGATAATAACTTAAAATTCAAAGCTCGTTTAGTAGACTGTGTTGGGTATTTAGTTGATAATGCAATTGGATATTTAGAAGATGATATGCCAAGAATGGTTAAAACACCTTGGTCTGATGAAGAAATTCCTTTTGAGACAGCTGCAGAAATTGGTACTAAAAAAGTTATTGTAGATCATTCTACTATAGGTATTTTAGTTACAACAGATGGTACTATTACAGATATTCCAAGAGAAGATTATATTAAAGCAGAAGAAAGAGTTGTTTCTGAATTAAAAGCTTTAAATAAACCATTTATTATTTTACTAAATTCAGCAGAACCAAATTCTACATATACAAGAGAACTTGCAAATAATTTGAGTGAAAAATATAAAACTACAGTTATGCCTATTAATTGTGAATACTTAAGTATTGAAGATATTAATAATATGTTTTCTTCAGTATTATATGAGTTTCCTGTAAATCAAATTAAAATAAAATTTCCTAAATGGATGGATGGCTTAGATTTTTCACACCCTCTAAAAGCTGAATTATTTAAAGAAATTAAAGATGCTTTTGATGACATTACTGTTTTAAAAGATGTTTCTAATTGTACTGATAAAATAAAACAAACAGATATAATTTCAAATACAACAATTTCTGACATGCAGTTAGGCTCTGGAGATGTAAGTATTCAAATTTCTTTAAAAGAAGAACTATTTTATAATGTTCTTTCTGAAATTACAGGTGTTAGCGTTACTAATGAAGGTGATTTATTTAGAATAATTTCTGAGTTATCTTCTATCAAGAAAAAATATGATAAAATTGCTTATGCTTTAGATGAAGTTGAACGTAAAGGTTATGGTATTGTTACGCCTTCTATTGATGACCTTGTATTAGAAGAACCTGAAATGGTAAAACAAGGCTCTAGGTTTGGTGTTAAACTTAAAGCTACAGCTCCATCTCTTCATATCATGAAAATCAATGTTAGGACTGAAGTTTCTCCAATTGTTGGCTCTGAGAAACAATCTGAAGAACTTGTTAATTACTTACTTTCTGGATTTGAAAATGATCCTAAGAAAATTTGGGATTCTAACATTTTTGGTAGAAGCTTACATGAACTTGTAAATGAGGGATTACAAGCTAAGCTTGCTAAAATGCCAGAAGAAGCTCAAGTAAAACTTCAAGAAACATTAGAAAGAATTGTAAACGAAGGAAGTGGAGGACTAATCTGTATTATTCTTTAAACTATTTTTCCTGTTTTCTTTTTCCTGTTTTTGGGGACGGAGCAAAAAAACAGTTATATAGAAAGAAGAAAACATCCATATATATATAAAGAAAAACTTAGTTGTACATGTAGAAAAAACTGTTTTTTTGCTCCGTCCCCAAAAACAGCTCTTGATATTTTTTTATCAAAAGTCTAATTCTCTAATTTTTTCAAATAAATCTTTATTATACATCTCAGAAACTCTTTTAATGCATATATAAGTATTTTCATCTTTTGTTTCTTTATACTGACACTCTATAAGTATATCATAATATGACTCTTCATTATATTCTAAAATATTTTTATTGTAATCATCTTTTGAGATTTCAAATTTTATTTCGTAATATTTTCCATCACCTTGTAAATCACTGTTATATTTAACATATATAGGATTAAATGTTTCCGCTTCTTTTATTTCTAATAATTCCATTAATTTTTCTCTTTTTACCATAAAATTACTATTACTATATACTATAAGCAAGCTAGCTATAAGTAAAACAAATATTATGGCTATAACTGATTTTATAATTTGTTTTTTCATGTTCTTTTTCCTTCTTTTTATTTATATAACTTTAGGTCTATTTTTATTATTTATATCAATTTTATTTATAAAAAGCAACTACTAAATTATCATATAAACTAGTTAATCTAATACAATTTTGTGCAAATGTATCATTTCTTACATCTTCTATGTTTGAAAAAACATTATAATAATAATCTACTTCATTTCCTGTAGATATACATCTACTCTGGTCTCTACATACTCTATATTCTCCATTAACATATTGTATATCTGTAATAATTATCCCATTTTCTTTTGACTCTTTACTAACTCCATTTTTACTTACTATCCTTAGAAAATCATCTTGTCCATTTTTAGTATTATTAATAAACTCACTAATCCTATCTCTATTATTTGATATCACTTCTCCTTCTTCATTTATTACAAAACAATTATCATTAACAGCTTCTTCTAATGTATAATTTTTAGGTAATTCTTTTATTTGTGTATAATTTGGTGAATATGTTTCTTGTTTCTTTTCCTTTAATACAACATTATCTCTATCTAGTGTTCTATCCACTTTAGCAGATACCATACCTTTTCCCTGATTTTCTTTTATACTTTTGTCTATCTCAACATATAAACTTGTTTCATCTGCATTTATATTAGTTATATGTAATCCTCCTGTATTTGAATTGCAAGATATAACAACAAATAAAAAATTATCTTCAAAATCTTCTTGCCTCATGTCTATCAAAGATTCTATATTTTCTTTACAATTTTTATAATCTTCATAATCTGTTATCTTTTTATAATAAAAATCATGTAAATCTGTTATAAGCTTAAATCCCAATCTTTCATATCCTTCTGAATTACTATTTACATCAACAAAATCAGTTTTTATATTTGAAGTTTCTTGTATTATATATTTGTACAATACACTTGCCCCATAAACTAAATTAACAGTTCCAATAATTACAATTAAAAACATTGCTACCATTTTATAGATTTTATTTTTATTAATATTCTTAGAGTTGTAATACTCTTCATCATAAAAACTATCTCTATTTTTATTATCTTTTAATTCATAATATTTTTGCCATACTTCATCATAATATTTCTTATCTATCATCCTCTTCCCTCCTTTAGCTTCTTTTCTAATGATTTTCTAGCTCTATGTATTAAAACTTTTACTTGTGACAAATCTTTATCTAAAATTTTACAAATATCTTTGTATTTAAAATTTTCTATATCTTTTAATATAAGTACTGATTGGTATTCTGGCTTTAATTTTCTAAAAGCTATCTTTATTTCTTTTTTCTCTTCTTCTCTTATTAAATTATCATCTACTCTAATATCTTCTTCTTGATTTTTTATGTAACTTTCATCAAACTTAATAATTCTTTTTTGACTATTTATATAATTTATTGCTCTACATTTAGCAATAAGAAATAAATAAGTCTTTAAACTATATCTAAAATCATAATTTTTTCTATTTATTAAAACATATACAAATGTATCTTGAGATAAATCTTCTGCAACTTCAAAATTTCTTACATATCCAATTATAAAATTTATTAATTTATCCTTATATCTTTGCATTATTTCTTCAAAAGACTTATCATTCCCATTCAAGAAATCTAAATATAATTCTTTGTCTGTTTTTCCTTTCATTTTTTCTCCTTTTATTTATGTATTTTTTATAATAATATTACAACCAAAGTTATAGAATGTTACATATATTTTTTTAAAAAAGACTATCTCCCAACTTATATGGGAAATAGTCTTTTATAAAAATAATGATATTATTACTAATATTACTATATAAATAGCACTTGCAATTATAGCTGATGCTATAAAACTACCTTTTTTCTTATTTTTACTATATTTATTAATGCAATAACTATAACAAGGTGCTAATATTATAAATCCTTCTAAACCTCCTATTGCAAACATTATATTATAATCTACACCAGGATTAAAAGCTGATGAAATTAATAAAGCTATAAAATTTAATAAAAAATTACATAAAGCAAAGGAAACAACTTCAGCTGTAATAGCATATCCTATTCTTTCTGAAGTTTTATAATTTTTTAAAATTATAAAACTAATAATTGTTCCTATAATTATTGATACAATTGGTAATATATAACTATCCATCTTTTCTCTCCCATTTTTTCCTTTTTTTCTCTTTTTCCTGTTTTTGGGGACGGAGCAAAAAAACAGTTTTTTTCTTTATATACATGGCTGTTTTTTTGCTCCGTCCCCAAAAACAGCCATTGACTTTAATAAGAACTACTACTTAAACTTGGATATGAGAATTCTTTTCCTCCTGGTGTGAATTGTCCACTAGGTATATGGTCTGCAAAGAATTCATTTGAACCTTTTAAGAAATATTTGTATTTTGAACTTTCACTTACAGTTCCTCCACCTACAACAACTGGATCATCCCAAGTACAGTCTACAGCATACCAATTACCTTGTACTTCTACATAATTCCATGCGTGTCTCTCTGTTTCTCCTCTTGAATTAGTACCTGTCCCTATTACTAATACACAAGGTATTCCCATTTCATCTAAAATATATTTAAAAGACCTAGCATAACCTTCACAAACAGCAACATGATTTACTAACGCTCCATATACATCATAAATATTAGCTTTAGAAATTGTTGTGTCATATTCTATATTATTTATCAAATAATCATGTACCATTTTAATATCATCATATGTATTCCCCGTTCTTCTAGATACTAATGTATTTTTTACTTGCTCTATTTGACTAATTGCACTTTCTACTTGTGCTTCACTTGAAAATTCATCTGTAAAATAATTCTTTTCGCTTCCACTATTTATAAACACATTGTATGTCGCTCCTGACGAATATGTTGTTGTTTCTATATTTAAATACATCTTATTAGGACTTAAATAAAAAACATCTGGATTATCATATGTATATGCTTCTATTGCTGATTGGTAATAATCTCCTAACAAATCTTGACCATTTGCTGTATTTAAAATATCTGAAAAACTATTTCCAAATTCTATTCTATATGTTCCTGATTTCATATTTTCTTTATTGCTTTCTAACGCTTTATAAATAGTTTTTGATGGTTCTTCTAACTGCTTATAAAAATATTTATCAACAGTTACACTACTATAATCCACATTAGCAGTACTACCTCCACTTTGTATATCATCTAAAGGATTATTTTCAACTACTTGTGGAGTTTTTATTGTTTCTGTATCTACTGTATTTTCATTACTTGTATAGTTTCCTACAAAATTTTCTGGAACCGCTGCTGTTTCTGTGTTTGATATTTCTTGGTAAAATATCATACCTAGTAATATTAAAGCGCCTATTATTAGTATTATTACTATAGACATTACAAAACTAGCAAATTTACTATTCATATTTTTCTCCTAAACTAAATATAATTATCTTTTTTATTATAACATTTTTTTGTTTTTAAAACTAGTATATTTTTTATATTTTCTAGTTATAATATTAAAAATGTTTATATTTACATTATTATAGTTATTTTGAAAATATAGGTAAAAATTTATAGGAGTAAATTATTATGAATCTTAAAAATATTTGGAATAAAATTTTTTCTTATGAACCTCCTTTAGAATATAATTTTAGTATCCCTGAAAATCCTGATAATCAGGAACAACAAGATAATATAGAAGAAAATTCTAAACCTACAAACATTTTTCCTAGCATTAATGTTAATAAAGAATATATGCAAACTAAATATAATACCTTAATTAATAGTGATAT
>CALXFC010000048.1 GCA_944387485.1 uncultured Clostridia bacterium
GAAAAAGGTGCCTTATGGCTTGATCCTAATAAAACATCTCCATATGAATTTTACCAATACTGGAGAAATGTTGAAGATGAAAGTGTTGAAACAGTTTTAAAAATGCTAACTTTCTTACCTATTGAAAAAATAAATGAACTTGCAAGTTACAAAGACGAAAAAATAAATGAAGCTAAAAAAGTTTTAGCATATGAAATTACAAAATTAGTTCATGGAGAAGTTGAAGCTAAAAAAGCTGAAGAAGCTTCAAATGCATTATTTAGTGGACAAGGTAACTTAGACAATATGCCTACTACTAAATTAGAAGATAGAAACATTTCAATCTTAGATGCAATTATTAAATGTAATATGGCTCCTTCTAAAGGACAAGCAAGAACATTAATTAATCAAGGTGGAATAACATTAAATGATGAAAAAGTTACAGATACAAACTACAAACTTTCAGATAAAGATTTCAAAGACGGTTATGCTATTCTTAAGAAAGGTAAAAAAGTATTTAATAAATTAGTTTAAAAGAGTTCAAAATGAACTCTTTTTAATTTCTTATTATATTGATGGCTTCTGGTATTTTTGATATTGTATCAGATGCTTTCATTGAAATATCATTTAATTTTTCTTCCGCTAATTCTCCAGCTATTCCTGCTAAATAAGCTCCTGCTGCTACAGTTAAAATATTTGGCTTGTTATATCCTAAAAGTCCAACTAAAATACCTGATAAAACATCTCCGCTTCCTGCAGTTGCCATACCACTACACCCTTTTCTCACTAAATACCCTTCATTGCCATCTGTTACAATTGTCGTATGACCTTTAAGCAATAAAATAACATTATCATATTGTTTAGCAAATTTAATAGCTAATTCTTCTGGTTTGTTTTTAATATCTTCAAAATCATAACCACTTATTCTTTCAAATTCTTTTAAATGTGGAGTAAGAATTACTTTACATTTTGTTCTGTTTAAAATACCTTTATCCATTTTAGCTAAAGTATTTAACCCATCTGCATCTATTACAACTGGTATATCTTTTGTTTCTAATATGTAACTAAGTATTTTGGAATTATCACTACTTTCTCCCCATCCCATACCAATTGCTAATGCTTTTAACTTTTCTAAAGCTTTATCTATTTCTTGCTTTTTAAATAACATATGTCCATCTTTACTTTCTATTGTAAATAATGTTTGTTCTAAAAGATATGGCATAACTCCATTTGCTATTTCTTTTGGCACAATTAATCTTACAACTCCACAACCAGATGTTAAACTTGCTGAGCTTAAATTTGCAAGCTTGACTGCACCTGAATATTCTATGCATCCTCCCATTATTCCAACATAACCAAAATTTCCTTTGTTTGAGTTTTCATCTCTTTTAGGAAATATGCTTTTTATATCTTCTTTTTTCAATTCTTTCATAACTATACCTTCTTTTTTCTTAAATTATAACATATAATATTTGGTTATGCACGACTTGAATTTAAAAAGTGGAACAAAAAAGACCTGTCCCCTTTTTTATCACCTACTTCTTTGCACTATCTCTACAATATCTGCTATATACTCTCCTATCACTGGAATATTTAATGTTACAATTTTTTGAAGAAGCATTACAAGTATTGCCGTAATAATAGTTACTCCTATTCCGTATTCCTATTCCTCTTGATATCCCTGCAAAGAAATTTCTTATAAACATTTCTTTTTTATTTCCCAATAAATAAGCAAGTTCTACAAAATTTCCTTCTTGAAGTATTTTATTTAAATGTTCTACTGATTTACTTAAAAGATTAATTTTTTCACTCTTTTCTTTTTCTTCTTCTTTTTTCTTTTTATTATTAAACAACATAAAAATCCACCTATTTATATGGTGGATTTTTTTCTTTTTTTTATTCTTTTTTGTCATTTTTATTTTTTCTTTTGTTTTGCTTATCTTTCTTCCAATCCATATTTCATTTTTATCATACCATCTTAATTACTCACTAACAGTCGTATTTACTAGTACACTGTTTTGTTCATTTAATACATTTTTATCTACTACATTAGTAGTATTAGTTGTATTCTCATCTAGTTGTTCTTGATTTTTTTCTGTCTGTTCCTGTTCTTGAGTTTCTTTTGCTTCTTCTAATTGATTTATTAATTCTTGAAGTCTTGCTATATCACTTCCTATCATTTCCCAATCATTACTTTCA
Organism: uncultured Clostridia bacterium; assembly: GCA_944387485.1. Lineage (GTDB taxonomy): Bacteria > Bacillota > Clostridia > TANB77 > CAG-508 > CAG-269. Next base: position 2,179 of record CALXFC010000048.1, read on the forward strand.
TTTGATTCTGTTAAATTTTGATTAGCTTTTATTATTGCTTCAATAAGACTATTAATATCTTCTGTATCTTCTACTTCAATATTCGTAGCATATCTTGAAAGTAAATTTTGTAATGCTTCTGTTAACGTATCTCCTATTGCAACCTTGTTTCCTGATGCTACTATTACTTTCTTAAGAAGTGGAACATCTGATTCATTAAGCATTGTTTGATAAACTGGCTCTACATATAGCAATGTATCGTCTATTGGAACTATTATCATTTGCTTTGTTAATCTTGTTCCTGTGACATTTAACGTTTCTAATTCAGAACTAATAGTCTCATCTTCTTGTATTTGCTTATCAAGTTGCATTGGACCTACAATATTACTATCTGCTGAGAATTTATATAACCTTAATACATTTTCACCATTTTCATTACTTCCTACTAAATATGAAATAATATTTTGTCTTGACTCTGGAGTATAGACTTGTACTAATCCAAATTGCTCTCCATTTTTAGTTTTTACCATTGTATAATATGGTTCCATATATGTTCCTGTTGTATTTGAATTACTTGTTGTACTATATTTTGCTATATCCCACAAATCGTCTCCTCTATATATTACATCTGGTCTAGTATTATGATATACCTTTAACACTTCTGCTTGTACATTATATAAAAATTCTGGATATACAAAATGTTCTGATATATCTTCTGGTATCTCTCCATCTAGTCCCACTACTTTAAATAAATCCTTATAAATATTTCTATAAGCCATAGCAATTGGGTCTGTTCTATCTGTTATATAAAAGTCCATTGTTCCATCATAACTATCAATTATTACTTTTACAGAATTTCTTATATAGTTTATATCTTCTGTTATTCCGTCATGTTCAATTGTAGTATATTGTGAAAATGGATAACTAGATGATACTGTATATGCATCTAAAACCCATACAATCCTTCCATCATCTGTTATAACAGTATATGGATTTTCATCATAAATTAAATATGGCATTGCTTTTTTTGCTCTTGTTATAATGTCTCTATTTATTAATATTTTACTATCTTCTGTCATTTCACTAGAGAATGCTAAGTTTAAATCTCCTTTTGAAATTCCAAGCACTAACCTGTCCCAAAATTCTAAATTCAAACCTGCTTCACCAGAATATGTTGATACCTGATCTTTTCCATTTACATCTGTATAGTCATATTCCTGTTTATTTTTTGCATTTGTTGCTATTGTCTCATCTGTTTCCAAACCGAAATATATTCTTGGTTCTGATATATTTATAATTTCGTCTAAACCTGCTACATCACTCTGTAAATATTTGATATTTCCACTCTCTGTACTCTCTGTTGCAAGAGTTATTATCTCTCCCATTCCATGAGTATATTCATATGTCTTGTTACTATAAGTTCTACCTGAATTAACTATTTCTCTAGGTGCCATATATACCAACTTGTCTTGTCCATTTATATTATATTTTGCAAGCGTTGTATTAGGATACACATAATATCCAGCACTTGATTGGTTATTTTCTAAAGTTTCTAATACTGCATCTTTACTAATTATTGGTATATTGTTAATTACATTTGTTGATTCATCTACTTCTTCTTGTGTAATAGTTCCTGAAGATTCTATATTTGTTTCTTCAATATTTATATTATATGCACTTTTAGTATTTTTAATATTTTCTGAGATATAATCTCTTTCTTTATCTAATTCATTTGAATTAACATATACTAAATCAAAACCTATCATAATAACAAATAATACAACTAGATATCCTGGTATTATTGCTAAATTTTTTAATACTTTATTTGTATTTCCTGCTTTAAATGCTTTTATTGCTCTATATGCAAATATTATTATTACTACTGCAAATATAACATATCCCCAAACTTGAATTGTTGCCTCTGTCATTCCTGCTCCATTTATCTCTATGTCATCTCCTACTGTAAGTATTTTACCAAACATTACATTTTGAGTACCTAGAACAGTTAAAACCGCAATACCAATTATTATAAACATTATATTTCTTAATAACTTTTTCATAAATAAGCTTTCTTTAAGCATTTTCCCATCTATTCCATCAAAATAGCGATTAAATACTATAATATAATATAACGCCATGTATAATGATAAACAGACAAATACTACTACTACATAAAATACTAATGCTTCTATAAATGGTTTCAAAAACATATAGTATGAAATATCCAACCCAAATATTGGATCTTGTATTCCAAATGATGCACCACTACTTGCAAGCATTAATTTTTGTATAAATACTGATGACACAACAAAACTTGCAATTGCTGATATTACCAATGCTAAAGATTTATTAGGTAATTTTGGCATCTTTTTATCTTCTTTTTCAAAAAATACTTTTAAGCCTTTTTTTATTCCTCTATTTGTTAAATATATAACTATATATAGAACAACAAAATTAACAGCCATAATTGTATAACGGTAAGTTATATTTGTTTTAAAAATATTTGTATAATTTTCACCTAATTCTAAATATTCTAAATAACTTCCTCTTAATTGTACATAACTTATTATTGCAAATATTAGTAAAAACAAAATAACTAATAACATTCTAGTTTTACTATTTTTCTTTTTTGTGTTTTCTTTTATATTTTCCTTTGTTTCATTTACTTCTGTTTGAATATTTTCTTCTTTTTGGGTATCTTTATCCACTTTTTAACCTCCTTTAGTTTATAAATTCCCCTTTATTTAAATTATAGCTTTTACAAAATCCTCTGAATTAAATACTTCCATGTCGTCTATTCCTTCTCCTACCCCAATAAATTTTATTGGTATTTTATTTTCATGTACTATTCCTATTGCAACTCCACCTTTTGCTGTTCCATCTAATTTTGTAATTACTAATCCTGTTATATCAGCTTCTTCTTTAAATGCTTTTACTTGTGAAATAGCATTTTGTCCTGTTGTTCCGTCTATTACTAATAGAACTTCTTTATCACTTTCTGCCATTTCCTTATTTATTACTTTTTGTATTTTATTTAATTCATCCATCAAGTATTTTTTGTTGTGTAATCTTCCGAGCAGTATCAACTATTAATACATCTGCATTTTTTTCTCTTGTTACTCTTATTGCATCATATACAACAGATGCTGGATCTACTCCTTCTTCTCTTTTTACTATGTCTGCTCCTGCCCTAGAAGCCCATATTTCTAATTGTTCTACTGCTGCTGCCCTAAATGTATCTGCTGCTGCAACTACTACTTTCTTTCCGTCTTTTGCAAGTCTATTTGCAATTTTTCCAATTGAAGTAGTTTTACCTACTCCGTTTACTCCTACAACTAAAATTACAGATGGTTTTGTATTTAAATGTAAACTTATATCTGTTACGTCTAAAATCTTTTGCATTTCCTCTCTTAATGCTTTTTTTACATCTTCTTCATCTTGTATTTTTTCTTTTTTTATTCTATTTCTTAAATTATTTATAATTTCTACAGATGTATCCATTCCAATATCAGACATAATTAAAATTTCTTCTAATTCATCTAAGAAATCTTCATCAACTTTCCTAAAACTCTTAAATACATTATTTATTTTTTCATCAAATGAATTTTTAGTTTTAGTCATTCCTTGCTTTAATTTTTCAAAAAATCCCACAGTTTTACACTCCTTTCTAAAGTTAATTTTTTAAAATTTCTTCAGCTAAATTTTCCATTTGTTTTCTATTTTCTTCATTCATTCTTGATTTTATTGTTACTAATGGTTCTACTATATTTACATCTTTCATTTCAGAAAATATTGACATCATTCCTCTTCCTGCTGATGGTGCCCAAGAACCATTTTCAATTATTCCTACTGTTCTTTTTTGATAATTTCTATCTTTTAAATGTTTTAAGAAATGTTCCATTGGTGGAAATATTCCCATATTATAGCTAGATGATGCAACTATTAATTTAGAATACTTAAATGCATCTTCTACGCATTCAGCCCAATCTTCTCTTGCTAAATCTGAAACAACTACTTTTTTTGCTCCTTTTTCTTTTAGGATTTTAGCCATTTCTTTTGCTGCTGTTAAAGTATTTCCATATATACTTGCTGCTGCAATAAATACCCCTTCTTCTTCTGGTTCGTATTTACTCCATATATTATATTTATTTATATAATATTCTAAATTTTCTTTTAATATTGGACCATGTAGTGGACATATCATTTTAATATCTAACGTCCCTGCTTTTTTCAACAATGCTTGTACTTGTGCCCCATATTTTCCTACTATTCCGAAATAATATCTTCTAGCTTCACAATCCCATTCCTCATCATGGTCTAAAGAACCAAATTTTCCAAATCCATCTGCTGAAAATAATATTTTTTCTGTTTGCTCATATGTTACCATTACTTCTGGCCAATGAACCATAGGAGCCATAAAAAATTGTAATTTATGTTTTCCTATATCTAATATATCTCCTTCTGTTACTATTACTTTTCTACTACTTAAATCTATTTCACTAAAGAAGTTTGTTAGCATATTAAATGTCATTTGATTTCCTACTAATTTCATATCCGGATATTTTTTCGCAATTAAACCTATGTTATATGCATGGTCTGGTTCCATATGTGAAATTACTAAATAATCTGGTTTTTCTCCATTTAATTCTTTTTCTAATTTTTTTTGCCATATATCTGTTACATGTTCATCTATTGTATCTAATACTACGTTTTTATTATCTTTTATTAAATATGAATTATAGCTCATTCCGTTCTCTAATATATATTGACTTTCAAATAATTTTAAGTCGTTGTCACTCGCACCTATCCATTTTATGTCTTCTGTTATCTCCATGTCTGCCATAAATTTTCTCCTCCTTTTTAATTTTCCTCTTATTGTACAATAGTATAACATATTTTTCCAAAACTGTGTACTAATTTTATATATTTTTAGAAATAAACTGAAAATTGAATGTTCTTTCTAAATAAAATTTATAGAAAATATAAGGGACAGTTTAAAAAACTGTCCCTTAATTGCGACTAGATAGAAATGATAAAAGCGTCCGTCCCTTCTTCATCTTTGATAATTCTTAATATTGGGAAAACGTATTTTTCTCCTTTTGGAAGTCTTGGCAAACTATTGATAACTTGACTTAAACAATCTTCTATGTATGTCATTTCCTTTCTATGGAAATTTATTGGTCTTGGTGGATTATATCTCCCTTGAAAGACAATTATTGCAAGTGGTTCCTTAATCATTCTTAGCGTTCTATTAACATATTTTTCATATTCTTCACGGAATTTTCTTTTTACTTCAACACTTGCTGGTACTTTCACCTTTCCTTTTGTTATACATAGACCTTCAGCAATAGCCTCATAATTTATTATACATCTTCTTTTTTGATTATCTTCAGGTTCATATTCTTTCATCATTTCAACAACGTAATCATAGTCACTCTTACTCATTGCCCCTCCTAAAGAAATTTCTTTACAATGCTGATAGATACTCGCTGCAAAATGGAGTGAAAATTTTGCATATTAACATTATAACATATTTAGCACTTTTTGTAAAATTTAACTTTCATATTTTTTAAAAAACTTACAAACTTTTTATGGCTCGTAATCTATTAGGATATGGTGCCCAAAAGCAGAATCGAACTGCTGACCTACGGGTTACGAATCCGTTGCTCTACCAACTGAGCTATTCGGGCATAAGAATACAAAACTTATTATACATTACCCTATTAAAAAAATCAATAATTCTAAAAATATTTTCTTTAAAATAAGAGAAGCTACAAGTTGTAACTTCCCTCATTTTTATTTATTAATACATTCCTTCCATTCCTGATGGTGCATCATTATGTTTGCAATTGCATTTTTCTTCTGGTACATCTGTTACTAAACTTTCTGTTGTAAGTACCATAGATGCAATTGATGCTGCATTTTGAAGTGCACTTCTTGTTACCTTAGTTGGGTCTACAATTCCAGCTTTCTTCATATCTACATAAGTCTCAGTTGCTGCATCAAATCCGATTCCCTCTTTTTCTGATTTTACTTTTTCAACAATAACTGCTGGTTCTAATCCACTATTTCTTGCAATTTGTTTTGCAGGTTCTTCTAATGCTTTTAATACAATTTCAGCACCTAATTTTTCTCCATCTTTTAATGTATCTAATAATTTTTGAACTTTAGTTGTTACATTTAGGAGTGCTGTTCCTCCACCTGCTACAATTCCTTCTTCTACTGCTGCTTTTGTTGCAGATAAAGCATCTTCTATTCTTAATTTTTTATCTTTCATTTCAACTTCTGTTGCTGCACCTACACCAATTACTGCAACTCCACCTGCAATTTTAGCAAGTCTTTCTTGTAATCCTTCTTTATCATAATCACTCTTTGTTTCATTTATTTGAGCTCTTATTTGTGCAACTCTGTCAGCTATTTGTTGTTTGTCTCCTGCACCATCTACTATAATTGTATTTTCTTTTTGAACTTTAACTTGTTTTGCTCTACCTAATTGTGCAATTGTAGTATCTTTTAATTCTAATCCTAAATCAGATGTTATTACTTCTCCTCCTGTTAATGTTGCTATATCTTGAAGCATTGCTTTTCTCTTATCTCCGAATCCAGGAGCTTTAACTGCTACTACATTTAATACACCTCTTAATTTATTTAAGATTAATGTAGATAAAGCTTCTCCTTCCATATCATCACAAATTATTAATAATTTTCCTGATTCTTGCATTAAACTTTCTAGTAATGGTAATATTTCTTGGATATTACTAATCTTTTTATCTGTAATTAATATATATGGATTATCTAAAACAGCTTCCATTTTTTCTGTATCTGTTGCCATATATGGTGATAAATATCCTTTATCAAATTGCATACCTTCAACAACATTTAATTCTGTATTTGATGTTTTAGATTCTTCTATTGTTATAACACCATCTTTTGAAACTTTTTCCATTGCTTCTGCGATTAAGTTTCCTATTTCTTCATTATTTGCTGATATACTTGCAACTCTTGCTATATCTTCTTTTCCATTAACTTGTGAACTGATTTCTTTTAACCCTTCTACAGCTGTATTTACAGCTTTATCCATACCTCTTTTAATTGCCATTGGGTCTGCTCCTGCTGCTACGTTTTTAACACCTTCTTTAATCATACTTTGTGCTAAAACTGTAGCTGTTGTTGTTCCATCTCCTGCAACATCGTTTGTTTTTGTTGAAACTTCTTTTACTAAACGAGCTCCCATATTTTCAAATTTATCTTCTAATTCTATTTCTTTTGCTATTGTTACACCATCATTAGTAATTAATGGTGCGCCATAACTTTTATCTAAAACTACATTTCTTCCTTTTGGTCCTAATGTAACTTTAACAGTGTCTGCTAATTTATTTACACCTTCTAATAAAGATTTTCTAGCATCTTCTCCAAATTTAATCATCTTTGCCATTTTATATCATTCCTTTCCTTAAAAACTTTCTATTTTACTCAACTTTTGCTAATATATCATCTTGTCTTACTATTACATAATCTATACCTTCATATTTTACTTTTGTTCCTGAATATTCTGAAACTATAACATTATCACCTTTTTGAACTTTCATTATTTCTGGTTTTCCATCTACTATTTCTCCAGGGCCAACTTCAATTACTTCTGCTACTTGTGGCTTTTCTTGTGCTGCTCCTGCAAGTATTATTCCACTTTTAGTTGTTTCTTCGCCTTCTTTCATTTTTATTAATACTCTACTTCCTAATGGTTTAATCATATTTATTACCTCCTTTAATTTTTAGCACTCTATCCTTTTGACTGCTAATAATGTATACCCTAATTTGCTAATTGTCAATACTTATTTTAAAAATTTCACAAAATGTTCACATTTTATTATATTCATCATATTTTAAAAAAAGAACCCCCTATTTAAAGAGGGCAAGAAAAGTTTCTTTTAATGAAAGTTATTTAACTTTTCATTTTAATCCTTTCTTAGAGATCATCTAGCTCATCATTAAATTTTTGCATTATTATATTCAAATAGCTTTTAAATATCTCATCACCATACAAACAGTATTGACAAATAAATTGTATTATTGGTAAATTACCATAATCTACATCTCCAATATAATCAAACGTTTTATATGTTTCTTGAACAGCTTCAGAAATATCACAATTCCCTTGACTAATAATATATTGAGCATAAGTAACGAAATCTTCGCCATATCCTATCTCTTCTATATTTTTTTCATTAAGTCTTTTTTCGTATTCTTCCTCTGCACGATAGCTTTTAAATTTTAATTGTATATGATCAAGAATATCATTAAATTTCTTAATCATCTCATTATACTCAGCTATTTGTTCATTTGTTTCATCCAAAATTTTTCTAGCAAAAATAAGAACCATTTTACTTAAAATTTCTTTGATTTTGAAAATTGAAGAATCCTCTTCCGTTATGATACAAAACATTTCCTGGACTTTCAGTTTGAATCCAAGAAATTCTGTATCTGGACTACATTCATATGCTTTTAACAATTCCTCCCTAAAGTTAGATTCTTTACTAAAGCATCCAGATATAAAAGCTTCATATCTATCTTCATCTATAACACTAATATATATTACACTTTCCTCTGGTGCTCCCTCAGCCTCTATTGGAATTTCTATAACTGCTAATCCATCTTCAAAGTCTTCAACTATGATTTTAAATCCTTTTCCATCTTCAAACTCAAAAAGTTTCTTCGTATTTTTTATAGTAGTCTTCATGATGTTCCTCTCTCTAAGTCAGTACTTCTACCTACAGATATTAATATTATATATTTTATTTACATAAAAGTCAATTGATAATTTTTCATTAACTAAAAAGAAACCTCCTTAAAAAGGAGGTAAAAGAAAATATTTTTCTTTTTTGATAGGAATTATTATATTCCTATGTTGGCTGACCATTAGAATTCATTTAGCAAAGCTTCATATTCCTTCTTTGCTCGATCATCATTCCACATTGAGAGACGCCCACCGTGTTTCCAACACTTGATAAGCATATCAAATGCTCTCTGAAGCATAGCTCCATTAGCTTGAGTATGATCTATAACTGCTGCATATCCCTTATCAAATGCTACCCAGTCTGGAACACCTCTTTTATCAATAAGAAACTGCACATATCTTGCAAAAGATTCACCAGCAAAAACGATTGGTTGCCCTTCATCTTCTTGGATTACATATCTACTCCAATTCATCCACTCCTGCTCAGATTGTACTCCGTTAAATTGAATATTTTGACTATGAAATGCTTCTTTCATGTCTTCATAGACATTTTTGTACTCTTCGAATTCTTTGAGCACTTTTCTTTTAAGAGTGTTTATAAACTCATCAATCGAATCTCTGATAAAACGTGATATCATGCTTATATTGGCAGTTTTTTCAGTAACCAATAGATGCTTACCAAAAACATTCAGTTGGATTCCTTTAAAGCAATCATCATCAGGACAATCATATGCCTTAAGAATAGCCTCCTTAAAGTTTGATTTCTTATCAAAGCATCCTACAATGATTCTAGCCATTAATTCTGGTGTATACTCATCAGTAAAATCTATCTTTGCAACTCCATTATCGAAGTCTGTAACAAAGATATCGTGCTTGTCCTGAGTATTGAACATACGGTACCTTGCGAACTCTTCATCAATCTTAACAATAGTAGCCATGATTTTCCTTTCTCTAATGGCTAAGCCTACAAAATAGATACTCTTTTATTATATCATAATTTTACATAATTTTCAATTTTAAAAGCAACTTATAAATTAAGTTGCTTCAATAATGGTGGAGATGAGGAGAGTCGAACTCCTGTCCATAATACCTTCCATATAGATATCTACAAGTTTAGTTTGTTTATTATATTCATTTTAATAACACCAACAAACAGGTTTTATTAAAATATAGCTTTTTAAAATACCTACTACCTCAAAAGCAAAAGTAGCTTCGTTTCCCACTAATATAACACTTTATCTAAAAAGGTGGGACTTTTTAGTAAAGCGTAGCTGCAAACTAAGCAGCTAATGCTAATTCTTCTCTATCAGCGTTTATATTTAATTTTGCTTTTTTTAAGTGGCCAAAGCAACCATCCACTACTTGCAATCCATACTTCTAGTATTATGTCGAAACCATTGCATCCCCATGTATTTTTTATTATACTATATTTTATGTAATTTTACAACAGATTTTCAAGGATAATCTATACTTTAAAAAAAAAATATGTTATACTTATTATTGTAATATTTGCGGGTATAATTTAGTGGTAGAATGCAATGCTTCCGACCTTGTCGCGAGGGTTCGATTCCCTCTACCCGCTCC
>CALXFC010000049.1 GCA_944387485.1 uncultured Clostridia bacterium
TTCTATTTCTTTAAATAATCTATTTTCATAAAATCCATATATGGGTCTTGGAAATTTCCTTGTCCTAATTCTCCATAACTATTTTCTCCACGCCCCCATAAAGTATTATCATTCTTTTTAATAAAAATATCTCCTTGACCTGCAACATATATTTCTTTACAATCATCAATAATCATTTCTTGTGGAGACAAAATATGTTCTTCTGTTTTTCCATCTAACTGACCATGGTGATTCATTCCCCAACCATAAATTTTATCATCATTTGTTATTGCAACTATTGTACCATATTCACATTTTAACTCTTTTACGTTTTCTATTGGGACCTTCACAAAACTTGTTTGCTGTGTTGTATTTCCCTGTCCTAATTCTCCTCTTAAATTATATCCACATCCCCAAACAGTTCCATCATTTTTTAGTACAATCGTTTCAACTCTTCCATTTACAATTTGTTTTACATCTGTTATATTAGCTTTTGTAAAAGTATTTCTACTATTTGTATCACCTACCCCTAACATTCCATATCCTCCATATCCTGTTGTCCAAACTGTCCCGTCATTCTTTAGCACTATTGTATGTTCTGTTCCTAATTTTACATCTTTAACATCATCTATATTTACTTTTGTAAACGTAGTTCTATTAGTATTATCTCCCAGTCCTAATTGTCCTCTTGAATTTAATCCACTAACCCATATACTACCGTCATTTTTCATTATAGCATTATGCTGCCAATATGGATATATTTCTTTCACATCTGTTATATCTAACTTTGTTGGTAATAATCTATTGGTTGTATCTCCCAATCCTAATTGTCCATAATTATTTTCTCCCCATACATATATCTCATCATCTTCTGTTACTGCAAATACACAATACATGCTTGAATATATTTTCTTTACTTTTGGTAGATCTACTTGTTGAAATACATTTCTCTTTTCCGTATCTCCTAATCCTAATTCTCCATACAAGTTTCCTCCTGTAACCCACACTGTTCCATCTTTTGCTAATATAATTGTACTTACTGCTCCAAATTTTATTTCTTTTATCGTATCTCTCATTTCTACAGGCACAGTATCTTTATCTTTTTCAGAATAATCAGTATAGAAAGTTTCTCCATCTGTCTCTATTCCTTGTACATAAAAAATATTGTGGCTTGTACTATTTATTATATATATATCTGTTAAACTATTAATTTGCTCTTGTGTTGTTGCCTCACCATTTCTTATTTTCTCATAATCTTTACCATAATTTAAACTTACATTTTCCATTGCTCCAAGGTCTATTACATAAAATGCTCCTGTATCTGTAGCTTCACTAATAGACTTAATATTTTCTACATTTGTATACTCTATTGTTGTATCAGCTGGTATCATTCCATATTGAGAATAATAAATAGAAACTTTGTCTCGTAAGTTTTCTATGTCTGCTTGCATATTCGTTAGCTTAGTTGTTCTTAAATTGCCTGATACATTATATATAAGAACATTTGTTAATATTAATATTATTGCAACTGTTACAACTAAAGCTATTAAGCTAACTCCCCTCTGTTTTTTTATTGTTTTATAAGAATATAGTGTGTGTGTGTGTGTGTGTGTGTGTGTGTGTACAGTACCAAGGCTTTTAGCCTCTATTAAAATCTTTTTCATCTTTTTCTTCCTCTTTTCTCCTGTTATACTATTTAAATTATTTATACTATAAAACTTCTCCTTTTGCAATATTTTTCATTGTTGTAACATAATTGTAATATAAAAAGAAATAGAAAAAACTTCTATTTCTTCAAATAATCTATTCTTACAAAATCCGTATATATTTCTTGGAAATTTCCTTGTCCTAATTCACCAAAGTTATTTTCTCCACGTCCCCATAAAGTATTATCATTCTTTTTAATAAAAATATTTCCTTGACCTGCAACATATATTTCTTTCCAATCATCAATAATCATTTCTTGTGGAGACAAAATATGTTCTTCTGTCTTTCCATCTATTTGACTATGATCATTCATTCCCCAACCGTATATTTTATTATCATTTGTTATTGCTAATACTGTACTATATTCACATTTTATTTCTTTTACATTTTCTACTGGAATTTTTACAAAATTTATTTGCTGTGTTGTATTTCCCTGTCCTAATTCTCCTCTTAAATTATATCCACATCCCCAAACAGTTCCATCATTTTTTAATACTACTGTTTCACATCTTCCATTAACAATTTGTTTTACATCCGTTAAGCTTGTTTTTGTAAAAGTGGTTTTGCTACTCGTATTGCCTAATCCTAATGCTCCATATCCCCCATATCCTGTTGTCCAAACAGTTTCATCATTTTTTAATACCATTGTATGTTCTGTTCCTACTTTTACATCTTTTACATTGTCTATATTTATCTTTGTAAATGTGCTTCTATTAGTTGTATCCCCCAATCCTAATTGTCCTTGTGAATTCATTCCTGCAGACCATATACTACCATCATTTTTCATTAGAACATTATGCTGCCAATATGGATATATTTCTTTTACATCTGTTATATCTAATTTTGTTGGTAATAATTTATTAGTTGTATCTCCCAAACCTAATTGACCATAATTATTTTCTCCCCATGCATATATTTCATCATCTTCTGTCATTGCAAATACGCAATACATATTTGCATATATATGCTTTAATTTTGGTATATCTACTTGTTGAAATACATTTCTATCAGTTGTATCTCCTAAACCTAATTCTCCATATTCATTTCTTCCTACTACCCATAACTCTCCGTCTTTTGTTAAAATATATACACTTGCTGATGCAAATTTTATCTCTTTTATCGTATCTCTCATTTCTACAGGCACACTATCCTTATCTTCTTCAGAATAATCAGTATAGAAAGTTTCTCCATCTGTCTCTATTCCTTGTACATAAAAAATATTGTGGCTTGTACTATTTATTATATATATATCTGTTAAACTGTTAATTTGCTCTTGTGTTGTTGCCTCACCATTTTTTATTTTCTCATAATCTTTACCATAGTTTAAACTTACATTTTCCATTGCACTAAGGTCTATTACATAAAATGGTCCTGTATCTATTGTACTACTAATAGCATTAATATTATTTATATTTGTATACTCTATCGTTGTATCAGCTGGTATCATACCATATTGAGAATAATAAACAGAAACTTTGTCTCGTAAGTTTTCTATGTCTGCTTGCATATTCGTTAGCTTAGTTGTTCTTAAATTACCTGATACATTATATATAAGAACATTTGCCAAAATTAATATTATTGCAACTGTAATTACTAAAGCAATCAGAGTAACCCCCTTAGATTTCTTTAAAAACTTCTTCATCATTTGCACTTCTCCTTTTTTATCATTAATATTAGTTTACTATTAATTAGGTTTTATTTCAATAGTTTTTTCTATTAAATTATAAATTTTATTTCTATTTCTATATATTCTATCTTCTTTAATATAAATTATCCAAAGGAAAATAATAATAATAAAAATTGCTATATTTTTTATGTAGAAAATGCTAATACTAGCAATAATTGTAAGTATTATTAAAACAGCAAAAGAAATACGGTTTGTACATATTTCTGCATTCTTCTTTCCACAAATTATATGTAAAATACTTTCTAATATCCTACCTCCATCTAAAGGATAAAGTGGTAGCAAATTAAATATAATAAGTAACAAATTTGAATATATGATTTTTAATCCTAAAAACACATTTATATTATAATTTAAACTTATTAAAATTATAATTAAATTAGTTAAAGGTCCTGCCATTGAAACAATTATTTTCTTTATCTCTAATAAATTTCCTTTTCCTAATTTTCTATTATAATCTTTTGTGTTTATTTTAAAAGATATACTAACACCATATGGTTTTACTTCCATTTTATCAGGTCTCATTCCTAAGCACAGTCCACATATCAAATGTCCTAATTCATGAATAAATGCAAATGTAAGTATTAAAATATATATATCTAATTGCTTAGTAAAATAGAATAATAACAAAAACAAGAAAATTTTTAAATCAATTTTAAATCTCATAATCTCCTCCTCTATAGTTCTAAAATACTTTGAGGATCAACCTTTCTTTCTTGATATCTAATCTCAAAATGTAGATGTGGTCCTGTTGAATTACCAGTTGATCCTACTTCTGCTATTTCTTGTCCTTGTACAACCATATCCCCTTGTTTTACATATAACGCATTACAATGTGCATAAATAATACTTACTTCTCCTATTTGTATTTTTAAGTGTTTCCCATAATCTCCTTCTTCAGACGAAAGTACAACTTCGCCATCAGTTGCAGACTTTATTTTTGTTCCTACATTTGCTGCAATATCTGTTCCAGTATGATTTTTAGGAACTGTACCTGTTGCAGTGTCTCTTTGACCAAATTTTGAAGAAACAACACCTTCGATTGGTTTAATAAAACTTGTTGTTTTCTTAACATTCTCTATGTCTTTTTCTGTTTGTGATAATTCTTGTTGTTGTTCAGCTTCAGAAACATCTATATTAGTTGTATTTTCATCCACCGCACCACCTATCGCATTTTCCATACCAGCTTCCTCGTTATTTGTACTATCTTCTTTAGTATTAGAAAACAAACTCAAAATCCCACTTTTAGCATTATTATATAATTCTATAAAATTTGTATCATATGATAAAATATCATTTGCTTTGTTTATAAAATCTTCCGAAAAAACATATTGGTTATTTTGTACAAGATATATAGCTAAATAAATAAGCATACATACCAATATTTGAATGAGCATTTTTTTCAACAACTTTATATCTTTCTTTTGCTTTTTAGCTACATTTATAGTTGCTACTTGTCTATTATTTCCTTGTCTCCTCTCATATATTGCCTCAGCTCGTCTTATCTTTTCTTCCACCGATAATGTTCTTTCCATAAAAATACACCTCTTCCTTAGTTCTTTTTTAACTATATGTCCGAAAGAGATGTTTTATTCTTTTATTTTATTAATAATATTATAGTTTCAATTAAAATAATTACACTCATTACTATTATTGTTTTTTTCATTTTTTTACATTTTGTTTTTATCTTATTTTGTACTTCATTCTTTTCTTTTTTCTTTTCCTCTAACCTCTTAATATAATTTGATACTAACATTTCAGCTTCTTTTAAAATATAATCATTTTCTGTTTTTTTACTTTCCTTATCAATCTTATTGCTTTCTATTTTTTCATTTTGTTTAACTTTATTATTATTTTTAAGAATTATAATAGCCTCTTCTACTATATTTGATGGCAAATTCTTTAAAATCATCATATTTTTTACTCCACTTTGACTCATTTGTATACCTCCAAACTTTATGTATTTGTATTATTATTTCCAAATTTTTCATACCTATACACCATATTTAAAAAAATCTCTGCCATGTAAGTATTTATTTTAATAAACAATGCATTTAATTTTCCAACAATAAAAACTAAAAAGTGAAATATTTAACTTTTCTCGCATCAAAAAAATAAGCAATAGATTTTTTGTCTATTGCTTTATTCTCTTATTTTACACCTTTCCAGTATTTTTGCCTTTTATAGAAAATTATACTTAATATTAATATAAATATTACTGGTATTATAATGCTTGTCAAACCGTGCTTTTGGTAGTTTTGTTGGTGATACTGTTTTATCATTATTTTTATAATTGTTTTGTGTTGGCTTTTGTTCCTCTTCGCTTGGTTTTTGTTCTTGATTTTGAATTATATTCGTTGTTGTATTACTTGTTCCTTCCATTGACGCCTCATTATCTATGTTTTTCTTAAAATATTCATAGTTCATATCATATTCACCAGAAAGATATTTTGTTTTCTCTCCTTTAAAATCATTGTCTGTGACTTTAACAAATATAAACAAATATGCTGTTTTCCCAGTAGTATCAGTAAATACCATTTGATTCCCATTTTGTAACTCCTTCCAATTATTTTCATCATATGTAGGGCGTCTTTCTTTAATTTCTTTCTGCTTTTGAATATAATTTTTATTATATTCATCTATTAAGTTATTCACTTCATCTATTGTTACTGTTGGATTTTCTCCTTGAGCTAAAATTTTTTGTTCATCAATATACTCCATTTGTTTATTCAGTTCTTCCTCTGCTTCTTGCTGAAATCCAATTACTTCTTCTGCCTGTTCAAAATCTAACGCTATAATTTGATATAAAATCTCATCATAATTTAAAGCCTTCTCATCAATTGTATTAAAGTAATCTGTTTCTACTTCAGTATTTGGAAATTTTAAAATATTTGTAAATATATTTCTTGATACTTCTTCTCTTTCTTTCGTTTCCTCTGTTTCTTCGATATCTCCAGGTTCTATTTCATGAAATAATTCTTCTGCATAGACAAAATTTTCACATAACAAAACACTTAAAATGAATACAATTATAGAAATAATTTTTAATTTCTTCATTTGCTTTTCCACCCTTCTTATTTCCTATATATTGAATTATATCATAATAATTTAGTTTGTGCGCACTTTGTGTACTTATTTTTAATTTATTTTTAATTATAATATGTGATAGGTAATATACATGAAAAAATTAAAAATTAAAAAACCTTCAAAAGCAAATAACACAGTAACTAGAACAATTCATATAAGTTGAAAAAACTTTTGATAAAATTAACGAATTAGTGAAAAAGAATGAGATGAGCTTCAATAGTGTTATAAACCAAATTATTGAATATAGTTTATCTAACTTAGAAGAATCATAACCACGTGTAAAACGTGCAGTTTGAGCAAACCCTAAAATGGCATATAATATTGCCAGCGCCCAAATGACGCTGGCTTTCACTTCTTTCAATTTCTATTGATTTATTGCATTTTTTTCACTTAATCTATTTTTCCTTTCATACTGTTTATTGCAATGGGTAATAATTCTAAATTCTTTATATTCCTTTTGCTTCTGAGTTTTACTAAAATCTTACGCACTCTTTAATTCAAGCCTTAATTTATCTGCTATCATTGCTATAAATTCACTGTTTGTTGGTTTACCTTTTGCTGCTGAAATTGTATATCCAAATATTTTTTCAACAGTTTCTTGTTGACCTCTTCCCCAAGCTACTTCTATTGCATGGCGAATTGCTCTTTCCACACGACTTGGTGTAGTATTGAATTTGTATGCAATTTTAGGATATAAACTTTTTGTTATTTGATTTATTACATCAATATCATTTACAACCATTATTATTGCCTCTCTTAAGTATTGATATCCTTTAATATGTGCTGGAACACCAACTTCATGAATAATATTTGTAACTAAAGCTTCTAAATTATCTTCCTTACTACCATTTTTATTAGAAATATCTATGTATGGTTGTCTTCTTTCTTTTATAATAAAATTATTTGCATTTTGATTTGGTTTATAAAATTTAATTTCCCTAATTCTTTTTATTAAGAGTTCTATATCAAATGGTTTTACCACATAATATTCCGCTCCTAACATAATTGCTTTTTGTGTAATTTTGTCTTGACCTACTGCTGATAGCATAATGCAAATTGGTTTTTTGCTACTACTCATTGCATTTATTCTTTCTAAAACACCTAATCCATCTAAATGTGGCATTATTACATCTAATAAAACAATATCTGGCTGTATATTTGCTACCATTTCAACTGCTTCGTTTCCATCTTTCGCCATTCCAATTATCTCCATATCGTCTTGAGAATTTATATAGCTTGATAATGTATGGCTAAATTCTTGATTGTCATCTGCTATTAAAACAGAAATTTTTTCTTCCATATTTTCCCTCCTAAAATAATTATTGTAAATTTTTTACAATTCGATTATATTATTGCTGGAAAATATTTACAAGACTTTTTGGAAAATTTTACCATATTTTTTACAAAAGTACTATTTTTATATACTTTTTGTTATATATTTTTTATATAATTCTTTTATATTATTTATTTTTATATTTTTTTGTTTAAAATCTTTCATTAGCTTTGTTTTTTTGTCTTCTTCTAACTCAATTTTACAAACAATATTCTCTTTATAATTAGTTTCTATTATATTTATTTTATTATTTTTACAATAATATTGAAAATTATCAAAATCGCTATATTCCAAAATTACCTCTAATACTTCTCCAAGACATTTAGTTATCTTATTAGTATTTTCTAAAGAAAGTAATAAACTATTTTGGTAAGCTCTAACCAGTCCACCTGTACCTAATAATATTCCACCAAAATATCTTGTTACTACTATTAAAACATTTACCAAATTGTTTCTTTGTAAAATATTTAACATAGGACTACCTGCTGTTCCAGATGGTTCGCCATCATCACTAAACCTTTCTACTATTTGTCCATTCTCAATTACCCTATAAGCAATGCAATTATGCTTCGCATCAAAGTATTTCTTTTTAGTAATTTTTATTAATTCTTCCGCTTCATTGCTAGTTTCAACATAAAATAAATTTCCAATAAACTTAGATTTCTTCTCTGTAAATTCTGAAGTAACATTATTTTCTATAGTTATAAATTCATTCATTATTTCCTCCTTTAAGAAAAAGATTGCCTTCTTTTAAGACAATCCTGCAACATATCCTGTTGAATATGCAATCTGTAAATTAAATCCACCTGTATAACTATCTACATCTATTATCTCTCCTGCAAAATACAATCCTTTAACTATTTTAGATTCCATGGTCTTAGGATTTATCTCTTTTATATTTATTCCTCCACATGTAATAATTGCTTCTTCAATAGGTCTTAACCCTTTTATTTCTAATATAAAACTTTTTAATAAATACACTAATCTTTTTCTTTCTTCTTTTGTTATTTCATTAACTTTTTTAGTAGGTTCTATTTTACTTTCTTCTATAATAACCGGTATTAATTTTTGTGGTAATAATTTATCTAAACTATTTTTATACTGTTTATTTTTTAGTTCACTAAAATCTCTAAGAATCCTTGCTTCTAATTTTTGCTCTGAAAGTGCCGGCTTAAAATCTATAACTAATTTTATAGCTCTTTTTTTATATTTTTCTTCAACATTATTATATCTAACCAAATGCGCTGATGAACTAAGTATTATTGGACCAGATACTCCAAAATGAGTAAACATCATTTCTCCAAAATCTTCATATATATTTTTGCCTTTTTCCTCATCTAATAATCTAATTGAAACATTTCTTAAACTTAATCCTTGTAATCGTTTACATATATCTTTTTGATAAATCTCAATCGGCACAAGTGATGGCTTTGCATCAATTATAGTATGTCCTACTTTTTTTGCTAACTTATATCCATCTCCTGTAGAACCTGTCAAAGGATAACTTTTTCCTCCTGTTGCTAAAATTATTTTATCTGCTAATATTGTTTCTTTATCTGTTTTTACTCCTGTAACCATTTTATGATTTTCTTTTTCTTTGTATAAAATTTCTTCTACCTTTTCATCATAATGTATTTCTACATTATTGTTTTTTAACTTTTTCAAGAAACATTCCAATACATCTTTAGAATGATCTGTAACAGGAAATACACGGTTTCCTCTTTCCTCTTTTACATTTAATCCTTCCTCTTTTAGAAAGTTTATTATGTCTTCGTTCGTAAAACTCTGATAACAACTAAATAAGAACTTACCATTTCCTGGTGTGTTTTTTATAAATTCCTCTATAGGTAAAGAAGATGTTATATTACATCTTCCTTTCCCTGTTATCAATAGTTTTCTACCTAATGATTTCATTTTTTCAATTAATATAACGTTATCACCTTTTTTACTAGCTGTAATTGCAGCCATCATCCCAGCAGGTCCCCCGCCAATTACTACTAC
This sequence comes from uncultured Clostridia bacterium, assembly GCA_944387485.1. Lineage (GTDB taxonomy): Bacteria > Bacillota > Clostridia > TANB77 > CAG-508 > CAG-269. The sequence goes on from CALXFC010000049.1 coordinate 9,792, forward strand.
TTTCATTTGATTACCTTTCTTACTTTATTCATCTTTCTTTGTTGTTCTTTTTTTGGTTGTTCCTTTTTTAGTTGTACCTTTTTTTGTTGTTCCTTTTTTAGTTGTTTTTGGCTTCTCTTCCGTTTTCTTCTTTGTCGCTGTCTTTTTTGTTGTAGTTTTAGAAGTAGTCTTCTTTGTTGTTGATTTTTTAGTAGTACTTTTTTTTGTAGTTTTCTTTACTGGTTCTTCTTCTATATCTTCATCTTCTTCTGGATCATCACCATTTAAGTAACCTATATCCTTTGCCTTTGCTTCTTTTATATATCTATCTAATTCATCTTCAATATATGGAGGCTCTTCTTTTATTTCTTTTTTTGATTCCTTTTTAGTCTCCTTTTTTTCTGTCTCCTTTTCTTGCTCTTTATTATCATTTATTCCTGGAATAAACCATTCAACTATATCATCACTATTACTCTTTTCGTCTTTTTTTACTTCTTCTATATCTTCTTTCTCTATGTCTTCATCCTCTATGTCTTCTTCCTCTATTTTTTCATCTTCTATATCTTCATCTTCTATATTTTCGTCTTCTATATCTTCCTCTTTTTCCTCTTTGTCACCATCTTCATTATATTTACTATCTTCTTGAGGAGTTTCAAAACTTAACTCATTCAAATTAGTATTCTGTTCTATTTCAGTTGGCTTTTCACTCTCTTCAAATGATTCTAAATTGCTATCATCATCTTCTTCATCAATTTCATCGTCATCATCTTCTTCTGGCTCTTCTTCTGGAGTACTTTGTATTTCTTTGAATAAATCCTTATACTCTTGTCTCGTTTTAGCAATATTGTCTCTTTTTTCTTTCATTTGCTGTTTTGCTTTCTTTTCAGCCTCTTTTCTCTTTTTTTCTAATCTTTTATTTTCTTCTCTTTGCTCCCTTCCTCCAAATATCAATAATAATGTTATTAAAACAATTAAAACTAATAATACTACAACAACCATTTTTCTCTCTCCTTTTCTTTTACTTTTGCATAAATTCGATAGCTTTTAATATTCCAAGCTTACCATATTCATAAGTAAGTCCTCCTTGCATATATGCAATGTAAGGCTCTCTTATTGGTCCATCACAACTAAGTTCAATTGTTGAACCTTGTGTAAATGTTCCCGCTGCCATTATTACTTTATCTTCATATCCTCCCATATCTCCTGGATATGGTAAAACATTAGAATCTATTGGTGAACCCTTCTGTATTCCTTGACAGAACTTTACTAATTTTTCTTCTGTCCCTAACATTAAAGTTTGTACAATATCTCCTCTTTTATCATTATACTTAGGTTCTACATTATATCCTAATCTCTCTAGCATTCTACTTGCAAAAATTGCTGTTTTGACGCTACTTCTTACAACTGATGGTGCAAAAAACAAGCCTTTTAACAATAACGGATTTTGATTTAATGAAGGTCCTATTTCTTTACCAATTCCTGGTGAAGTTAACCTTTCGGCACATAATTCTATCAAATCTTTTCTTCCAACTATATATGCTCCTGAAGTTGCAATTCCTGCTCCTAAATTTTTCATCAAAGAACCTACAGCTATATCTGCTCCTACTTCAATTGGTTCTTTCTCTTCTACAAACTCTCCATAACAATTATCAACCATAATTATTACATCTTTATTAACTTCTCTTATTGCTTTAATCACTTTTTCTATTTTTTCTATAGTAAGAGTTTCTCTGGTCGAATATCCTCTGGACTTTTGTATTTCGACTAATTTTACATTATTTTCACTAAGTCGTTTTTTAATTGTATCTATATCAAAATCATTATTTACCAATTCTATTTGTTCGTAATTAATATTAAATGCTTTTAAAGAACTTTTACTTATATCTTCACCAATTCCTATTACAGTTTGTAAGGTATCATATGGTGCCCCTGTAATGCTTATCATAGTGTCTCCAGGTCTTAATAAACCAAAAAGTGTCACAGTTAAAGCATGTGTACCAGAAATAAGTTGTGTCCTTACTAATGCATCTTCTGCTTTAAATATTTTGCTATATATTTCTTCTATTTTGTTTCTTCCTGGTTCATCTATTCCATATCCTGTTGATGATGATAAATGACTTTCTTGTAAATCACATTCTTGGAATGCATCTAATACTTTTTTGCTATTAATTTCACAAATTCTATCTAATTCTTGAAATTGTGGCTTTATTTCTTCTTCAACTTCTTTTATTAGTTTTTCCAAATCTGCATTCATTATTCTCTTCCTTCCCTGACATTTAATATTTTACAACAAATTCATTAATTTATCAACATATATGACAAAATAACTTGTTTTTATTACCTTCTTTTCTATAGCTATTCTTCTTATTTCATGCATTTCTAATACAAAATTATTTTGCTTCCTTTTTTAACTTAAAGAGATAACTGCTAAAAGTTATCCCTTTATTTTATTACAATACAAATTTTTTAATTAATACTATTCCACCTGCTATTGTAATTAATATTACAAATCCTAATGTAAAGTAAATTCTTACTTGACCCGTTGATA
>CALXFC010000050.1 GCA_944387485.1 uncultured Clostridia bacterium
GTCCGAATTAACGCCTGTGGAGATAGTAGGTTACGAGGTCGATGAAGCAGGAAGCCCATTGGCTTTAGACAATGGGTGGTTCACTAATCAGTAATATTGTGATATTATAAGCAAAAAATAAGGAAGAAGGATGTTGAAATGGAAAATTATAAAAAGAATTATAATAGAACTGTAGCTATAGTTATGGTTATAATTTTATTATTAGTCGTGCTTACAGGAATATCTTATTATAGAGATGTAGAGATAGTAACAAATATTTGCTTAAGCTTTTTGATTGCTTGTACAACTGGAGTTGTAATAGAAATAATAAATGGAGCAAAGCAAGAAGATTCTAAGAAAGTTTTAGATTATAGAAATGAATTAGAAGAGATTAAAACTAAAATTGTTAAATTTAAAAAAGGATTAAATATTCTGTCAAGAAATCGTAGAAGATATAATTTCTTTAATGAGGCAGATAGATTAATGGAAGATGCAAGTAAATTAAATGAACAAATAAATTACTTATATGAAAATACTTCTAAAAAAAGTTTAATAAAGAAATTCTTGTATAATCAAGAAATAAATTTAGAACATAAAATTACTAGCGTAGAAGAAATAAGAGAAGACATAGTAAATATGGTAGATAAAAGAAGTATATTAAAGAAAATGTCTCGTTATAATCATAATTTAGATAAGTTATTATATAACGTAAATAGGGAATTAGGTATTAAGTAGGAATTTATTATGAGATTAAATATAGAGAAAGAATTATTTGAAATGCAAGATAAAAAGTATCAAGAATTTCAAAAAAAATTATGTCCTGGAACAAATAATATAATAGGAATTAGAATACCTGCTCTTAGGAAGTATGCAAAAGAATTATTAAAAAAGTATGACTTTGAAGAATTAATGAAACACATAAAAGATAATTATTATGAAGAAATAATGCTTCAAGGTATGTTAATAGGTGGTGCTAAGGAAGAGTTTAATGTAATTATTAAATATATAAAAGAATTTATTCCTAAAATAGATAATTGGGCAGTTTGTGATACTTTTTGTACAGGATTAAAAATAACAAAGAAAAATAAATGTGATATGTGGAAGGTTTTACAAGAGTATTTAAAATCTAAAAAAGAATTTGAAGTCAGATTTGGTGTTGTAATGATACTTGATTACTTTATAGATGAAGAACATTTAGAAAAAAACTTTAAGATATTTAATAATATTAAAGTGGACAAGTATTATGTACAGATGGCAGTTGCATGGGCGATATCTATTTGTCTTATTAAATATTATGATAGAACCATTAAGTATTTGATAGAAGAAGCAGACTTAGATAATTTTACCTACAATAAAACTATACAAAAAGCAATAGAATCTTTTAGGATTACAAATGAACAAAAAGTTTTTTTAAAAAATATGAAAAAGTAATATTAAATTTTAAAAAAATGTTTATTGAGAAAAATATTTATGTTATAGTGTTATAGTAAAAATATATTGAGGGAGAAAGATACATGGGAAAAGGAAAAAGAATGATCGAAAAAGAACTAAAGAAAAGTAAAAAAGTAAGAATTTCAAGTAACCAACTTGAGAAGAAGAGAAAAATAATAATAAGAACATTTTTGACAATTATAGCTTTAATTATAATTTTTACAGTAGCAATGGTTGTTAATAATTATATTATTTTAGATAACAATACAACAATTAATTTAATAATAAATAATAACAATGTTACATCACTTTTAAAAAATGATGTTTTAATAGAAGATGATATTATATATTTGTCAGAAGCGGATGTCACAAATTTCTTTGATAAATATTTGTATCATGATAATGAAACAAATAAAATAATAACAACATATGGGAAAAAAATTGCAGAGATTGGTTTTAATGAGAATGTAATAAATATAAACGGTTCTGATAAGCAGATTAATTCACATGCTATTGAAAAAAATGGAGAAATATATTTACCAGTATCAGAAATGGCAGACGTATATGATGTAGAAATTCAGAATATTCCAGAAACAAGAGTTATTACAATGGATTCTTTAGATAGAGAACAAAAGAGAGCTATTGTAAGTAAAAATACTGCTGTAAAATCATCTACAAACTTTATTTCAAGGACTGTTGACAGAGTTAATAAAGGAGAAGCTGTTATAGTCGTTTCTACAGACGGTAAATATTCTAGAATAAGAACATCAGATGGCAAGATAGGAATAATTAAATCAAATATATTGGAAAATGAAGTTAAAGTAAGAGAAAATATAGAAGAGAAAAAACAAGTAGAAGGAAAAATAAATCTTACTTGGGACTATTTTTCTGAATATGCTTCAGCACCTGATAGAAGTGGGACTGCTATAGACGGTGTAAATGTAGTATCACCATCATTTTTCTATTTAGACACAGATGGAGACCTTGAAGAAAATGTAGGAACAGAAGGACAAGCTTATATTGATTGGGCACATAGTAATGGATATAAAGTATGGCCAATAGTTTCAAATGCAGTTGCAGCAAATGAGAGCTTAGATATTACTTCTAATATAATGAATAGTTATGAAAATAGAAAAAAATTAATTGAAGATATTGTAGAAAAATGCGTAGAATATGATTTAGATGGTATTAATATAGATTTTGAAAATATGTATGCAGAAGATAAAGATATGTATTCTAGATTTATAATAGAACTTACACCAAGATTAAAGGAAATAGGAATGGTTACTTCTGTTGACGTGACAGCACCTGATGGGGGAGAAACTTGGTCATTATGTTTTGATAGAAATATTATAGGAGATGTTGCAGATTATATTGTATTTATGGCATATGACCAAAATGGAGTATCAAGTACAACTCCTGGAACAACAGCAGGGTATAATTGGGTTCAGCTAAATCTTGCTAAGTTCCTACAAACAGAAGCAATAGAATCAGAAAAAATAATACTTGGAATTCCTTTTTATACAAGAGTTTGGACAACAAATTCATCTGATGAAATAATAAGTAGAAGCACAGTTTATATGAAAGATGTAAATAGCGTTATTCCAGAAGGTGTGGAGAAATCTTGGGATGATGAACTAAAACAAAATTATGTAGAATATATGGATGGAGAAAATAAAAAACAAATATGGATAGAAGATATAGATTCTTTAAAAGCAAAAGTATCTTTAGTAAAAGAGAATGATTTAGCAGGAGTAGCTTCATGGCAAAAAGATATGGAAACAGATGAAGTATGGCAGATGTTAAAAGAAGAATTACGAGAAAACTAAAAAAACGTTAAAATCTGCTTGACATTAGCGTTTTAGATATATATAATACTAAAAAAGCACTTTGGAGGTAATATTGACAGATGCAAGAGAAGGACGTGTTTTTTACAACTGATAAATATAATAATTTAACAGATGAGCAAATAATAGAAAAAATACATAAGGGAGACGAAGAAGCTTTAGCATATATTTTGGAAAAATACAAAGAACTTGTAAATATGAAAGTTGGAAAGTATTTTATAGTTGGAGCTGAGAAAGAAGATACTGTTCAAGAAGGAATGATAGGATTATTTAAGGCTATTAAGAGTTTTGATAGAACAAAGCAAAATTCTTTTAAGTCTTTTGCCAATATATGCATAGAAAGACAATTAATAACAGCAATAAAAAGCTCTAATAGACAAAAACACATACCGCTTAATTCGTACTTATCATTAAATACAGCAGCTTATGATAATAATGAAAATGATAGTGTTGAATTATTAGAAAGATTTGATAGTAAAACAATAGAAGATCCTTTAGATACTATTATGAAAGAAGAACGTTACAAAGAAGTAGAAGATGCTGTCAATAAAAATTTAAGTAAATTTGAAAAACAAGTTCTTGATAGATTTTTAAAAGGAGAAAGTTATGTGAAAATTGCAGAGAAATTAGACTCTCCTGTAAAATCAGTAGATAATGCAATTCAGAGAATAAGAAAAAAAGCTATAAAAAATATAGCAAGTAATAAAAACCAACATTAATTTTGCTGGTTTTTATTTTCTGTGATAGACAAATGAAAAATATAGTGTTATACTTTAAAAGTGAAGTTAAAACCAAAGGGAACAATAAGAGGAGGAATTATAGTGTATAATAATCAAAATATAGATACTAGTGTAAAAATAAAAGTAATAGGAGTAGGTGGTGGAGGAAATAATGCAGCCCTACACATAATTAATGAAAAAGTAAAAAATATAGAGATATATTTATTAAATACAGAAATGGGTGTGCTAAAAAGAACAAATTATAGAAACATATTACAAATAGGAAAAGAAACAACAAAAGGATTAGGCGCAGGTGCAAATGAAGTTATAGGAGAAAATGCTGCAAAAGAAAGCAAAGAAGAAATTGAAAATATATTGCAAAATACAGATATGTTATTTATAACAGCAGGAATGGGAGGAGGAACTGGAACAGGTGCAGCTCCAGTAATTGCAGAAATTGCAAAAGAAAAAGGAATATTGACTGTAGGAGTAGTTACCAAACCTTTCATGTTTGAGGGAAAATTAAGACAAATGAGAGCAGAACAAGGAATCAGAAAACTAAAAGAAAATGTAAATGCTTTAATTGTAATATTAAATGATAATTTATTAAAAGTAGCAAATAAAAATACACCTTTAAGAGAAGCTTTCTTACTCGCAGATGATGTTGTAAAACAAGGAATACAAAGCATAACAGATTTAATCACAACAGTAGGTGAAATAAATCTAGATTTTGCAGATATAAAAACAATACTTGGATACAAAGGAAATGCTTATATGGGAATAGGAAGAGCAGCGGGAGAAGCAAGAGTAGAAGAAGCTATAAAACAAGCAATAGAAAATCCTTTAACAGAAAATAAAATAGACAATGCAAAAGGTGTAATATTTAATGTGACAGGAGGAGAAGATTTAAGCCTAACAGAAATAAACAGTGCAATCAAAGTAATAAATGATAAAGTAGATGATGAAGCAAATATCATATTTGGTACAGTAATAGATAAAAGTTTAGATGATGAAGTTGTTGTAACAGTAATAGCAACAGGTGTTGAATAGATAAAATATATATTAATTTTAAAAAAGTAAAGCAAGTTTTATAGGAATTTGTTTTACTTTTTTTACATTTTATGACCAGAGAGCTAGAATTATTTAACAATACGTTATATATAAAAGGTAAATCGTTAAGATATATTTGAAGGGAGAAAAAATCAATATGGTAAAAGAAAAGAAAAAAATAAAAGTGATAGGTTTTGGAGAAGCAGGATATAATTGTTTAAAAAAATTAACAAAGACAAATATAAATAAAGAAACATCTTTTATTGAAATATCAGGATATGAGGCAGACATAAATAATTTTAAATATGATGTTAGAAACTTAGGAAACGAAGTAGATACCAAAACTTTATTAATTGGAGAAAAAACATTAAAAGGACTCGGGGATATTACTTTTTCATATGAAAATAGAAAATCTATAATAGAAGAAGTTATGAAAGAAAGTGGAGAGAAACTAAGAACTTTTTTAAGAAAAGAATTACAAAATACAAATGTTGTTCTTTTTATATCTCCAATTAGAAATATAAAAACAGATTTAATTGTTCCATTAATTATAGAAGAAATTAAAAAATTAGGTATTACTGTTATTGAGCTTGTGGAAAGAAAGTCTATCTTTATGGTAGAAAAACGAAAGCCAGAAATGGAAAAATTAGAGAAAGAACTTATTAAATCAAGTTATAAAACAATTATTGTAGATATTGATAAAGAAGAAAATATTTCAATTATAAAACAATATGAAAAAATCTATGATAGGATATGTGATATTATTGTAGAAATGATAAATAAAAAAACATTTAAAAAAGAAGAAATAAAAAAACCAAATAATTCAATTAATGAATTTTGGTATTGTAAAGAAGATACTAATAATTAAGATTGGAGCTTCCAACGGGAATTGAACCCGTGACCTCTACCTTACCAAGGTAGCACTCTACCAACTGAGCTATGGAAGCATGTCGTGTTGGGGACATTTCCTTTGAACACATAAATGTCGCATTTGGGACATATCTTCTAAATTATATAATAATAAAGAAAAAAAGTAAAGAATTTCTATTGACTTTTTATTAAAAAGGTATTAAACTATTTACATAAGGTAAAAACTAGTAAGAGACGAGTAGAATAGAAATTACTTTCAGAGAGAATTAGTCATAGGCTGAAAACTAATTTAAGCAAAACTATTTGAAAACTAACTCTTCATGTTTCTAGTGAATAAGCTAGACGGTAGATGCGTTATAATCTTTAAATTAAGTGAAAAATAGGATGGAACCGTGTAATTTGCACTCCTATGGATATCTAAATCCATGGGAGTTTTTTGATGGACATAAGAATAAGATGTGTCCCAGATTGCCCAAAAATGGACAATTAGGAAACGTCCCGGATTTTAAGGAGGTTTTTTGTATGATTAAAGTTACTTTAAAAGATGGATCTATTTTAGAGATGGAAAGTGGAAGCTCTATTTTAGATGTTGCTAAAAAAATTAGTGAAGGTTTAGCAAGAAATATGACTTGTGGAGAAGTTAATGGAGAAATTAAAGATTTAAGATATAAATTAAATGGGGATTGTTCTTTAGTTATTCATACTTTTTCTGATGATGATTTAGAAGGGAAAAAAGCTTATTGGCATACAACTTCTCATATAATGGCACAAGCTGTAAAGAGATTATTTCCTGATGCTAAACTTGCAATAGGACCTGCTATTGAAAATGGTTTTTACTATGATTTTGATGTAGAAAAACCATTTACAGATGAGGATAAAGCAAATATAGAACAAGAAATGAAAAAGATTATAAAAGAAAATTTAAGTATTGAAAGATTTTCTTTACCTAAAAAAGAAGCTTTAGAACTAATGAAAGATGAACCTTATAAACAAGAACTAATAAATGACTTACCAGAAGGTGAAGAAATTAGTTTTTATAAACAAGGGGATTTTACAGACCTTTGCGCAGGACCTCATTTAGTTAGTACTGGTAAAATTAAATCTGTTAAAATATTATCTTCTTCAGGTGCATACTGGAGAGGTGATGAAAAAAATAAAATGCTTCAAAGAATTTATGCAATTTCATTCCCAAAAGCTAGTCAACTTGATGAATATTTAAAATTTTTGGAGGAAGCAAAACAAAGAGACCATAGAAAAATAGGTAAAGATTTAGAGATATTTATGACACATAAATTAGTAGGAGCAGGACTTCCTATGTATTTACCAAATGGTGCAACTATAAGAAGAATATTAGAAAGATATATTCAAGATAAGGAATTAGAATTAGGGTATGAACATGTATATACTCCTTCACTTGCAAATGTCGAATTATACAAAGTAAGTGGACATTGGGATCATTATAAAGATGATATGTTTCCACCAATGAAGATGGATAATGAAGAAATGGTTTTAAGACCAATGAACTGTCCTCATCATATGTTAATTTATAAAAGCAAAATGCGTTCATACAGAGATTTACCAATTAGAATTGGTGAACTTGCACATGATTTCAGATATGAAGCTAGTGGTAGTGTTTGTGGATTAGAAAGAGTTCGTCAAATGTGCCAAAATGATGCACACCTTTTTGTAAGACCAGACCAAATTAAAGAAGAAGTAGGAAGAGTTTTAAATTTAATAAAGGAAGTATACCAAAAAGATTTTGGATTTCCAGCATCAAGCTTTAAATACAGATTGTCTTTAAGAGATAAAGCTAATAAAGAAAAGTATATTGATAATGACGAAATGTGGGAGACAGCAGAAAGTCAATTAAGAGAAATTTTAAAAGAGTTAAATATTGATTTTTATGAGGCAGAAGGAGAAGCAGCTTTCTATGGACCTAAAATCGATATACAAATTAGAACTGCTTTAAATCATGATGTAACTATTCCAACTTGTCAATTAGATTTTGCTTTACCTGAAAGATTTGAGTTAGAATATATTGGGGAAGATGGAAAAGCACATAGACCTGTTGTTATCCATAGAGCAATACTTGGTTCTTCTGATAGATTTATATCATTCCTATTAGAAGAAACAAAAGGAAACTTGCCTTTATGGCTTGCTCCAATTCAAGTTAGAATTTTACCTATAACAGATAAAGAACATGATTATTGTCATGAACTAAAAGATGAACTTTTAAAAATTGGAATGAGAGTAGAAGTAGATGACAGAAATGAAAAGACTGGTTATAAAATTCGTGAGGCACAATTACACAAAATACCTTATATGTTAATAATTGGTCCAAAAGAGGTTGAATCGAAAACAGTTTCTATACGTTCAAGAGAAGATGGAGATATAGGAACTATGACAATAAAAGAATTTAAAGAAAAACTTCTAAAACAAGTAGAAGATAAAAAATAAATAGTTATAATAAGAAAAGTAGGAGAGAGGAAAATGAAATTAGGAATTGTAGGTCTTCCAAATGTAGGAAAGAGTACATTATTTAATAGTATAACTAAGGCAGGTGCAGAATGTGCAAATTATCCATTCTGCACAATAGAGCCAAATGTTGGTGTTGTTCCAGTACCTGATGAAAGATTAGATGCTTTAGCTAAAATGTATAACCCTGAAAAGGTTACACATGCTGTAATTGAGTTTGTTGATATTGCAGGTTTAGTTAAAGGAGCAAGCAAAGGAGAAGGACTTGGTAATAAATTCTTATCACATATACGTGAAACAGATGCTATTTGCGAAGTTGTTAGATGTTTTAATGATAGTAATATTGTCCATGTTGATGGAAGTATAGATCCAGTACGTGATATTGAAACCATTAATTTAGAATTAATTTTTGCAGATATAGAAACTGTAAATAAAAGATTAGATAAAGCAAGAAAGAATTTAAAAGCAAGTAAAAGTTACCAAGAAGAAGTTGACTTGTTAGAAAGAATTAAAGAAAACTTAGAAAACGGAATATCTGCAAGAGCATTAGATTATAATGAGGATGAAGAAAAATTAGTTAAAGAAATGTTTTTATTAACAACAAAACCAATTCTTTATATTGCAAATATTTCAGAAGAACAAATAGAAAATGCAGAAAATGATGAAATGGTGCAAAAAGTTAAAGAATATGCAGCTAAAGAAAATGCAGAAGTTATTCCTTTATGTGTTAAAATTGAAGAAGAATTATCAGGCTTAGATGATAATGATAAAAAAGAAATGTTAGAAGCATTAGGATTAGAAGAATCAGGTTTAGATAAAGTTATTAAAAAATCTTATGATTTATTAGGATTAATGTCATTTTTAACAGCAGGAGAACCTGAAGTTAGAGCTTGGACAATAAAGAAAGGAACTAAAGCACCTCAGGCTGCAGGAAAGATACATTCTGATATAGAAAGAGGTTTTATAAAAGCAGAAGTTGTTTCATTTGATGATTTAATGAAATGTGGAAGTATGGTTGTAGCAAAGGAAAAAGGATTAGTTCGCCAAGAAGGAAAAGAATATGTAATGCAAGATGGTGATATTGTATTATTTAAATTTAACGTTTAATATGTAATAATTTTGTAATATAAATGTAAAATAAAATATAGAAAAATCTATTGACGAAATATATTTTTAAGTATAAAATAATAATCGAAGAACGGAAGAAAAAGTTTCATTTTATTATTTTAATGCAATTACTTGAATAATCTTTAAAAAAATGGTATAATAATAAGTGATTGTATAAATAATAATAAAAAATCTAAAAGTAGAGGAGAAATCAATATGAAAAAAACAAATTTATTAAAAGTATTTTTTAGTTTAATTTTAAGTATGATGGTGATATTTATAACTTCATCAGTAAATGCTGCAGATTTTATTGATATGACTAATCAATTGAATAACAACACTGCACAAAGTGATTCATCTGATACAAATTCAAATGCAAATGCAGCAGGAAACAATGCAACAACATTAAATAGTAATTCAAGTTTGAATAATGCAAATTCAACAAATACAAATTCAAATAGAACTAATAATACAAACAATTCAACAAATTCTAGTATTTATAATAATACAAGTTTACCTAGTACAGGTATAGGAGAAACTCTTCCAATAGCTGCTTTAGTTGTTGTATTTGGTATATCAGCAGTATATGCATATAAGAAGATTAAAGATTATAGAAATATTTAGTTAATAAATTTTAAATAATATAATAAAGGCTTTTTAGAAATCTAAAAAGTCTTTTGTTTTGCTTTAATAATAAACCTATTATTATTTAAGTTATTACATGTAATTAATGTTAAAGTTCTTTCATTTTTATTGTAGTTAAAAATTGGAGATAAATCATCTTCTTTAACTTCATAATTTTCAGTAACAATATATGTGTATTTAATACCGTTATTATCATAAATAAAAATTTCATCATTAATTGATAATAAATTTATTTTACTAAAAAACATATCATTATTATAATTGTGCCCTGCTATACAAATATTACTATTTTCTTCTAATGTTGAACCATAAAATTTACAAGGAGATACTTTTAAATTTTCTTCGGTTAAACTTGAAAAGATGGGGTAATATAGGTTAATCTTAGGAATTTCAATAATACCAAAGAGACTATTTTCCTTTGTTTTATCTTCTTTTTCTACATTAGAGTAAAGTTTATAAATATTATAATTTCCAATTAAATTTTTTGATATTTTTTCTTTATTTTTAAGTGTATAAAAATAATAAATAGAAAAAGAGATAGTGGTAATAATTATCATAATAGATATAGTAAATTGTATTTTAAAAACTTTTTTGCTTGACTTTTTACTATTATCTATATTGTTATTAAATTTATTATTATTGTTATTTAAATTTGTACTTAATATCTGATTCATAATTTTATTCTTTCTAAAAATATGAAAAATATTAAAAAAAGAATAAAAAATCTTGTAAAAAATTTAGATTTTTGTTATCATTACTTGGTAGAAGGAGAAAAGGATGAAAGAAACTAAAGAAAGAAAAATGATTAGACACAAAAAGAAAAATGTTAGAATATTTCCTATATATAAAACAGTCTCTTGGGATTTATTATTTTATTTTCCAATTATGTTCTTATTTTTAACGCAAGTAAAAGGATTATCTGCATCTCAAGTATTATTTGCAGATGCTTTTTATACTTTAGCAAATACATTTTGGCAATTACCTGTAACTAGCTTGGTTGATAAAATAGGAAAGAAAAATTGTTTAATAATTGGAAATGTTTTATATAGTGCAAGCATTTTAGCAATGATATTTATGCAAAATTATTACGAATTATTATTAATACAATTTATATATGCTTTAGGATTTTCAATAAAAGGAATATGTGAATCAAATATATTATATGATTCACTTCCTGTAAGTAAGAAAAGGGGAAGGGTATTTGCGACAATCGACGGAAAATCATCATCATATTTTTACGTATTTGATGCAATATCTTCTGTAATTGCAGGTTTTACATTTGCAATAAATGGATATATTCCAATGGTATTGTGCTTTTTATGTTGTATAGCTTCTACTATTATTTCATTTAAATTTAGGCATACAGTAATTGTTGAAGATAAAGTAAAACCTGTATCACTAAAAGAATATGTTGGTCAAATAAAAGACTCAATGAAATTTTCTTTTAAATCTAGTAGAGTAAGACTATTGTTATTATCAAATGCATTATTTTTGGGCTTAGTTATGGGAATAGTAAACTTAAGAAGCAGTATGCTTAGTGAAATGCATGTTCCAGAAATATATTTTGGAATAATATTTGCAATATTACAATTTTCTTCAGCAATAACAGCAAGATATAGTGAACAAATACATAAAATATTTAGAAATAAAACAATTGCAGTATTATTATTACCTACTACTTTTTCTTGTATATTAATTGGATTTATTGGAAAAGATACTCTATCTAAATCATCTTTAATATTGGTAGTATTATTATTTTTAGTACAATATGCAGCAAAAGGACCATATAGAGCATTACTTGCACGTTATTTAAATAATTTTACAAACAGGAAAATAAGACCAAAACTTACAGCATTGAGAAATTTATCATCAAATTTATTAACAGCTGTAATATCTCTTATATGTGCATTATTGCTAGAGATAACAACAACAGCAAA
>CALXFC010000051.1 GCA_944387485.1 uncultured Clostridia bacterium
TATAATAAGATTTTGACTAAAGCAGATGCTGAAGTCAAGATAATGTATTTAACAGAAGATAATAGAATAGGAACAGTAACAGCTAGAGTTCCAGTAGTTGGGTTTATAGATATATCTGATGTAACAGAAGAAAATATTTGTGATGTTAATTATGAGATAAGAAATATAGTAATAAAGCCAAATTCAGTAGAAGAACACTCTATATATGTAGAAATAGAAGTAGGTGTATCAGCTGCTTGTTATGAAGAAAAAGAAATTAGTTTAATTCAAGATTTATATAGTCCAATAGAAAATTTGGAATTTAACCAAAGAAAAATAACAACTATGAGAGAAAGAGAATCAAATAGAGATGTTTTACAAATAAGAGAAAGAGTTACTTTAGAAGGAATAGGAGATAAGAATATAATTGATGTTGATGTTATTCCTAGAATAGAAAAAGAACATAAAAAAGAAAATAAAATTATATATGAAGGAGAATTAGAATTAAACTTTATTTTATCAAATAGTGAACTTCAAGTAGATACAAGAACTGCAAAAATACCATTTGATTATAGTGTAGAAAAAGAAAATGCTCAAGATTTAGAATCTTCTATGGAAATGCAAGTAATTAATCAAGATTTTATTGTTCAAGATGGAGGAGTAGTTACTTGTAATATAGATTTACAAATGAATATGGATTCTTATAGAACATCAAATTTAAATGTAATAGATGAAATTGAGGCAAATGGAGAAAGAGAAGAAGAAGATTATAGCATAATAATGTATATTGTTAAAAAAGGTGATTCATTATGGAAGATTGCAAAAGCATTTGGAAGTACAGTAGAGGATATTGCAAGAACTAATGGAATAGAAGATGAAAATTTAATAATGCCTGGACAAAAACTTTTTATACCACATTATACTAAGGTACCTAGTATGACAAATGTATAAGATATATTCAAGACCAAGAATAAGACTTCCAAAAGTTATTCAAAATAGGGGAGATAGAGGAAAAAAAATCTCTAAGAAAATGGCAACAATAATTATAATTCTTATAATTGCTTTTAGTACAATGAAATATGTATTAGACGCTGTTTCTCCTATTTTTGATACTCTATGTGAATCAAAGGCAAAATCAATTGCAACTACTGTTTCAAATGAACAAGCTATAGCTGTTATGAAAGATTACACATATGAAGATTTATTTACAGTTGAAAAAGATGCTAATGATAATATTACAATGATAAAATCAAATGTTACTAATATGAATGAGATAACATCTAAAATAGCAACAAACATACAACAAGAATTAGACAATAAAGGTAGAGAAGACATACAAATAGCACTTGGAAGTTTTACAGGGTGGAAATTACTATCAGGAAGAGGACCAGGAGTAAAAATTAGAATTTCTTCAATAGGAAATGTTGAAACTACTTTAAAAAGTGAGTTTACAGCGGAGGGAATTAACCAAACATTACATAGAATTTATTTAGAAGTTGTGTGTAATGTAAAAGTATTAACACCATTTAGAGATATTGAAAAGAAAATTACTAACCAAGTTTTACTTGCTGAAAATGTAATTGTAGGACATATTCCAGATAATTATTATAACTTAGAAGGATTAAATAAAAGTGATGCATTAGAAGTAGTGTTATAGAATAAAAAATTAAAAATAGAAATTTATAGAGAATAAAGGATTTAAAAAGCTCGAAAGTTTTAAAACTTCCGAGTTTTGATTTTTATCTTTTGATAAATTTCAAAGTTTGAAAAACAAATATTTAAAGAACTTTTTGTATATTATAAGTTTATTATGTACTAGAATTAAATAGAACTTTCTAGATTTTTTATAGAAAATTTATTGTAAAGTATATCCATATTAAAAAAATTATAAAAAACATTGACAATCACAAACAAATGTTTTACAATATCTAAAAGTAAAAAGGATGTGAAAATATGGAAAATGAGTTAAAAATAATAAATACTGAAGAAATAAAAAATTTAATATATACAATAAGAGGCAAGCAAGTAATGTTAGATAGTGATGTAGCAATGTTATATCAGTATGAAACTAAAAATGTAAATAAAGCAATGAAAAGAAATATAGAAAGGTTTCCAGAAGATTTTTGTTTTCAACTAACAAAACAAGAATTAGATAAAATGTGGTTCCAATTTGGAACCACATCAGAAAATAAAAACTTTAAATACAGAAGTGATAAATATCTTCCATATGTTTATACAGAACAGGGAATATCTATGCTTGCTGGAATATTAAAAAGCGATATAGCTATTCAAGTTAGTATTAGTATAATAAGAGCATTTATTGAAATGAGAAAATTTATATCTTCAAATGCACAGATATTTGAAAGATTAACAAGTGTAGAATATAAATTGCAAGAACATGACAAAAAATTTGATGAAATATTTAATCAATTACAATATGAAGAAAATATAAAACAAAAAATATTTTTTGAAGGACAAATCTATGATGCATATAGTTTAATAGTCGATATAATAAAAAAAGCTAAAAATAAAATTATAATAATTGATAATTATATAGATGATAGTATTTTAAAGATGTTAGTAAAGAAAAATAAAAATGTAGAAGTAATAGTTTTAACCTCTAACAAAAGCAATATATCAAATTTAGATGTTCAAAAATTCAATAAAGAATATCCTGTCCTTAAAATAGCAAGGACAAATAAATTTCATGATAGATTTATTATTATAGACAATAAAGAACTATATCATTGTGGTGCTTCAATAAAGGATTTAGGGAAAAAATGTTTTGGCATTAATAAAATAGATGATATAGAAATAATAAATAAATTTGTAAAGATGCAGTATGATTACAAAAAGATATGTAAGTGATAAAAAACCTCGGAAGTGTTGAAACTTCTGAGGTTTGATATATTTTGTAAAAAGCTCTTTTTATCTTTTTGAGAATTGTGGAGCTTTTCTAGCTTTCTTAAGACCGTATTTCTTTCTTTCTTTCATACGAGGATCTCTTGTTAAGAATCCGTTTGATTTTAATATTGGTCTATATTCACTATTTGCTTCATTTAATGCTCTTGCTAATCCATGGCGAATAGCTCCTGCTTGACCTGTGAAACCTCCACCTTTAACAGTTGCGATAACATCATATTTTGAAGTTGTGTTAGTAACTGTAAGTGGTTGTCTAACTATAACTTTTAAAGTTTCTAAACCGAAAAATTCATCAATATCTTTTCCGTTTATTGTTATTTTTCCAGTTCCTTCAACTATTCTAACTCTAGCGATTGCATTTTTTCTTCTACCTGTACCGTAGTAAACAATATTATCTTTTTTTGCCATTTTATTTTACCTCCCATACTTCTGGTTTTTGTGCTTGATTTTCATGTTCTGCTCCAGCATATACTCTTAATTTCTTTAGCATTTGTCTACCTAAAGAATTGTGAGGTAACATTCCTTTGATAGCTAAAGTCATAGCTTTTTCTGGATTTTTTTCAAGCATAACTCTTGCAGGAACTTCTTTTAATCCTCCAATGTAACCTGAATGATGTCTATAAATTTTTTGATCTAATTTGTGTCCTGTAAGAACAGCATCTTTACAATTTAAAATAATAACATGATCTCCAACATCAATATTTGGTGTAAATGTTGGTTTATGTTTTCCTCTTAATAATTTTGCAGCTTCTGTAGCAACTCTACCGATTGGTTTGTTAGCTGCATCAATAATATACCATTTGCTTTCTACTTCACCTTTTTTTGCACTATATGTTGTATTATTCATGGTAATTTATACCCTCCTATTTTTATTATATTTATATATGAAATTTAAACAAGGCCACCGGGGAGAAGCTTTATTTAAATCACATTATCAATATTGCTAAACTATTATATTATGAAAAAGCCAGTTTGTCAATAGTTGTAGCGAATTTTTTTATAAAACTTGACAAATGATTTTCTTTTGTGTATACTAAGTTCGTTAACTGAAAAGGATGTAAATATTATTTATTTTAAGGAGTAATATGAAATGAAAAGAAAAAATTTAATAAGAAACATATTAATAGTAACAGCTTTAGGAATAGCAATTATGTTTTTTACAAATGTAATTTTTGCGGCAAGTACAGCTAAAATAACTGTAGAAACTGCAAATTTAAGAGAATCAGCAAATGAGGATAGCAGAATTTTAGTACAATTATCTTTAAATGATGAAGTTGAAGTATTACAAAAATCAGGAAACTGGTATGAAGTTAAAACTAAAGATAATGTTACAGGATATTTAAGAGAAGACTTAGTTGAAGTTTCAGGAGATGTAGAAGAAGTAAGTAATCAAGAAAATAATACAGAGGCTGAAACGGAAGAACCTCAAGAACAAGAAACAACAGAAACTAGTACAGAGTCAACTTCAAATACAAGAATTGTAAAAGAAAATACAAAATTGAAAATAGTACCAACTATTAATGCAACAGACATTGTTGAAGTAAAACAAAATGATGAAGTTATAGTAATAGAAACAATTGGAGATTGGATTTGTGTAGAATCAGGAACAACAAAAGGTTGGATAAGAAGTGACAAATTAATGACATTAGAAGAAAAAGCAAAACAAGATGAGGAAGCAAAAGCAGCAGAAGAAGCAGCAAAAAAAGCTGAAGAAGAAAAAACACAAGAACAATCGGCTAAAACAATGTATGCAAACTCAGCAACCGTGAATGTAAGAAAAGAAGCAAGTAAAGATTCTAGCATAGTAGAACAAATATCATTAAATACAGCAGTAACTGTTTTATCAGAAGAAGGTGGATGGTCAAAAGTAAGTGTTAATAGTAAAGAAGGATATGTTGCATCAAACTTACTTTCATCATCAAAAACACAAGAAACAGTAACATCAAGAGGTTCAACAACAACAAGAAAAAGTACTGAAGAAACTGCAACACAACCAGAAACAACAACTACAGTATCATCAGGAAAAGGTGCAACAGTAGTAGAAACTGCTAAAAATTACATAGGATATAGTTATAAATATGGAGCATCAGGACCAAATAGTTTTGACTGCTCAGGATTTACATCATATGTATTTAAATTACATGGAGTAAGTTTAAGTAGAACAGCAAAGGCACAATATAGTAATGGTGTAGCTGTTGCAAGAGCAGATTTACAGCCAGGAGATTTAGTAATGTTTGGACCATCAGTAGCAGGAATTAATCACGTAGGAATTTATATTGGTGGAGGTCAAATAGTACATGCAGCGAATGCTTCAAGAGGTGTAACAATAGATACAATAAATTCAGGATATTATAATAACAACTATGTAGGTGCAAGAAGAGTAATATAGCAAACTAAGAAAGGAAGATTAAAATAAAAAGACCAATTTTAGTTGTAGCTATAGGATATATAATAGGGATAATTATGGGGCTATACTTTGATTTTAGTATAGTCCTTTTGTATATTTTTATAGCTATAATACATTTTATAAAAAACAAATTAATAAGAAAAAAAGTAAAAAAATTAAATTTATTAAATCCAAGAAGATATTTTAGATATTTTAAGTTATTTTTAAATTCAAAAGTTTTAATTTTAATTTGTATTAGTTCAATTATTTCAAATACAATAACAATTATCCAAAATAATAAATATGATAATTTATATCAAGATGAAGAAAGTCTGAAATGTGTAGCTTTAGTAGTCAGTGAAAAAGAAGAAAAAGAATATAATTACGTTTATAAAATAAAGCTATTAAATTCAGAGAAAAAAGAAATAAAAAATACTTGCTTATATTTAAAAGTTAGTAAGAAAAATGATGTTCTTTTAGAATATGGAGATATAATTAGATTTGAGGGAGAGTTTCAAGATGCAAGTAAAACAAGAAATTATGGAGGATTTAATTATAAAGATTATTTAAAAAGTATAAAAGTATATGGAAGTTGTAAAGCAGATAAAATAGAGGTTTTAGAAAAGAATAGGGGTAATATTTTTATTAGTTATACAAATAAAATATCTAATGCAATAAAAGATAAGATAAATAGTTTTATGGATAAAAAGGAAGCAGGAATGTTAATTGGAATCTTACTTGGTGATGATGGAAGTATTGATGAAGATTTAGAAGAATCTTTTAAAATAAGTAGTTTATCACATGTTTTAGCAGTATCTGGTATGCAAGTTACATATATTATTACTGGAATGTATTTTGTTTTTAAATCTAGTTTAGGAAAAAGAAAAACAAGAATTTTAATAATTATTGCACTAATTTTTTATACAGCTCTTACTGGTTTTTCTTCATCAATCGTAAGAGCAAGTATAATGGGAATATTAATTATGGGAGCAGGCTTAGTTTATAGAAAAAATGATATCTGGACATCTATTTTCTTATCACTTCTTTTAATGCTTATTTATAATCCTTTTTTAATTACAAATGTAGGCCTTCAATTATCATATTTAGGGACAATAGGTATTATTTTATTTAATAAAACAGTTTTTAAAATACTAAAAAGTATAAAACTAAAAGATAAAGAATATGAGTACAAGATAAATAGGAAAATAATACTTTTAATATCAAAAATAAAAGAAATGTTATCAGTAACAATATCTGCAAGTATGGGAGTTTTTCCTGTTATGTTATTTCATTTTAATTTATTTGGAACTTATTTTTTAATAACTAATTTATTGGTAAGTGTGATACTTCGGACCAATTACAATTTTAGGAACATTAGTCGTTATAATATCTTTTATATTTTTTCCTATAGCTATGGTTTTATCAAAAATATTAAAACTTTCAATTGATTTGCTTATTTTTATTTCAAATTTTAGTAAGCTTCCTTTTTCTAAAATATATATAGTAACTCCTAAAATCTATTTTATTTTAATTATTTATATTTTCTTTATAATATTTAATTTTGTCTATAAAATTTATCATGATAGGAATTTAAGTATTACTAAAATACGATTTAGAAATTTAATTGCTGTTTATAAATATCAATTTATACAAAACAAAGTTAAATACAAAAAAAGAATTGCTACTATTTTATTATTAATTATTTTATTCTTTTCTATTTTTCATTTTATTCCTAAAAATTTAAAAATTTATTTTGTTGATGTAGGGCAAGGAGATTGTACTTTTATAATTACTCCAAAAAATAAAACAATTTTAATAGATGGAGGGGGAAGTACAGGGAGTGATTTTGATGTAGGAGAAAGTACTTTACTTCCATATATTTTAGATAGAGGATATAAAAAGATAGATTTAATGTTTATATCACATTTTGACCAAGACCATGTGGGAGGACTTCTTACTATTTTAAAAGAGTTAAAAGTAAATAGAGTATGTATTTCAAAACAAGAGGAGGATTCTGAGAATTACCAAGAGTTCTTAAAAGTAGTTAAAGAAAAAAATATTCCAGTTACAGTTGTAAAAATAGGGGATAGGATAAATATTGAAAATAATTTATATTTTGATATTTTATGGCCAAAAGAAGAACAAATTACAGAAAACAAGATAAATAATAATGCTATTGTTATGAAATTAGTTTATAATAGATTTTCATGCCTTTTTACTGGAGATATAGAAAAAGTTGCAGAAGAAGAAATAGTAAAAACATATAAAGAAGAGAAAATATTACAATCTGATATTTTAAAAGTAGCTCATCACGGTTCAAAAACATCTACAACAGAAGAATTCTTAAAATTAGTAAATCCTAAAGTGTGTCTTATTGGAGTTGGTAAAAATAATTTGTTTGGACATCCATCAGATGAAGTTATTAAAAGACTAGAAAGTTCAAATATAGAGATTTATAGAACAGATATAAATGCTGAAATTGAGATAAGCATTAATAATAAAGGTAAGTATTTTATAAATTCAATATATTAAATTTGTAAAAATATGGTATAAATTTTAAAAAACAGTAAACAATAATTACAAAAGATAAATTGGAGGAGAAAATATGAATAGAATAATTGTAATTTTAGCCACAATTCTTGTAATTATTGGAGCGGTAATTGTAGGAGTTATGATTTTTAATCAAGAAGGTGATTCACAACAAAATACAATAGTAGAAGATATATCAGAAAAAGAAAATACAGTAAATGAAGTAGAAAATGTAATAAATAATACAGAAACTAATTTTATAGAGACTAACTCAAGTGAAGAAAGAATATCACCAAATGCTTTTATAACTTTTAAACAAACTTATAAAGAGTGTGGACATACAACTAGTGAATTTGTAGAAGTACCTCAAGAATTTGTTAATTTAAGTGAAGAAGAGCTAAAAGAAAAATACACAGACTGGACAGTTGAAAAATTTTCAGATACAGATATTGTACTTAGTAAAGAAGTAGAAGGTAGTTGTGATGAACATTATGTTGTAAGAGATGTAGATGGAACAGTTATAGTATATAAAATATTAGAAAATGGTAGTGAAGAAGAATATATGGTAACAGATATTGCAACTGAATATTTAACTGATACTGATAAAATAGAAATAGAAGAAGGGATAAAGATAAATGGAAAGCAAAACTTAAATCAATTATTGGAAGATTATGAATAATTGAAAAAATTATATAAATATGTTATAATTAAAATAGCCTTATTTTGTCCCTCCAAAAAAAGATTGACAAATTCTTGGAGGGGGGTAACCTTTAAGTTGATTAACAAGGAGGAAAATTGAAGTATAGCAAAGAGGAAGTTTTTGTAACAGTAAAATCTTTTTTTGTTGCAACTGTAACACTGATAGTAATGACTACTGGTATTGCAGTACTAATTCTATCAACTATTTATTAAGATTCTGCAACTAAAGGGTTACTGTTATAAAAACAAAATGTATGACAAAGTTTATCTAGAAAACTAGATGGACTTTGTCATTTTCCTATATAAGAGATTTTAAAAAAGCAAAGAAATAATCTTTTAGTATAAACCTAGAAAAGCTGATATATTTGTCGATAATGATGAATATTGAACAAAATTTTAAAATAAATTAACAAAACTTGAAAAGTATAAATGAGTGTGATAGACTGAGTATGGTTTTATTGTTGTATCCCTGAAAAGAATTGGTATATCTTTTTTTAGGGAGTACCTCCAAATGAGTATGAGGAGGAGTTTATGAAATGTAGAGAAAATGAAGTATTATTAATATTAATAGTCGGTTTTGCGAAAGGGGTTCTAATTTGCTTAACTATTATGATGGTGATGTTCATATCTGCTAAACTATTAGGGTTATTGAGTAAGGAAATTATTATTGTTTTTCTTATAATAATTGCAATAGTCGCAGGAACTTTTTCAGCAATAAAAGACTATGAAGAAGATGCAAAGAAAAAATAATATTTCATGTCAAAACACTCTGAAAAATCCAGAGTGTTTTGATTTATGTTTTATTTTTCTTTTCTTTTTTTTTGACTTTTTTCTTTTTTATCAATAGTAACTTCTTTTTTTAAATCTTGCTTATCAATAAATCCTTTTTGATATAAATCTTTTATGTACATAATTAATGAAAAAATAGTTGCTATAACAGCTAAACAAAATAGTGATATATCTATATTTGACCATATTCCAGTAAGTTCAAATTGTTTAGTAAGTAATGAGAATACTATTGCAACATAAAGTAAAACAGTAGAAAGCTTGCCATACCATTTACTATATACTACAACATCTTTTCCATAAAGGAAAGATGCACCACAAATCATAATAAATTCTTTGGAAAGTACAACAATTAAAATCCAAAGTGGAATAATTCCTGATACAACTAAAGATGTTAAAGTTGCAATTTGTGTTAGTTTATCTGCTAATGGGTCCATTAACTTACCGAAATTAGATATTAAATTATATTTTCTAGCAATGCAACCATCAGCAATATCAGTAAGTGCGGATATGGTAAAAAATATAAATGCTAAAATATAATTTTCTGCAAAAATATAAAATAATATAAATGGTATTAATAAAAATCTTATAATAGTTAGTGCATTTGGTAAATGTTTTAACATAATTTTCTCCTATTTAATAACTTCAAATTTTAATTTATCATTTTCAAAATCTACTTTTACATTTTGACCGTCTTGAAGAGTATTTCTTAAAATCATTTCAGATAATTCGTCTTCAACGTATCTTTGAATAGCTCTTCTTAAAGGTCTTGCTCCAAATTTTATATCTGTTCCTTTTTCTAATAAAAAGTTTTTAGCTTCTTTAGTAACTTTCATTGTTATATCTTTATCACTTAAAGCTTTTTCTGTATCTTTAAGCATTAAATCAACAATTTGTAATAATTGTTCTTTAGTTAATGGATCAAAGTTAATTATTTCATCAACTCTATTTAAAAATTCAGGTCTAAATACATCTTTAAGTTTGTCCATAACTTTTCCTTTATCAATAGTTTGTTTTCCAAAGCCAATAGAATTTGTATTAGTATTTGAACCAGCATTTGACGTCATTATAATTATTGTATTTGAAAAGCTTACAGTATTTCCTTGACTATCTGTTAGCTTACCATCATCTAATACTTGTAATAAAATATTAAATACGTCAGGATGAGCTTTTTCAATCTCGTCTAAAAGGATAATTGAATAAGGTTTTCTTTTAACTTTTTCAGTAAGCTGACCTGCATCATCATAGCCTACATATCCTGGAGGTGCACCAATTAACTTAGAAGTAGAATGACTTTCCATATATTCAGACATGTCAATTCTAATAATAGAATCTTCTGATCCAAACATTTCATAAGCTAAAGACTTTGCAAGCTCAGTTTTACCAACACCAGTAGGTCCTACAAATATAAATGAAGGTGGTCTTTTTGTACTTTTTAATCCTGCACGATTTCTTCTAATTGCTCTTGCAACACTATTTACGGCTTCATCTTGACCAATAATTCTTTTATGAAGATTTTTCTCTAAGTTTAATAGTTTCTGAGTTTCTTCTTCTGTAATCTTCTTAACAGGAATTTTAGTCCAACTTTCAATAACATTTGCAATATCTTGAACTGTTAACTGTTTAGGTTTAGCTTTTTCATTTAATTTATCAATTTCTTCTATCAATTGACATTCACGAGTTTTTAAGTCAGCAGCCCTTTGGTAATCTTCAGTAGAGTCAGCTGCAATAACTTCCTCTTTTTCAGCTTGAACGTTTGCAAGCTCTTGTTTCAACATTTCTAATTTATATAATTCTTTATTTTCTAAGTTTATTCTAGAACAAGCTTCATCAAGAATATCAATAGCTTTATCAGGTAAAAATCTATCATGAATATATTTTTCAGACATAATTACAACTTGGCGAATTACATCAGAAGAGATTTTTACTTTGTGATATTCTTCATAATATTTTTTTATTCCTTCTAGAATAGAAATAGAGTCGTTTTCGTTTGGTTCTTCAACTAGAACTTGTTGGAATCTTCTTTCTAAAGCTGAATCTTTTTCTATGTATTTTCTGTATTCTTTTAAAGTTGTTGTACCAATTAATTGGATTTCACCATTTGATAGGGCAGGTTTTAAAATATTTGCAGCGTTCATAGAATGTTCTCCATCACCTGCACCAATTATATTATGGATTTCATCAATTACAAGAATAATGTTTCCATATTCTTTACACTCATCAATAATACCTTTCATTCTAGACTCAAATTGACCTCTAAATTGTGTTCCTGCAATAATTGATGTCATATCTAATAAATAAACTTCTTTATTCAAAAGTTTAGCAGGTACATTTTGGTTAGCAATTCTAATTGCTAATCCT
>CALXFC010000052.1 GCA_944387485.1 uncultured Clostridia bacterium
TTAACGCCTGTGGAGATAGTAGGTTACGAGGTCGATGAAGCAGGAAGCCCATTGGCTTTAGACAATGGGTGGTTCACCTTACGAAAAAACTTGATTTTTTTACTTAGGTGTGATACAATTAATGTGCACAGGTAAGAGAGGTGAAACATATAATTATGGAAAAAAGAGAAGTAAAAACAAGTTGGAAAGAATTAATGAAAGCTTTTATTAGTTCTGATGAAAAAATTGAAGAGCAAATTAATGAAGAAGAAAACGAATATAATGAAAAGTATAGTAGTGAATTAGAAGAATCTAAAAGAAGTATAGACAGATTAGAAAAAATGTTAGAACATCCAGATATTAAAGTGAAATCAAAAAGAAAAGAAAAAACTCAAGCTAGAATCAATACAAAAGGGAAAGTCTTACAAGGACAAGAAAAAAGTCTTGAAGAAGAAGATATTGAGAGGTAAATACAAGAATTTTAAAAATTCTTGTATTTTTGCTTGACAAATGGACAAACTACCTTTATAATAATTATTGTCGTTTGACATGGCGAAGTAGCTCAGTTGGCTAGAGCATTCGGTTCATACCCGAAGGGTCATGTGTTCGAATCACATCTTCGCTACCATAAAACCAATGTAAAGAGACAAAGTATTTCAATAAATTTGAAGTACTTTGTTTTTCTGTTTATATAGAAAAATAAAATATACGAAAAATATAGCGAGAAAGTATTTGTGTCAATATACTCAAAAAAATCTTTAGTCCAAACCTATTTGTTCTATAAACATAAAAAGATTTTATATAAAATTCAAAATAGTAATTTTCATAAATTAAAATAAGCATTTCATAAAATAATAAAGAAAAAATAAAAAATACATGATAATATCTTTTTAGAAAAAAGAGGTGAGGAGATGTTAGAAAAAGTCTGTGCCTTTTTAACTAAACAAGTGAGAAAAGATATGCCAGAAGTAGATGATGAAGAAGCGGAAGTAATAAATTATGGCTTACAAAATATAATAGGTGAAATTCCAAAAATAATTTTAGTATTTTTAATTGCATATTTATGTGGAATATTGAAATGGACCTTATTTACTTTTTTAGCAGTATTTATATATAAAGGAGCTTCTGGAGGGATACATCTAAAAACACATCTAGGATGTATTATATTTACAACAGCATTTTATTGTTTAATACCAATTATATCGAGATACTTTGAATTAATAGGAGTAGTTAAGTATATAATAATTTTATTTGTATGGATATGTGGAATGATAATTATAAAAATATATGCTCCAGCAGATACAGAGTCTGTTCCTATATTAGAAACAAAAGTCAGAAGGAAAAAACAAATAGTTTCATATTTAAGTTTTACAATAGGTTTAGGAATAGCTTTATTTATAAATAATAATATGATAGTAAATATAATAATATTATCATATTTTATTCAAACATTGACATTAACTAAAATAGCATATAGGTTAACTAAAAGTAAATATGGATATGAAGTATATGGAAATGCTTCAGTTTAAATTAGTTTAATATAAAATATATACCGGTAATATTTTGTATTATAATATTAATTCTTAAGGAGGAGATTTAAATGTTTAAATTTTTAGCTAAAGTAGCAGAAAAATATGCAAAAGCCACAAATACAGCATGTGTAGGATTTGCTATATTTCATCAACCTAAAATGCCAAAAAGCATGATAAAAAAAGATTAGTAGGTAGTATTTATGAAAAAGTTACAAAATAATATTATTACTAATATAACTTAAATAGTTATATACATACAATCCAAAAAAGAAAGTAGGGAATAAATCTACTTTCTTTTTTAATAATATATTTCTAATTGTTGAGAGAAATATTTGTCTGTTTTAGAAGTATATAAATTAATATTATTATTTTTCTTTATTAGCTTACGTATTTCCCATAAACCAATCCCACTATGCTTATCTTTGCTTGAAAATCCTTTTTCAAATATTTTATCAGTGTCTATGTTTTTATTTTTATATGTATTTTCAATTTTAATTATTTGTCTATGGTTTCTATAATCATTTCTAAAATCTAAATTTATTATTTTTTCATCACATTCACTACTTGCTTCAATGGCATTATCTAATAATATTCCCAATATTCTTGCAAATTCATATATTTTCATTTTTAAAGTACTCAAATCTAAAAGAAAGGTCATATTAACTTTTATATTTTTTGAAACAGCTTCTTGATACTTTTTAGTAAGCAAATTATAAATTCCATCATTATTTACGATATCAGGGTTTAGTAGATATAGATTATTTACTCTTTGACAGTCATCTTCTAATTGAAAATAATAATCTTTTAAACCTTTCATATCATTGGTTTTAACATAACCACCAATAGTAGTAACAATATTGTCAAAATCATGTTTAAAACCTCTAACACTATCATGTAATATACGTAAACTACGGTTATATTCTGTAGCACTTTCGAGTTTTTGGGTTGTATAAATTAGTTTAAATACTCGGGTCAAACTATATATGCTTATACCAAAATATGCTAACAATGAAATAAAACTTAAAAATGTAATAATAATAGGTAAAGTATCAACATAGTAAAATAGTGTTATAGATTGTACTATAATTGCAAATATACCAAATAATAAATTTGTAATTATCATAATTTTATTTTTCTTATCAATATCATCTGAGAAATTAAATAGCCAATTTTTCTTCTTCAAAAATATTATTAAAATTATTGTAATAATATAAATAATCAAAAGATAACATAATCTATATATAGGTATTGAGTTTAATTGTTCGCTACTAATATTAAAAATTGAGATAAAAGGATTAAGTATAAGCATACCAATCAAATTAAATATAAAAAGCGATATGACACTTGAAATTACACTCTTTACAAAAGTTGGTTTAAAAATCACATATTGCAAGATAATGGCGAAAAAATAATTGACAAAAACATTAAAAGGATTAGGCATAGTAAATAAAGTGATTAAAATAAAAGAACTATTAATAAGCACATAAATACATTTCTTTTTTGAACTTACAGAAATTTTTAAAATAGATAAATATAAAAGCAAAATCAAAAAAGTTTCTATAAAAGCTGTAGGTATAAAAATAATATTCAATAAATTCTTATTTGGAGTAGAAAAAGTAGTCCAAATATTATTTAAAATCTCCATAATCTTTTAAAACCTCCATTAAATCTGATTTATATTTAGGCCCGATTTCACAATTGCTTCCATCCTTGAAAGTAATGATACCAGAGACCGGTTCTACATCTTTTATTTGAGAAAGGTTAGCTATATAAGATTTATGGCATCTTTTATAGTTTTTAGGTAAACTATCTTGAATTTTTGCGAAGGAACTATAAGCATCATAATCACGAGAGGAAGTATGAAAGAGTAATTTCATTCCATCTCTTTTTATGTATTGAATTTCAGATGCGTCAATAATAGTGTTTTTGTTATCGATTTTTATATATTTTTTTGGTTGACCATTAACATCTTCAAATAATCTTATAATAGTTTCTTCGAGTCTATCATATGTGATAGGTTTTGCAAGATAGTCAAAGGTTTTAACTTTATATGCAACCATAGCATATTCTAAATGTCCAGTAGTAAAAATAATATAAGAATCTTTATTAATTTTTCGAATTGCTTCAGCTAATTGCAATCCAGTTTTGTCAGATTTTAAATTAATATCAAGCATGATAACATCAATTTTGTTGTTAGAAACAAAATTCAACAAGTCTTTTGTTGAGTTTGTTGTAAATATTACTGAAGCGTCAAAATTGTTTTTAGCAAAGATATTTTCTAACATTTTTTCTAGTTTATCTAAAATATTTATGTTATCGTCGCACAATACGAAATTTAACATAGTTATTACCATCCTTTGTAAAAAATATATATGAAAAAAATAGGAAACAAGGCCTATAACAAAAAGAAACAAAATACCTTAATTTTCCAAAAACAACTACAATATATGATAAAATTAGAATATTGTCAATAGAAATTTACAAATTTATCCAATTTAAATAACATAATATTAAACTGTTAAAAGTTAAAGAAAGCTTGAAAAAACTAATAAATAATGTTATATATAATATATATACTAAATCCAAAAGGATTTGGTAGTAGGTAGGCAAAAGAAAGGATTATGTTATGAAAATTAAAATGTTTCTCAGATTCTGGAAAGGAGACACGTTTCTATTTGATGTTAAGGTAGAAGAGGAAAGTAAAAAGAAGGAAGTTAAAGCAGAAGGACGTGCTATTGTAAGTACAAGATTAAACAATGGAAAATATGCAGGTCATTGTTGTTTAGACGGAGAAGATGAATATATAAATAAAGATATAATGAAACAGGTTGTTTCTTCGTGCGTAAAAAGAGCACTACTTTTGAAAGATCAAGTTATTAATTCTGACATTAATGAACCTACTTTAAAGGAGAATATGATTTATGTAAAAAAGAATAATTAATAACATTATTCTATGTCTACTGGCTCTACTCATAAATATGAGTAGAGCTTTTTTAAAAATACATTTATTTAAGACAAAAAATTAATATTAATTTTTAATTTAGTGTTAATAAAGTAAATAATGCTTTTTTATTTGTTCTATATTACTATTACTTTTCATAAACTTAATTATATTAGAGGAGGAGTATTGTAATATGAAAAAGAAATATATTAAGCTTATATTTATAATTTTTCTAATTATAATAATTTTTATATTAAGTTTTATTTTAGATAAAGGAAAAAAGACAATAGAAACAAATGGTGAATTAATTTCAAATAAAAAAATAGAATGGGGAATAAAAAGAAATAAAAACCATGAACAGCCAGATGTAGGAAAGGAAAACAGAAAAATACTTGAAGAAAATGGAGGAATATGTTTAGGAGATGAAAACGAGAAAACAATCTATTTAACATTTGATGAAGGATATGAAGCAGGTTACACATCAAAAATATTAGAAATATTAAAAGAAAATGATGTGAAGGCTGCATTTTTTATTACAGCTCATTATTTAAACACACAAGAAGAGTTAGTAAAACAAATGATAGATGAAGGACATATTGTAGGAAATCATACAGTGAATCATAAATCAATGCCGGAATTATCTGAAGAAGAAATAAAAAAAGAAGTAATGGATTTGCATATATCAATATATGAAAAATTTAATTATGAAATGAAATATATAAGACCACCAAAGGGAGAATTTAGTGAAAAAAGCATAAATTATACAAATACACTTGGATACGAAACAGTAATGTGGTCTTTTGCATATGAAGATTGGAACGAAAATAAACAACCAAATGAAGAAACTGCAAAAAAGAAAATAATAGATAATTTGCATAATGGAGAAATAATGCTACTCCATGGTAATTCAAAAACAAACACTAATATATTAGATAGTGTTATAAAAGAAGCAAAAAATATGGGGTATGTTTTTAAATCTTTAGATGAATTTGAATAATAGAGGTATGTAAGATTATGAAAAAGAAAACAAGTAAAGTAGACAAGATTCTAGAATTTCCAAAAGAAGTATATTCTGATGAACCTAAAATAGTTATTACAGGATTTGATCAATTAATAATTGAAAACTTTAAAGGGATACTAGAATATGAAGAGTTTTTTATTAGAATAAATACTTATATTGGAATAATAAATATAAATGGATATAACTTAAGTTTAGAAAATATGACAAATGATGATATTAAAGTAAAAGGGAAAATAGAAAGTATCGAGTTCGAAAGAAGTATGGATTAAATTGGGAGAATAATATGATTGTAAAGATAATTTTTAGTTACATATTGGGATTTTTAAGAGTATCTATTGAAGGGTATTATATAGAAAGGTTTATCAATATATGTAAAAGTAAAAAAATTACTATTTGGAATTTAAAAAGAAGTGGAAATATATCATTACTATTAAACGTAAGGATAGATGAATTTAAAGAAATATGCAGAATTGCTAAAAAAACAAAATGTAAAATTAAAATAAAAAATAAAAGAGGAATGCCATTTTTATTACACAGATATAAAAAAAGAAAAATTTTTTTAATACTGTTGTTATTGGTTGTAATTGTTATAATGTTATCCTCAAACTTTGTATGGAATGTGGAAATTTCTGAAGAAAATGGCCAAGAATTAGAAAATATAAGAGAAGATATAGAAAATGCAGGTTTAAAAACAGGTGTATTAAAATCTAAAGTTAATACGAAAGAAATAATAAATAAAATAAGGTTAGAAAGAGAAGATGTTGCATGGATGGGAATAGAATTAAAAGGAACAAATGCAATAGTAAAATTAGTGAAGGCAGATAAAAAGCCGGAAATTGTAGATGAAAATGAATATTGTAATATTGTATCTGATAAGTCAGGAATAATAACAAAAATAAATGTTCAAGAAGGTACAGCAAATGTAAAAGTTGGAGATACTATAAAAGAAGGTGACGTTTTAATAAATGGATGGATGGAAGGAAAATTTACAGGTATAAGATATGTACATAGTAAAGGTGAGATAGAAGCAAAAGTATGGTATACAAAAAACAAAAAGATTCCATATAATCTTACGGAGACTGAGTTTACGGGTAACGAAGAAAGTAAATATAAAATAAAATTTGGCAATTTTGAAATAAATTTTTCAAAAAAGTATTCAAAATTCAAAATTTATGATACAATAGAGACGGAAAGCAAAATTAAATTATTTTCAGACTTTTATTTACCAATTTCGATAATAAAAACAACATATAAAGAAAAAAAAGAAGTACAAAAAACATATACATTAGAAGAGGCTAAAAACATAGGGATTAAGGAATTGGAAGCGGAATTGGAAGAGGAAATTGAAAATAAAAATAATATTATAAATAAAAACATTAATACCTATGAACAGTCTGACGGAGTGGAAGTTTATGTTACATATGAAGTGCTTGAAAACATAGGTACAAATGAAAAAATAGTGTTTTGAAGGGATGATAAGATATGGAAGAAAGAAGCTTAAGAATAGTTGGAACAGATAGAAAATTTTTTAGTAAAATAACTAATACATTAACAAGGATATTAATACCTACAAAAATAGGAATTAATGGAATGTTAATTTCCATAAAAAGAAATAGTCTCATAAAAGCATTTGAAGCTTATACAAGTGAAGAAAATGATTATGATAATAATGAACAAGAAAAAAAATATGATTCTGCATATGAAGCATATTTAGATTCTTTAGACAAATATGTTATAGATTCTATTTATAAAAAAGTAAGAAATGGATCAGCTTCAGAATTTGAAAAAGATGCAATGGCAAGATATTATGAAGTTACAAGTTTAAAGGAAAATGAATATATAGAATATAAATATAGAAAACAAAAATATTTATTAGAGCTAGATTATGAAGGAATAAAAACATCAGGGAAAGAGAAAACAATTACAAGATATAATAAATTTTATATATCTAAAATGGATTCATTATATAAATCAATTTTGAAAAATTATTCAATAAAAGTAGCTGATACAACTAACAAGTATGATTCTGTAAAAGAATGGGTTTATACAAAAATATTCCATACATTAGAAGATTATATACAAAACATATTATCATTAAAATTAGATATAAATTATGATAGTAATATTAAAAATATAGCAAATGATTATGAAAAATATGAATCTTATACAATAGGAAAATTAGACACCAAAGATAATATTGAAAAAAATATGATATTACTTGGAATTAGTAGAAAATTATTCACACATAGCCTTCCATTAATAGTTGCAGAACAATGTTATGAGAAATTATTGAAAGATGCAAGAACATTGGTACAAGATACAAAAATTGCTGCAAAAAGGGAAAAGGTATATGGAATGTTAATTAATTTGATAGAAGATTATAATGTTAAATTGTTATCAACAAAAGTATATTGGGAAACACCAAAACAAAGAGAAGAATATAAAGAATTTTGGAATAAATATAAAGAAATTTCAAAATTAAAAGAAACTGATTTTATAGAATATGTAAAACAAAAAGAAATTTTATTCATAAAAAATGATATGAAAAAAATAGAAAATAGTAAGATAGATTATAGTAAAATATTAAAATATTATAAAAGGAAATTAGTAGATTATGGAGCAATGAAAGAATTAAAGAATTCTTATAAATCAGAAGGAAAATATATCAAGATTAAAAAAAGGGAAGTAGCATAAAATGTTTTTTGAAGTAATATACAAAGACATAGAGGAAAATAAAGAATATGAAGAAGTAATAAATAAAGTATTAACAAAATGTTTTGAAGAGGAAAATTTACAAAGCTCAAAATTATATATTACAGTAACATTAACTAATCCAGAAAATATTAAAAAAATTAATAAAGAATATAGGAATATAGATAGAGCAACAGATGTTCTTTCTTTTCCTATGTTTGAAAAGGATGAGTTAAAAGAAAAAATAAAAAATAATGATTTTGAGCATGTTGATGTATTAGGAGATTTAGTTATTTCAATAGAAAAAGTAAAAGAACAAGCTATAGAATATGGACATAGTTTTGAAAGAGAATTAAGTTATATGTTAGTACATGGATTTTATCACTTAATGGGATATGATCATATTGAAGAAGAAGATAAAAAGAAAATGAGACCTAAAGAAGAAAAAATACTAAATGATTTAAATATCTTAAGAAAATAAAGGAGGAACTATGGAAAAAGGTGGAGTGAAAATATTAATTGCTATTTTAGTTATATTAGTTATTGTAGCAGGAGGAGTGCTTGCTTATAAAATTACTCAGGACAAAAATGGAACAGAAACAGTTACAAATGAAGATGAAATATTAACAGCAGAAGTAGAGGAAAAAACAGTTCAAATATTTAAAGGAAATGATAGACCATTTGCAGTAATGATAGATAACCATGAAGACGCATGGCCACAAGCAGGACTTCAAAATGCATATATGGTATATGAAATAATAGTAGAAGGTGGAGAAACAAGATTAATGGCTTTATTTAAAGGAGCAGATGTTGAGAAAATTGGACCTGTTAGAAGTGCAAGACATTATTTCATAGATTATGCGATGGAAAATGATGCTATATATGTACATTTTGGACAAAGTCCACAAGCACAAAGTGATTTAAATAAATATAGTATAGATGATATAAATGGAATAGCAGAAGATGGTACAACATTTTGGAGAGTAAAAGATAAGTATGCACCACATAACGCAGTAACAAATACGGAAAATTTACTAAAATCAGCAGAAAGTAAAAAATATAGAACAACATCAGACGAAACATCTGTATTAAATTATGTAACAGACGAAGTTAATTTAGAAAATGGACAAGGGGCAGCTAAAGTTACAATACCACATTCACAACTTCAAACAGTAGATTATTATTATGATGAAGAAAATAAAGTATATGAAAGATATGCAAGAGACGAAGAACAAGTTGATTGGGATACAGAAACACCAATAACTGTTAAAAACATAATAATAACTTTCTGCGATAATTATACATTATCAGATAGCGAAAACAAAGGTAGACAAGGATTAAAAAATATAGGAACATTTGATGGATATTATATTACAAATGGCAAGGCAATACCTATTAAATGTACAAAAGAAGCAAGAGATGAAAAAACAGTTTATAAAGATTTAGATGGAAATATAATAAATGTAAATGATGGAAATACATTTGTACATATTTGTCCAACAAATGCAGATGTGGAAATAGAAGCACCAGAAGAAGACACAACTACTGTAAATAATACTTCAACTTCAAACAATACATAGCAAAAAAATACAAATTTTAAATAATATAAAATTTTAAAATATCCTAATTAAGGAAGGAAGTATAAAAATGAATGTTTATGATACAGCAAATAGATTGGCAGGAGAAATAAAACAATCAGAAGAATATGTAAATTATAAAATGGCAAAGGATGCATTGAACTTAAACAATGTATTAAAAGAAAAAATGAATAAATTTGAAAAATTAAGATATGAAGTTCAGTTAGAAATGATGCAAACAGGTAAAAATAATGAAGAGAAATATAAAGAAATGCAAAATGAATATGCAGAACTAATAGAAGATGAAGAAGCAAAAAGATATTTTGATGCTGAAACTAAATTTAATGTTTTAGTTGCTGATGTGAATAAGATAATAGGTGAAGCAATTAAAGATGTTATGCAATAAGAGAAGGAAAATAAATGGAATTTATAATAATTATATGTGTAACAGTAACTTTTTCTATATTATTGGGATATGTTTTTAGTATTAATAAAAAGAAAATATTAGATTTAGCTAAAAATGAAAAGTTAGATGAAATGGCTAAAAAATATCCTTCTAATGTAGAATTATGTAAAAAATATTTAAAAAAATTAAATAATGAAAATGTAAAAATTGAAGAAGAAGAAAAATCGGAGGCAAGTTTATATATAGCAATTGCTAATAAAATAATAATAGGAAATGTAAGTAATACATATACAAGAATACAAACAATAGCACATGAATGTTTGCATTCTATTCAAGATAGAAAAATATTAATTTTTAATTTTATCTTCTCAAATATTTACTTATTATATTATGTAGTAATTTGTGTACTTGCATTATTCAATTTATTACCATTTAATATAATGCTTTTGTTTTTAGCAATATTTTTAATATTGAGTTTAGTAAATTATATAATTAGAATGTATTTAGAAAATGATGCTATGATAAAAGCAAGGTTTTTAGCAAAAGATTATTTAGAAGAAGAAAAAATTTCGTCTCAAGAAGAAATTAATGAAATGGTAAAAGGGTTTGATGATTTAAATAATTTAGGAATGAAATATATACATTATCAATTTTTCTTTAATTGCATGTTAAAAGTATTAATATTTTCAATAATATGTATTTTTTAAAGCTGTTTTTGGGGACGGAGCCAAAAAACAGCTTTTTACATATTAATTATATTTTTCATCTTTTAATAATAAATTTAACATTTCTGGATAAATAGTATTTGCGTGTTTATTCCAATTATCAACAATTTTTTTTGCTCTTTCTCTTGAACCTACAAAAGTTCTAACTTCAAAAAGAGTTTCATTATTTTCTACGATTTTACATTTAACTGTGTAGTTATTTTCATTTTTTGGAATAAATTCGGCAATAATAGAAGATTCATTTTCTATGGAAGAAAATTCTTTCTTGAAAATACTATCTGCTTTTAATTTTAATAATCCTGGTAATACATCTTTTGTAAGAATATATGCATTTTTTCCTTCATTTGTAATTTTGATTACTTGTTCTTCTTCTTTAGTATAAGTACCTACTAACTTGGAATCTATTAAATCTGTTAGAATCTGCTTAAAAAAGAAATAGTTAATATCATTAATAGAACTAATTAATTTAAACAAATCATC
>CALXFC010000053.1 GCA_944387485.1 uncultured Clostridia bacterium
AAAAATAATGTGATACTGCAATAAATATTTATGCCTGTTTTTTGATTTCCATTTTACTATTATATAAATATAACACAGCTCTATTTTTTTGTCTACCTTAACCCACCGTCTAAAGCCAGTGGGATTGCGGTAGACTTATTTCAAGCTATCAGTTTATTTTTTACAATTTTTGTAAGTTATTTTTCTTCTTTTAA
This sequence comes from uncultured Clostridia bacterium, assembly GCA_944387485.1. GTDB lineage: Bacteria > Bacillota > Clostridia > TANB77 > CAG-508 > CAG-269. The sequence goes on from CALXFC010000053.1 coordinate 195, forward strand.
ATATTCATTTAAAATTTCTCCACATCTTGATGAAGCAAGTTCTAAGTTTTCATCAAAAGTTCCTGCATTATTTCCATCTGGAGTATCAGAAATACCTCTAATTACAATAAATGGTACATTATCTAAATAACATACTTGTCCTATCGCACCACATTCCATATCTACTGCATCAGCATTAAATGTACCTCTTATTTCATCTCTCATAGATATTTCTGAGCAAAACACATCTCCTGTTGCTACTATTCCTATCTTTACATTATAATCTCTTTTATTTTCCTCTACTTTATTAAACTTTTTTTCTTCTTCTAACTTCTTCTCTACCTTATATAAGAAATCACTATCACATCTAATATTATTTCCAACACCTGTTATATAACCTTTACTGTGTCCAAAAGCTGTTATGTCAAAATCATGTTGTACAACATATTTTCCTATTAATATATCACCAATATCAAGCATTGGATTAATAGATGCTGCTGCACCAACATTTATTACTTTATTTACTTTAAACTTGTCTATTAATATTTGTGTAGTTCTTGCTGCATTTACTTTCCCTACCCCACTTTGAACTAAAACACATTTTTTATCTTGTATTTTTCCTTTATAAAAATCTAATTCATAACTCTCTTCTAATTCTACATCTTGCATTAATTCATAAACAGCATCTTTTTCTTCTTCCATTGCTACTACTATACCTATTTTATCCATTTCATTTCCTCCTTAGGCACATTATACTATGTTTTTTCCATTTCGTAAACTCCCCATTGTCTAAAGCCAATGGGCTTCCTGCTTCATCAACCTCATAACCTACTATCTCCACAGGCGTTAATTCGGGCAGTTTCTGCCATATATATGATTCTTTTATGCTATTTGTCTTAATCCTTCTGCCAGTATATTTTTTGCAGCATTAATGTCTCTATCATGTTTTATACCACACTCAGGACATTTCCATTCATTTACTTGCAAATCTTTTGTATCTCTATTCTGATATTCACAGACTGAACATATTTTACTGATGGCATAAAAGGTATCTATTTTGACATATTTCCTTCCATTCCATTTTGACTTATATTCCAGTTGCCTGGTAAACTCTTGTTATACAGATAATCTTTCTGTTATTTGTCAGTTTCTCATAGCACAATGCTATTTTCTGTTTCTTCTTCCCGTAATTACTACTTCCTTATTTCCATGACACAAGTATAGCATAAACCACTACTTTTGTCTACATTAACCTACTATTTAAAGCCAGTGGAATTGCGGTAGCTTTAATTTCAATAAATTTTACTTAAGACTTGCAACTTTTTATATTTTAATATAATATAATAAAGTAAATTGAAAGAAATGCAAAAAATTAATTTTAAAAGAAAGGAGTAAATAGTTTAGTTATAGCGCCAGGACACTATCTTTAGTGTTGACGAGGTCTAAGGTATTCGAAAAATTCGGCGGGTTCCTTAGTGGCTTTTGCTTAAGGTCATAGTATTAATTTAAAGAGCAGTAGTGATATTGTAACAAAGGATTAATACATTTAAGCTCATTTTGCATACTTTCAATTCCATAAATATTATTTAAAATTTAAAGGAGGATTTACTATGTGTGGAATTGTAGGTTACATAGGAACAAAAAAGGCAAGTCCTATTCTTATTAATGGACTTTTAAGATTAGAGTACAGAGGTTATGACTCAGCAGGTATTGCAACTATTGAAGATGATGGTTTATCTATTATGAAAGATAAAGGAAGAGTTAAAAATTTATATAATTTACCAGGAATTGATGATTTAAAAGGAACTATAGGTATTGCTCACACCAGATGGGCAACACATGGAAAACCATCAAAAGAAAACTCACACCCTCATGTTGATAATTCAGAAAGTTTTAGTGTAGTTCACAATGGTATTATTGAAAACTATAATGAATTAAGAAAATTTTTAATGGACAATGGTTATACTTTCTATTCTCAAACAGATACAGAAATTATACCAAATTTAATTCATTACTATTATAATAAAGATGATAAAAACGACGAATTAAAATTCTTAAGAGCAGTAAAAAATGCTTGTAAAGATTTAAAGGGAAGTTTCGCATTAGAAATAATTTCAAAATACGATAAAGACCATATGATAGTTGTTAGAAAAGATAGCCCACTTGTTATAGGTAAAGGTGATGGAGAAAACTACATTTCTTCTGATATACCAGCAATACTATCTTTCACAAGAGAATTTTATTTATTAAATGATTTAGAATTTGCTGTTTTATCAAGAGATGACGTTAAATTTTATGATACAGACTTAAATCTTATTAATAAAAAAGTTCAAACTATTGAATGGAATGCTTCTAGCGCTGAAAAAGAAGGTTATGAAGACTATATGCTAAAAGAAATACATGAACAACCAACAGCAATTCGTGAAACAATAGGTGCAAAACTTGATGAAGGTTCAAAATGTACTTTTGATGAATTAGATTTTACTAAAGAATATTTAAAAGGATTACACAAAATATATTTAGTAGCTTGTGGTACTGCAATGCATGCAGGACTTGCAGGAAAAAACATATTAGAAAAACTTTGCAAGATACCTACTGAAGTTGATATTGCTTCTGAATTTAGATATAGAGACCCAATTATTGATGATAAAACTTTATGTATTTTCATATCTCAATCAGGAGAAACTGCAGATACAATAGCAGCACTAAAACTTTCAAGACAAAAAGGTGCAAAGACACTTGCTATTAGCAATGTTATAGGAAGTTCTATCACAAGAGAAGCAGATTACTCAATTTATACTCATGCTGGTCCAGAAATAGCAGTTGCCTCTACAAAAGCATACACTTCACAAGTAGTACTTCTTGCTATGCTTGCTATATATTTTGCAGAAACTATAGAAGAATCAGAAGTAGAAGTTTTAAATTTAAAGAAAGAAATTTTAGAATTACCTAAAAAATTAGAAGAAACATTAAAATGCGAAGAGCGTATAAAAGCTTTTGGACATAGAATTTACCAAGAAAAAGATGTATTTTTCTTAGGAAGAGGAATTGATGAAACAGTTGCAAGAGAAGCTGCTTTAAAATTAAAAGAAATCTCTTATATACATGCCGATAGTTATCCAGCAGGTGAATTAAAGCATGGCCCTATTGCCCTAATTGAAAATGGTATTACTGTTATAGGAATTATGACAGATCCAAAATTAGTAGAAAAAACTATTAGTAATATTCAGGAAGTAATCACAAGAGGTGCAAAAACTTTAATTGTAACAAATCAAAATATAGATGCAAAACTTTTTGATACAGTAATTCGTATTCCTGAAACAGATCCATTTGTTTCACCAATACTTTCTGTAGTACCACTTCAACTTCTTGCATACTATATTTCTAAAGAAAAAGGTCTTGATGTAGATAAACCAAGAAACTTAGCAAAATCTGTAACTGTAGAATAAAATTAGGGACGTTTCCCAATTGTCCAAAAATGGGCAATCTGGGACACATCTATAAATTAAAAATTAGAGAGGATATGGTTAATCATAACCTCTCTTTTTTATTTTTCACTTATCCTATTAAAAGTTTAACAACAATAAGACATACAACACCTGGAAGTCCAAGTAATCCGAACTAATATACTTGTAAAGAAATTAAGTCCTATATGAAATCCAAAATTTGCTCCTATTAAATTTATTATAAATATTACCACTCCACCAAGTATTGAATTTAAAACTAACTTTAAAATTTTCTTTAAAGGCACAATAAAAATTCTACCAAATATAAAAATAAAACATATACAAGCTAAATATGTAATAATATTAGTGTCCATATTTATCAACTCCAAATTAAATCTTATTAATTTTTATGATAAAACATGGACAAATATTACTAACCTACTTCTTCTTCTAAAAATGTATATTTTTTATTATTAATCATATCTACCTCTATTCCCTTTAATTTTGCAAGTTTAATAAGATAATCTAACTTTGCTTGATTAGCCTTTATTTGATAAGTATAGTAATCTATTAACTCTTCTTTAGCATACTCAAAATTTTTGTTATTACTTTTTAATTCTTCCCTTGTTTTTATAATTGACCTTATTAACTCCATCTCTTTTTCAATTTCAGTTTTTTCAACTATCTTTTGTTCCTTTATATATTTATAATCTTCTTGCATAAGCCTCTCCTTATATTTATATTTTATTTCTATTATATTCCATTAAATATTTTTCTATTCAAAAAATAAATTATTTACAAAAATAGTACAGCAAATTGAAAAAGTAATTATTTATTGTGCTATTTTTCTTTTTATTTTCTAAAACTATGATTATTTTTCCTAAAATACTTGTTTTTTTCCTAATTTTATAGGATAATATATATGTATAAATTTATTTACGTGAAAGGATTTTTTAAATGAAGATTATAGATAAATTCTTAGGAATATTAAAAACAGATAGAAACACTTTTGCAACTTATGTACTAACATTAATTAGTGTATATTTAGCAGTTGATAGGTTAGTGGAAATGCTACTTATGATATTTACAGGTGTTTCTTATTCATACTGGGGACCTATAGCATATACATTTGCTCTTGCTTGTCCTGTGTTTGCATATCTTTTTTCAGGTCAATCAAAATTTGCAACATCAAAAGCAAAGAAAGTTACATTATTTTATCTATATGTAATAGGATTATATATAATTGCAATTTCAATGTTTACTCAATGGCTTAATATGGGAGCATGGTTGCTACTTCTTTCAGTACCTAATTATGTAGAAATTATTACTGATTTTTCTGATTTAGTAACACCTGCAATGGTAAGTATTTCATTATATTTACCTTTAGCTACTATATTCCCATTCTTTAAAAAGTTATTCTTTGGTGTTAATGATAGTAAAGATCAAATACGTTCTATTTGGGATTATGGCGGAATTAGTTTAGCCGCTAAACCCAAAGACGCTGGAGTATATTCTTGTGAAGTTTATCTATGTTATGATAGTGAAACTGGCAAATCAATCTCTATACCAGAAGTCTCAAGATATCAATCTTTATTTGTATGTGGTGGATCTGGTTCAGGAAAAACATCTTTAATATTTGAGCCTTTATTTGCAAGAGATTTAGAAAAAAAGTATTTCTTTAAAGAAGTTTCTAAAGAAATGGGATATACAGCATTAAAAACGGGATTAGCTGTTTTAAACGCTCCTTATGAAAATGATTATTTAAATGATAATTTTAACTTAAATATGCTAGTACCCGTTGAAGGAAAAGAAGCTCTTTTCAAAGCTTATATGAAAAAAATGATTTTGGACTCTCTTGGAAATGATATAACATATAAAAACATAGGACTTGCTCTTATGGCACCTGATTATGAGGTTATTAACCACTTAACTAATGTATGTGAAAACTTTGGAATTAAATATCATTTAATAGATCCAAACAATCCAAACTCTGTAGGTTTAAATCCATTTGTTTATGAAGATTCTTCAAAAACTGCTACAACAATTTCTTCAGTTATAAAATCAATGTACAACACTGCACATGCAGATGTTGATGAAGCCTATAAAGAAGATATTGTAATGCAAGCAATTGAAAATTTAGTAGTTTTATTAAAAGAAGTCTATCCTAGAATGAATGAAGGAAAACTTCCTAATATGGAAGATATGCTTAAAATGTTTACTAACTTTGATTTAATTGAAAAAATGTGTAAAATTTTGGAACATGAAATAGAAAATGATGAATTTGCAAAAGACAAATACCGTGTATTATTAACATACTTTAAAAAGAATTTTTATAGTGATGCACCTGCAAAATCTAGCATGGAAAAATATATTTATTCTGTAATAAGTCAACTAGATAATCTACTTAGAATTCCAGGTATTAAAAATATATTATGCAACAGATATGACAATATTAACTTTGACAACGTACTTGCAAATTCAGAAGTAGTATTTATTTGCACTAGACGTGGAGATTTAGGAGCTGCAGGTTACAAAGCATTCGGTTTATTCTTTTTAATCACAATGCAAAATTCAGTATTAAGACGCCCTGGAACAGAAAAATCAAGAGTTCCATATTTTGTTTATATTGATGAATTCTCTGATTTTATTTGTAAAGATACTGAAGCAATGTTTACTATGTATAGAAAGTATAAAGTAGGAACAACTATTTCAACACAGAGCCTTCAACAATTAGAAACACCTGAACTAGCAGTAAATTACAAAAACACTATTCTTTCTAATTGTGCCAATAAAATCTTTACAGGAAATGGTGCTTACGACGAATTGCAATGGTGGGAAGGTGAATTAGGAAATCACAGAGAATGGTCTTATACGAACAGTATGGATATGGGTACAGGTGAATACGATCCTAAGTATGGAAATGTAGAATGGAAGTTTGTCGCTAACTTTAAGGCTGGTAAACTTCAGGCATTAGGTATAAAAGATTGTGCTTATAAAATTAGAGGAAGTAATGGAAAATTTATAGTCGGTCCTGGTGCATTGTCTTTCTTAGAATCCAAATATAAAGAACCACACAAAAGTAAAACTTTTGATTTTGGTAAATATTCTGATGGAGTTACAACAGACACTGAAGATGATACTAGTAGTAATGCTCACAAAAAATTTAATCCTAGAAACGTAAATTTTAGAGATAAAAATAATGAAATTGATCCAATTCAAACAGATACTACAGATTCAAAATATATGTTTGATAATCAAGACGCAATTATAGTCAATTTCAAGAAGAGAAAAAAATAAGATACAAAAAATAAAGCTATATAAATGTTTATAGCTTTATTTTTATTTTTAAAATTGTATTCCTGTTAATTGAATTATAATTCCTGATACTACACCTATAACATATAATAATCCTGTTATTTTTAGATTTTGTTTTATTCCTTTATTAACCTTAAATAATACTATTAACCCAACACCCGCTCCAACAAGTAAACCAGAAATCATAGTTGCTGCTGGGATAACATTTTCTAAATATAATTGCGTTAATATTACAGAAGATGCACAGTTTGGAATTAATCCTATAATGCCTCCAAGTACTGGTCCTAATATCGGATTTGAACCCACAAAACTTGCAATTGTATCTTCACCTATAAAATGTATAATTAGATTGATAATAAATGTTATTATCAAAACAAATAAAAATATATTAACAGTATGCTTTATAGCTGATTTAAAAATTCCATCTTCGCAATGACAATGCTCTTTTTCACATAAATCTATTATTCTTTCCTCTTCATTATCTTTTTTTCTTAGTCTCAAAACCAAGTCTATTACAAATCCCGCAACCATACCTATTAATACTTTTATTCCCAATATTTTAAAAAGTGTAACTAAAGATGCCCCTTCAGAAATAAATATTGGTATCATTTCATCTGATGTAGCAAGATAAACAGAAATAAGTGTGCCAAGTGTTATAACTCTTGCAGCATAAAGATTAGTTGCTGCTACTGAAAAACCACATTGAGGAAAAGCTCCTAAAATTCCCCCTATTAATGGCCCAAATTTACCAGATTTCTTAATTGTCTCTTTAGCTTTTTTACTAGTTTTATGCTCTATATATTCCATTAATAAATATGTAATAAATAAAAATGGTAATAATTTTATACCATCTATTAATGTATCTGTAATAATATCTAACATGCTTACCTCCTTTACTTAACTTATTTATAATAACACATATTTCTTTAAAAGTAAAGGAAAAGCCACTTTTTTTAAGTGGCTTTCCTGGGAGTCTCTATTCAGAGATTTCTGCTAAAGAAACATTATGAATCTCTTCAAGATCAGTAAGAGGAATTGAAAATTCACTCATATTTTTTTGAAAAGATCCGCTAAAGTTGTAACCTATCTCAGTAAGATTCCTACTTAAATTATTATCTTCATGTTCATCAAGAACACTAATTGAAAACTTTTGATCTGAAGTAAAATCATACCGATATTCTGTTACTCCATTAACGGCTAGACGAGCTGCTTCAAGCTTAATTAGTTCCATCATCTTTTTGTGCTTATCAATAAGCACATCTACATCAATTGTATAAAGATTAATATTATTCCTTTTTCCACTACTGTTAAATCTATAGCCAGCCTTTGCTAACCTTGAAGCATTTTCATCTGTGTCTTCAGACTTCTTTACAATGACGCCAACTCTTCCATCAGGCAGATGTTCAAACATCCGAAAGTTAATCCCCATATTAAAAAGTCTCCGTGTTTCTAGTTGCAGATTTTTTGCAATGTCCATGTTGTATATTTCTCCCTTCCTTTTGCATGGTCTGCATAATTAAATTATATCATTTTTTATTTATTTGGTCAAATTATGGAAACTTATATTCTTTTATATCTTCCACATATTTGTCCTGCTCTTCCATTATTAGAATTTGGTATAACATTTATTCTTGCTGTAACTCCATTATTCCCTACATTATTACAATTATTGTTGCAACAATTATTACCATTAGAACTAATTGTCAACAAATCATTATTTGTTCCATCTGAGCAATTACTAGAGATAGTAAGTAAATTTCCATCTTCCAAATTTCCACAATTACTATTTATTGTAAGTAACTCATTTGATGTATTATTGCAACAACAATTATTTCTTCTTTCTCTATTCTCTCCTAATCTACTTAGTAAATTACAAACAATACATACAATAACAGCTGTTAAATAACTTATTATTGTATACACAATTGTTGCAACTAAAAAATTTATATTGTTTACAATAAACGTAACCACTAAAAATATAGCAAAAATTATAGCTGCTACTAAGACAGGACACTTAAATATTTTTTGTAATGCTATAGAAATAATTATAGTAGCAATAGGAAGTGCAAAAAATAATAGTAAAACATTCATAATCTTTCTCTCCTTTATGTTTTACTATATTTTATGCATTTTTTTCTTTTTGGTTAACAAAATATTTATTCATATTCAACTTTAACTAAAAATAATCCTTGTGGTGCTAAAGTTTTTCCTGCTCTTTGCCTCTCTTTAGATTCTATAATAGCTTCTATTTCATCTGGTTCTATTTTTCCAGTTCCTACATCTACTAATGTTCCTGCAATTATCCTTACCATATTATACAAGAATCCATTTCCCGTTAATTCTATCCATATTCTATCATCTTCTTTTTCTATAACTTCAGCCTTATAAATTGTCCTTACACTACTTTTACTACTAGTTCCGCTTGATTTAAAAGCTTTAAAATCATGTTCTCCCTCAAAATATTTTGCAGCTTCCTTCATTTTTTTAATATTCAGTTTTACAGGAATATGTGTTTCCAAATTTCTATAAATGCTACTTCCATATTTAGAATTATTTATTACATATCTATAAGTTTTCCTTTTACAACTTAATCTACTATGGAATTTCTCATCAACTTCTTCTGCATTTTTTATTCTAATTGATGATTTAATGTTACTATTTATTGCAATAGGGAACTTTTCTATTGGTAAATTAGAATTTGTTTTAAAGTTTGCCACTTGTCCTAAAGCATGTACTCCTCTATCAGTTCTTCCAGATGCCATTAAATCAATTTCTTCACCTGTTATCCTTTCAATTGCCTTTTCTATTGTTCCTTGTATATTTAATTTGTTAGGTTGTTTTTGCCATCCATTAAAATCTTTTCCATCATATTCAATAGTAATTTTAATATTTCTCATATTTCTCTCCTTCTAAAGTAAAAAGTCGCTATTTTGCGACCTTTATTTTTTTTCTTCGTTTACTTTTTCCTCTTTCTCTTTATTTTTCTCTCTTTTTAATTTTTCTCTTAAAACTTTTAGTTTATTTGCTCTCTCCTTTTTCTCTATAGCAAATCTTTTTGTTACGATATTACTAATTAATATTTTCTTTAAAACATCCTCTCTTACATCAGCAATTAAAGTTCCATCTTTTGCCACAGATATTTTGCCTGTTTCCTCTGATACTACAACAACTATACTATCAGATTCCTTTGATATTCCTATTGCCGCTCTATGTCTCGTTCCTAATTCTTTCGCTATATCTTTATCATCAGCAAGAGGTAATACGCATGCAGCAGCAGCTATTTTATTTCCAGATATCACAACTGCACCATCATGAAGAGGAGTTTTTGGTACAAATATATTTACTAATAATTGAGGAGAAACTTCTGCATCCATAGGTATCCCCGTTGATATTATATCTTGTATTTTTATATCTCTTTCTATAACTATTAAAGCTCCTGTCTTAGTTTTAGCAAGTTCTGTTGCTGCTATTACAATTTTATAAATATCCTCTTTTGTTTTTGTTGCCAAATCTTTATCTATTCCAAAAAACTTTGCAAGTTTATTCGTTCCAAGCTGCTCTAATGCACGCCTTAATTCTGGCTGGAATATTACTATAATTGCAATAACTCCTAAATTCATTATTCCTGTTAAAATCCAATTTAAAATTTTTAAATTAAATAATCCACTTAATCCAGTTGCAATTATTAATAATACTATTCCTTTTATTAACTGCCATGCTCTTGAACCTTTAACTATTTTAAAAAAGCAATATACTAAAAAGCAAACAATTGTTAAATCTAATATTAAAGTTACAAGCTCAAAAGGATTTGATTGTAATGATTTTATATATGCCACGATATTCTCTTTATAAAAATTTTCCCAATTCATTCCTAAATCTATTACCATTTAATTTTCTCCTAATCTTCTATTACATTAAAGCATAAACAAGTGTTATCGCTGTTCCTCCCACCATTAATATTGCTAAAACTCCTGCCGTTACTTTAACAAATATTTGACCTTTGTCATGTTTATTTATTTTTTTATCTACATTTGTGTTTTTGTTCTTTTTCATTTAATACTTCCATCCTTTCAGTTTATCTTATACAAATAATATTATAACACGTTTTATAGATTTTTCAAACAATTTTTAATAATTTCTGTAATTAATTTATGATAATGTCATAGTAAATTTAACATTTGATTATGTCATAATAAAATTATATTATCTCTGTAAA
>CALXFC010000054.1 GCA_944387485.1 uncultured Clostridia bacterium
GCTATGACTGCTTTAGATAAATTCAAATATGAAGTAGCTAGTGAAGTTGGTGTTAACTTAAAAGACGGATATAATGGAGACATTTCAGCTAGAGACGCTGGTAAAATAGGTGGACAAATGGTTAAAAAGATGATAGAAGAAGCTGAAAGAAATATGAAATAGTTTAGATTGAACTATTATCTAGGTAGGAAGTTATGTTTTGCTTTTATTATACATAAAGGCAGGATTTGATTTCCTGCCTTTATATTTTTTATATTTTTCTTTAAATTTTGTCATTAGAACAAAACGGAATATACTAAATTAGTATACTCCGTTTTAAATTATTCTACTACAACTTTGCCGTCTTTAACTCCTATTTTATTTGTCTTGTTTTTCTTCAAGTTGCCATCTAATATTTCTTCTGCAAGTCTATCTTCTAATACACTTTGTATTGTTCTTCTTAAAGGTCTTGCACCAAAGTTTTTATCAATACCTTTGCTTGCAATTAATTCTTTTACCTCTGGTTCTAATTCAATTTTTATTTTTTGAGCTGATAATCTATCTGTTACTTCTTTTAACATGATATCAATAATTTTACTTATTTCATTATCAGTCAATTTATGGAATACAATTATTTCATCAATACGGTTAATAAATTCTGGTCTTAATTCTTTCTTTAAAGCATCCATAACTTCTTTCTTGATATTTTCATAATCTTTCTTATCAGCTTCATCTTTCTTATCTTTGTCTTTTCCTGAATTAGTAAATCCTAATGGTTTTTTATCTGTAATTAATCTTGCACCAATATTAGATGTCATAATTATTACAGTATTTTTAAAGTTTACAGTCCTTCCTTGTGAATCTGTTAATCTTCCGTCTTCAAGTATTTGTAGTAACATATTCATAACATCTGGATGTGCTTTTTCAATTTCATCAAATAAGATTACTGAATATGGTTTTCTTCTTATCTTCTCAGTTAATTGTCCTCCTTCGTCAAAACCTACATATCCTGGAGGTGAACCAATAAGTTTTGAAACAGAATGTGGTTCCATGTATTCAGACATATCAATTCTTATCATAGCATTTTCATCACCAAATAATGCCTCTGCTAATGCTTTAGATAATTCTGTTTTACCAACACCTGTTGGTCCTAAGAATAGAAATGATCCTATTGGTCTTTTTGGATCTTTTAATCCTACTCTTCCTCTACGAATTGCTTTTGCCACTGCTTCTACTGCTTCGTCTTGACCAATTACTCTTTCATGCAAAGTTTTCTCTAAGTTCTTTAATCTAACATTTTCATCTTCAGTAATCTTTTTAGCCGGTATTCCTGTCCAACTAGCAATTACTTCAGCAATGTTTTCTTCAGTTATATTAGTCATAGCTTTATCAGTTTTATTTTGCCATTTCTTTTGCTCTTTTTCATATTTCTTTTTCAATTCTTTTTGTTTATCTCTTAAACTTGCTGCTTTTTCAAACTTTTGAATTCTTACAGCTTCTTCCTTATCTTTTTCTACTTCTTCAATTTCTTCTTGTAATTTCTTTAAACTATCTGGCTCTGTATATGATTGTAACTTAGCACGAGAAGCTGCTTCATCAATTAAGTCTATTGCTTTATCTGGTAAATATCTATCATTAATATAACGTACAGACATTTTAACTGCTGCTTCAATTGCTTCATCTGTTATTTTAACACCATGATGAGCTTCATATTTATCACGTAAACCTTTTAAGATCTTTACAGTATCTTTTTCACTTGGTTCATTAATAGTTACAGGGCTAAATCTTCTTTCCAAAGCTGCATCTTTTTCAATATATTTTCTATATTCATTTAGAGTAGTTGCACCAATTAATTGGATTTCTCCTCTTGCAAGTAATGGTTTCAAAATATTTGCTGCATCAATTGCACCTTCTGCTGCTCCTGCTCCTACTATTGTATGAATTTCATCAATAAATAAGATTATATCTCCTGCTTTTTTAACTTCATCCAAAGCCTTTTTTATTCTTTCCTCAAAATCTCCTCTGTATTTACTTCCAGCAACCATACCAGATATATCCATAGTTACAACTCTTTTGTTTTTCAAAATTTCTGGTACATCACCTGAAACTATTTTTTCAGCTAAACCTTCAACAGCTGCTGTTTTACCAACACCAGGTTCACCTATCAAACAAGGATTATTTTTAGTTCTTCTTGATAATATTTGAATAACTCTTTCAATTTCACTTTTTCTTCCTATAATTGGGTCTAATTTTCCCTCTTCTGCTTTTTTAGTTAAATCTTCACCAAATTGGTTAAGAGTTGGTGTTTGATTATAGCTTCCTCCTCTTTTACCATTTCCAGAATTGTCATTTCCACTAAAATCTTCGCCTTCATTTATTACCCTTACTATTTCACTATAAAGTCTTGGTATATTTGTATTTAATTCTAATAATATTCTTGCAGCTATACTATCAGCTTCTCTTAATATTCCTATTAAAATATGTTCTGTTCCTATATAGTTATATCCTAATTTTCTAGCTTCTATAAAGGCATTTTCAATAACTCTTTTAGTTCTAGGTGTAAAACCTAAAGTTTCAGTAATAGGTGCTTCATGGCCTACTAATTCAACAATTTTGTCTATAACAATATCTGGTTCGATTCCTTGGTTTTGAAGTACTTTACTTGCAACTCCGCTTCCTTCTTTAACCAAACCATATAAAATATGTTCAGTTCCTACATAATTATGTCCTAATTCAACTGCTAATTCATCAGCTAATTCAATAGCTTTTTTTGCTCTATTTGTAAAACTATATGTCATAATAATCAACTCCTTTCAAAACGGGGACGTTTCCCTTTTGCCCATTTTTGGACAATTGGGGACAGATTTACAGTAAGATGTGTCCCAGATTGTCCATTTTTGGATAATTGGGAAACGTTCCTAAATTATTTGCTTTATTACTTCTGCTCTTTTTACTTCTTGCTCTACTTTGTCATATTTTGCTCCTAAGTATTTTTGTAAATTTGCAGGTTTTGTATATAAGTATAATTTTTGAATTTTTGAATCTGTTAAATTATCTAATATTCCTAAGTCTGTTCCAAGTTTTATATTTGATATTAATTCTTTTGATTCTTCATAAGATATTTTTCTACAATTGGTTAAAATACCATAACTTCTAAGTACAATATCTTCTAATTCAATAGGTTCTTTTGTTAACATTTTTCTAGCGGCTCTTTCTTGTTCTTCTACTTTTTTTGTTATTACTTTTAAATTATTTATTATTTCTTTTTCTGTAATTCCTAATGTTTGTTTATTAGATATTTGATATAAATCATCTTGATTCTTAGTAGATTTTCCATATTCTCCTTCTATGTCCATATTAAAATCACGTACTACATCTAACACCTTTTTTATATTCCCTGTTTTTGATAGCGCTGGTAAATGTACCATTACTGATGCTTTTAGTCCTGTTCCTAAGTCATTTAGTCTACTTGTTAAATATCCATATTTTTTACTAATACTATAACCAAATATTTCTCCTATTTTTTCTTCTATTTCTATTGCTAAATTTAATGTATTTTCTAATTCTAGTCCACAACTAAATACTTGTATGCTTAAGTGATTATCTCCACCTATCATTATACAGATATTCTCTTCGTCATTTATTAATATACTTCCTGTTTCATTTCTTTTTGCTACAAATGTTGGGCTTATTAAGTTTTTTTCTACTAAACTTGATTTTGTTATATTATCCATATCTTTTAGTTTTAGTAATTTTAGTCCATATCCTATTGCATATAAGTTATCTTCTATTCTTTTTTCTAATTCTTTTAACTCTAAATCATTTAAGTGAAATTTAAAATCGTTTAAATTTCTTACAAATCTTATTCTTGTACTTTTTACTACATCTGAGTCTTCACTTGTTTGCAAATACCAATTCATATCATACACCTCTTTACTTTTCTAATTTCTTGATTTCATCTCTTATTTTTGCTGCATCTTCATATCTTTCTTCTTTTATTGCAACTTTTAAGTCTTCTTGTAATTTTTCTAGTTTGCTTTGTTCTTTGTTATCAGAAGCTTTTTCACTTCTGCTTTTTTCTTCCTTATTCTCTACTCCATTTTTACTATCTATTTTACTGTCTATTATTTTACCTATTCTTCCTACATGTCTATTTGATCCTTGTAATTTTTTTATTATTGGGTCTAATCTATCTTCAAATACCGAATAACAATCTTTACATCCTACTTTTCCAGTATTTATTATGTCATCAAATGTTGAACCACAATTGTCACATGTTAATGTTTTTAAATTATTAAACATTGGCATTATTTCTGGTGTCATTAAATCATCCATAAATCCTCCTAAAAAACTTGAAAAGTCTATTGGCATACTAAAATCCATTTGTCCTATTCCTAGTTTTCTACTACATTCTTCACATAGATTTAATTCTCTTACTTTTCCATTTATATTTTCTGTATATCTTACATTTGCCTCATTTTTTCCACAATTATCACACAACATATTAATCTCCTCCTTTATATATTTAATAACATGTTTTTGAATATTCTTGCTCTAACTTCATCTTTTATATTTTTATCTAATTGTAGTACTTTATCATTTGTTGCTACTTTTAATAGTTTTGCTTCTTTTGTATCTATTATGTTATAAGATAGAAAATCACTAATTAAAATATCTGCTTCATTAGAAGTTAATTCATTTCCTATATTTTTTATAATATGCATTATATAATCTTCTTTGTCATTATTTACTTTTCTTATTGTTATATGACCTCCACCACCTCTTCTACTTTCTACATAATAACCTTGTGATGGCTTAAATCTTGTTGATATTACATAATTTATTTGTGATGGTACACAATTAAAATGTTCTGCTAGTTCATTTCTTTGTATTTCTATTGCATCATTTCCATCATCAAATAAGTCTTTTATAAACTCTTCTATTACATCCGACATTCTCATTTTGAACTCCTCCTATTTGTTTTTATTTTAACTTTGACTTTCTTTGACCTACAATATTATTATACTCACTTATTTATTTTTTGCAACTATCTTTTTTGACCTTCTCTGACTTTTAAAACTCAAAAATATATCTTTTTCTTTCATTTTCTCTTTTTATCTCACTTTTTTACTTTTTTTCTAACTTTTTCTATTTTTCTCTTTCTTTTTTATCTTTCTTTGTTATTTCTTGTAATCTTTTAGCATTTTCTTTCTGTTCGGGAAGCGATATCCATGCAAAATAAGATGATACAAATTCTCCATATTTTGTACTGTCTTCCCCTACTTCTGGCTCTTCTCTTCTTGCCACTTCCTGATTTTCTATATTTTCTTGTATTTTATCTTTTTTCTCATCACTCATAATTAAAACACCTCATTTTAATTATGAGCATTATTATTTATCTTTATACAAAAAAGAAGCAAACACTAAGTTTACTTCTAAACTTTTAATTTGATAAATCTATACGCCAATATTCTGGTATAGCATTTATGTTTTCTTCATTTTGCAATAATTTATCAATATCAACATTAGTATTTCCACCATTATAATATTCTGAATTCCATAATAGTAAATAATTTGTTAATCCTGCACAATCTGCAAAAATTTCTGTAAAATTTGTTGCATTTGGACAATTTGCAAATAAATCTTTTAGTATACTCTCAATTATGTTCCAACAAAAAATAATAAAGCAAATTTTTAAATTAGGCAATTTACGTAGGGAATAAAAAGGGTAGTAAATTGCTGGTAAGCGTAGCTTAAATTTAAAAATTTGCTATTTTTCCCTTGTCTATTGTTTTTATCTTCTTGCATTTTGGAACAAAAAAGACCTGTCCCTCATTGTTCCAAATTCTTTCTTCTTAGTTGTCCACAAGCCGCATCTATGTCTGAACCTAATTCTCTCCTTATTGTTGCGACTATTCCGTGGTCATTTAAATAATCTCTAAATTTCATTATATGTTCATTTGAACTTTTTGTATAACTTCCATTTTCTATTTTATTTATTGGAATTAAATTTACATGACATAGCATTCCTTTAAGTAATTTTACCAATCCTTTTGCATCTTCTAAATTATCATTATTGTCTTTTGCTAAAGCATATTCAAATGATATTCTTCTATTTGTTTTTGCTATATAATCTTTACATGCTTTAATTAATTCTTCAATAGGATATGCATCATTTACTGGCATCATACTACTTCTTTTTTCATTTGTTGTCGCATGTAATGATATTGATAATGTACAAGGTATGTTTTCTTCTGCTAATTTATATATTTTAGGAACTAATCCGCTTGTTGATATACTAATATGCCTTGCTCCTATACTTAATCCTTTTTGATTATTTAATATATGAATTGCATTTATCACATTATCATAATTATCTAAAGGTTCTCCTATTCCCATAAATACTACATTTGATATTCTAAGTTTTTCATCTTGTTCTACTGCTAATATTTGTTCTACTATTTCTCCAGATGTTAAATTTCTAATAAAGTTTATTCCAGTAGAAGCACAGAATTTACATCCCATTTTACAACCAATTTGAGATGATACACATATACTATATCCATGGTGATAACTCATTAATACTGTTTCTATTGCATTTCCATCTAATACATCAAATAAATATTTTATTGTCCCATCCCTAGATACTTGTTTTTTTAATATATTAAAGTTACACATTGTATAATTTTCTTTTAGTTTTTCTCTTAATTCTAAAGATATATTTGTCATCTCATCAAATGATTTTACTTTTTCTTGATAAAGCCATTTAAATATTTGTTCTGCTCTAAATGGTTTTTCTCCCATACTTACTAATTCTTCTTTTAATTCTTCTAAATTATAGTCTTTTATATTTTTCAATTAATTCCCTTCCTTATTTATTGTTATTATTTTTAATTAATGTTTTTATTTTTAATTTACATATTAAACTTTTTAGTAGTTTTACCTATTTCCTTTGGTATTACTATTTTAGAAACATTTACACTTTTTCTTTGTAATAAATTTTCTAGCTCCGCTTCTAAAAAATATTCTTCTTTAAAGAATATTCTAGTTAGTATTTTCCTTATTTTTTCAAATTTGTTTTCTTTTCTAACTATTAAACCAGTTTCCATTTTTACCACCTCTATAAAATTAGAAGTATATTTTTGTAACTTTGTAAATTGTATTTTTGAAATTTATGATTATATATGAAATTTTCTTACTACTGCTGCTTTTACATCTTTTGCACAAAGTGAAAGTGTAAGTATTAAATTTAAAATAGAAATACTACTTGCAACAATACTTAATACCTTATTTTCAAGTACATTCTCACTTATTAATATTATAGGTATCATACTAAATAGCACTATTATTAATTGGTAAATTGCATATTTAATAAATTTCTTATGGCTTACTATTGTAAGTATTAGCATTGTAACATTTGCTATCATTATTATTATTGGTACTGATATATTTATAGACCATTTTTCAAATCCTAATTTATAATCTATAAATACAGTAAGTAGTGATATTGCAATTGCTTGTACTAATACATGCCCTGCTATATTTATATTTTTTCTTATTGAATAAAATACTGTTATCCATATATAAATAATTCCTGCATTTGAAAGAGCAGCCCATGGAATTTCAGGAGTTGTTAATTTATTTATTAATATCAAAAGAAGTGCTAATATTATTGAACTTATAAGAAATATTTTAAATATCAAATCCTTCTTTTTACTACTTAGTTTCTTTGGATATATCATCTAAAACACCATTACTTTCTATTTCAACATTAATATTTTTCTCTTTTAAAAATTCATAAAAACATTTTTCAATACTATTATCTTTTAGTATTGATGTAAATGTAAATACCATCTTATTTTCAAAAGTACAACTTGAACATTTTATTTTTTCAACAGGCTCTGGTGCAATAAGCATTAAGAAATAATCTATATAATCTTTATACTTACCAATTATACCAACTCTTCCTATATTTGAATATGTTATAGTTGTATATTTTCTAATTTCTATATAACTTAATCTTACAAGTAGTTTCTTTATAATTAAAGGTACTATCTTTATTGCAAAATTATTTCCAAGTTTTACATTTGCTGACATTGTTTTTATTATTTCTTCTTCTTGTAATCTTTTCTTGAAATCTGATTTTACAAATTCTATTATTTTATCAAAAGTATCTAAATTATCTTTTTTCATCTCCGCTTCTAATGTTATATAAGAAAAGAAATTAGACATTGTCTTTGATGGAAAATATTTTTTCAAGTTTACAGGAATACAAACCTTTATTGGTTTATTTCCTTTATACTTATATTTTTTATAATTTGCCTCATATATAGAATATATAAGAACTGCTGTTAAATACTGTGTTATTGTTGCATCATATTTTTTACTCTCTTTTTTTAGTGCTTCTAAATCTATTATTTCATGTATTGTAGAAATAGCCCCAAAACCAATCTTTCTTCCTTTTATTACATAAGCTTTTTTTGAAGAATTATTACCTTTTGCTTTTTTATCATAGTTTTTCATATAACTATCTTCTGTATCATACTCTTGTATCTTTCTTGATTTTCTTTCTTCTTTTAATTCATCTTTATGTAATAATTCTAAATAATTATATATTATTTCTTTAAAAAATGTATTTCCACTATTTCCATCTGTTAGAGAGTGAAATATATCTATATTTATTTTATTTTCAAAATATGTAACTTTAAACAAATAATTATTATTCGTTCTAGGTTCTATATATTTACAAGGATAATCTTTTTCTTCTTCTATAACAACTTTTTTAGTATTATATTCTAAATAATACCAAAAAAATCCTGCTTTCATTCTTACTTTAAATGATGGATATTGTTCTAATGCTTTATTTACAGCTTGGTATAATAATTTAGGCTCTACTTTTTCTTTCATAACTGCTGATAATCTAAAAACTGTACTATATTTTCTTCCTGCTGCTATTGGAAATATTTTTGCTGAATTATCTAACCTTCTCCAATATAATTTATTTTCTTTCTTCTTTTTTACACCTTTCATAGAAAATCCTTCCTTGAAACATTTGGGGACAGGCCTATTTTGTTCCATTTATCATATCTATTAAATCTTGATATGCCTTATTTATTAACTCTTCATCACCTTTTTTATTAATTATCCAAATATGCCCTGCACCTTCATATTCTTTTACTTCAATACTTGTTCCTTGCTCTTTTGCTCTTTCTACTAAAACATCTACATCTGGATTTAATATATCACTTGTTCCTGTTACTACTGTAATATTACTTAATTTAGATAAATCACCATCTATTGGATTTACTAAATAACTATTTATTCCATCCTCTCCAGCATATGCTATTCCTGCTAACTTTAATGTATCTTTATTTAATTCTTTATCTTCTTTTTGAACCTCATCTATTTTAGGGTTTGTTAACCTTACATCAAGCCAAGGTGATATTAATATTGTTTTACCTGGCATTGCTATATCTTCTTGTGATACTTTCTCAAGTAAACCTAATGCTAAACCTCCACCTGCTGAATCCCCCATTACTATTAAATTATCTGTATCAACTCTTTTCACGATTTCTTTATATAAGGGTTCTACCATATTATATACATCTTTGTATGTATATTTGGGTGTTAATGGATAATCTGGTATTATTATTGTGCTTTTAGTATCTACTGTTAAGTTTTTAATAAAATCCCAATGAGCTTCACTCATTTCTGCCATATATGAACCGCCATGGAAATATAATATTCTTGTATCACTTAGAGTTCCTTCTTTAGGTGTTATAACAAATACTTTCCTTCCATTAAATTCTTCTATTTTAACATTACAAACATCTTCTATTTGTACTGGTTCTTTTGATTCTATATCTGCTAATTTCAAATACCCTAAAATTATTAATCCTATTCCTATTAAAATTAACGCTACTGCAAATATTATTATTGTTATTTTCTTTTTCATCTT
The DNA here is from genome assembly GCA_944387485.1 of uncultured Clostridia bacterium. Taxonomy (GTDB): domain Bacteria; phylum Bacillota; class Clostridia; order TANB77; family CAG-508; genus CAG-269. The sequence continues at coordinate 9,938 of CALXFC010000054.1, forward strand.
TCTCCACCTATATTATTTTTGCTTTCACTATTTTACCACATTACATCTTAAAACTCAATCAGGAGGTAGCTTTAATTTCAAAAAAACAAAGAACTAATCCCACACTAGATTAATTCTTCATTTTATTTTTATCTTTAATTAGGTATTTCTACCCTAGATGTTTCGGCATCATATAGAAAACCAAACCCTATTAAATCATTGTCCGAAGTTCCAATTATTACACCGAAATCTGTACTAGCCGCATGAATCATCAATCCATCATGATAGTATATTGATGCATAACGTGCTCCATATGTTTCATGATTCTCTATATATGCTGGATCTCCCCAAAACATAAGCTTCCCTGCCTTATTTTACACTATCATTCTTTGTCCAGATATATAAATTTGGTTCATTTTCTAGTGAACTATTTACTATATCAAGTACATAATTTGTATCCTGTAAACAAGCTATGTAATATACTCCATCTTTGACAACACGAGACATATAAATCTTAATGTCTCTCGTGTTGCCATTATTTTTTAGTGATGAATTTCTACTCTTGAAGTTTCGGCTTCATATGGTGATCCTCCACCAAGCCAATCCATATAATATCCAGACACACTATATAAATCTACTCCTCCAGAGCGAGCATTAATCATTATATCGTCTTTATAATATATACCTGCATGATATTCCTCACCATCAAAATCAATCATTCCAGGACCTTGCGTAAGTTGTGGATTTCCAAAGAATACTAAATCTCCTGATCTTAATTGACTCCTATCATATTTAATTCCATTACGATTTTTTATTTTGTCCCATTGCCAACTTGCATCTTGTAAATCTTCTCTACTACCTGGTCCTGTGTTAAACCAATCTCCAAGAGCTGTTGTATATGACCAAGCTGTTAGGCCATCACACACAAATCCAGTAGGAGCATTTCCAGCCTCATAAGGGCATCCTAAACGAGATAATGCTAATTGCAATACACGTTGCCTACGATCTCCTGTTAATGTTGGAAGTGGAGCATCTGGACCTGTTCCTCCAGGTAAATCTTCTACAACAGGTAGGTGCCATGTTGCACGTCCTTCACTATCAAAATCATATAATGAACCATATTGTGCTGGATCTGTCATCATTGGATCTACTCTTGTACAATTAGTTACAAGTTGTCCTGTTTGTGGATC
>CALXFC010000055.1 GCA_944387485.1 uncultured Clostridia bacterium
TTTCTTGTAATCTAGAAGATAATCCTTCAAAAGCCATATTCAACAACTCCATTCTTTTATATTTTTTCTAAAGTACTAAATTAAACAATTTAATTCTTTTTTTATATTTTCTAATACACTTGCTATTTGATTATCTGAATAATCACTTTGTATTTTTGTTAATTCATCTAAAACTTTTTGAATTTTTTTTTCTTGATTTAACATCCTTTTCATAAATAATAGCTTTTCTTCGTATTCGAAAAGTTTTTTCTCCCCTTTCTTTATAATGTCTCTTACTGCTTGTCTTGTTATGTTGTTGTTTTCTGCAATTTCTGATAAAGACAAATCATTATTGTAGTAATCATCTATGAAGTCAAATTGTTTTTTAGTTAATAGCTTTCCATATAACTGGCATAGCATACTAATTTTAACGTTTTTTTCCATAAGATTACCTCACTTTGTTTTGTAATGCTAATATACTTTACACCATTTTTATTGATTTGTCAATAGTTTTTACAAAAAAAGATAGGAAAATTGCTATTTAAAAGCAATTTTCCTATATGTACCTCATAGAGGTTCATGTTTTACAATATCCTCCAATATAGGGATATTGTTTGGAAAGACTTTTCCTTCTCTTAGCAGTATTTTGAGCCGTTCAATCGTTACCCATTCAATTTTCTTGGTCTCATTTTCATCAAATTTGTGCAAAGCCTTTTTGCACTTATTCGCTTCAATCTTGAATACTACAACTGTATGGAACACGATATCTCCATCAGGATACCTTGTTATATGCTTTGGACCAGCATATACATTTACAAGTTTAAGATCCTCTTCGTCAGCAATATATGCTGTTTCTTGCAAAAGCTCATTCACAGCACATTCTTGATAAGTTTCTCCTATTTCGATTCCACCACCTGGTACTCCGTATTGGTTAAAATCTTTCCTAAGTTGAAGCAAAACTTCTTGCTGACCATCTTCACTGTTCGTTCTATATACAATGACTCCTGTTCCGGACACATGTATTGGCATTTTCCCGACAAATTTCCTAATATAAGGAACATAATCTTCAAAGAAAATAGCTCTACCATCTTCCATTGAATAGTAAATACCATCTTTATACACAGCATCTATCGGATAAACAATAATGGTTCCTGTCTGCTCATCTATATCGTATCCTGAAATTTTCCTTCCATGATACTTGTCCCGCAATTCAAAGACCTCTGTCATTTCCAACATAATATACTCCTTTCTCGGATTACCATTATATTTTATCACTTTTTTGTAAATTCGTAAAGAAAAAAGCTTACTTTTTAATCTAAAAGTAAGCTTTTTATATTATAATACTTTAAAAAAACTATAAATTACTGCCACTAAAACTATAATTCCTAATGCTGATGCTAGTGTAAGTAAAACTGTAGCTGCAGGACCTAATTTTGAATTTTGAACTTGTTTTTCATTATTTGTTTTTTCTTTTTTTAATTCTTCTTTTTTTGTTTCTTCCATATTTATCTTCTCCTTAGTTAAATTTATATAATAATTTAAAGTTATTTTATAACAAAATTATTTTTTTGTCTATAGTTTTTTAAATTATTTTCTTAATTCAGCTCCGAATTTTTTTTGTAATTCTTCTGCTATCTCTTTCATAACTGGATTTACCTCTTCATCTGACAAGCTCTTTGTCCTATCTCTAAAAATTAGACTATATGCTACACTCTTTTTGTTTTCTCCTAATTTTTTATCTCTATAAATATCAAATAATTTTATTTCTTCTAAACTTTTTTTACCTTTTAATAGTCTTTTTGCTTTCTTCGTAATTACTTGTTCAATTGCCCCTACTTCTACTCCTTCATCTACAATAATTGCAAGATCTCTTTCTACTGCTGGGAATTTTGGTACTTCTTGATATTTTTTATTTTGTTTAGAATATTTAACTACTTTTGAAATATTTAATTCTGCTAAATAACATCTTTTATTAATATCATAATTCATTAAAACTTCTGGATGTACTTCTCCTATTGTTGCAATTACATCTGCTCCGACTTTTATAATAGCACATCTTCCTGGGTGATAAGAAGAATTCTGTTTTTCTTTTACTATATCATAATAATTTACATGTGATGCTTCTAGCACATTTTCTATTAGCCCTTTTAATGTATAGAAATCCACATCATCACCGTACATTCCAATAGTTAATATATTTTCTTGTAAAGGAATCTCTCCTTTTTCTACTTCTCCATTTATATTTTTATAATTTCTTGAAATATCAAATAATTTTACATTTTCATTTTTTCTATTATTATTTAAAGCAAGTATTTGCATCATACTAGGTATAGTTGTCGGTCTCATTAATTTATATTCATCACTTAAAGGATTTGAAATTTCAATTGCATTTTCAATTAGCTTTTTGCTTATTTTTGATTTATCCAAGTCTTTTTCTCCAACAAATCCATATGTATAAATTTCTGAAAGTCCATTATTTACTAATACTTCTTCTATAGTCTTTTGGATATTTTGTTCTTTTGTTCTTACTCCTAAAGTTGTAGCTGCTTTTACTAATGTTGTATCTAATTTATCATATCCATAAAATCTTGCAATTTCTTCTGCTATATCTGCAACAAATTCTAAATCCATTCTAAAATATGGAGCTACTGCATAACCATTTTCTACCCTTATATCTAATTTCTCTAAAATATCTATCATTTCTTTTTCTGAAATATTAGTTCCTATTAATTCATTTATTCTATCTACATCCAATTTTATTTTGTTTATTTTTTGTTTAGTTGGATATACATCTACTTTTCCTGGTACTTCTTTTCCTGCACCTAATAATTCTACTAATTCTACTGCTCTATTTACAGCACGTAAAGCATTTTCTGATGATAATCCTTTTTCATATCTAGAAGAAGCCTCTGTTCTTAACCCTACTTTCTTTGCTGTTTTTCTTACACTTCCTCCATAAAATACTGCTGATTCAAATACCACAGTTTCTGTATTATCTTCTATTTCTGAGTTTTGTCCTCCCATTACTCCTGCTATTGCAACTGGCTTTTTCTCATCTGCTATTACTAAATCATTTTCATCTAATACTCTTTCTTGATCATCTAATGTTGTTATCTTTTCCCCATTTTTTGCTCTTCTTACTGTAATATGTTTTCCTTCAATAGAATTAATATCAAATGCATGCATTGGCTGACCCAGTTCTAGCATTACATAGTTAGTTATATCTACTATATTATTAATACTTCTTACTCCACAGGCCTTTAATCTTCTTACCATCCATTCTGGAGAAGGACCAATTTTAACGTTTTTAACAACTCTTGCAATATATCTATAACATAAATCTGGTGCTGTAATATCTACTTTTAAACCTTCTATATCTTTTTTATTTTCTACTTTCTTCTCTCCTAAATTTTTTCTTGGATCTTTAAATTTTTTTCCTAGTGATGCTGCTGTTTCTCTTCCTAAACCTTCTATTGATAAACAATCTGGTCTATTAGGTGTTATTTCGAAATCAATTATATCTTCTCTCAAATTTAATACATCTACTATATCTTTTCCTAAATATTTTTCGTAAGATGCTGGAAGTATCATTATTCCATCTTCTATTTGGTCTTTATAATCTTTAATATCTAATCCAAGTTCTCCAACAGAACACATCATTCCACAAGAGTCTATCCCTCTTAAAGGACTTTTTACTATTTTCTTTCCTTCTGGAAGTTCTGAACCATCTTTTGCAATTGGAACTATATCATTTTCTTTAATATTTTTAGCTCCTGTTACTATTTGTAATTTTTCAGTTCCTATATCTACTTTAGTTACTACTAATTTATCTGCATTTGGATGTTTTTTTATTTCTAGTATTTTCCCAACTACAACATTTTTAATATCATTTCCCTTTTCTATAATTTCTTCTACTTTTGAACCTGTCATTGTAAGGATATCTCCTAATTTGACAGTATCAACATCTATATCACTATATTCCTTTAACCATTCAACACTTGCTTTCATTTTTTATTTCTTCCTTTCTATTTTATCTTTCATCATCATAAAAACTATATATTTGTATATTGTTTTGTGTGTCATCATAATACTGTGTATTTTTTCCTATTTGATTTAATGTATAACCTTCTTGCATTCTCTTAGAGAATTCCTCTTTTTGTCTTATTTGACTTCTATATATACCAATATGCTCGTTTGCAATACTATCAGGTATTATTTTATATCCACCTTCTTCTTGAACTACTGAATATCCTTTGTTTTCTTTTATAAATTTCATTGCCTCTTGTAATGAATATAATTTATATTTTTTTGGTTTTTTATTAAAAAATCCCAACTTTCAACACTCCTTCTAAATATCAAATTTTTGATTATTTATAATATATTAATTATTTATAATTCATACTTAAAATTGTTTTAAAAATCTTATATCATTTTCAAATAATAATCTCATATCTTCTATTCCAAATTTTGCCATAGCAATTCTTTCTACTCCAAATCCAAAAGCAAAACCTGTATATTCATCTGGATCTATTCCACAATATTTAAATACATTTGGATGGACCATTCCACATCCTAAAAGTTCTATCCAACCTTCTCCTTTACATACTTTACAACCTTTTCCTCCACATACAAAGCATGAAACATCTGCCTCTGCGCTAGGTTCTGTAAATGGAAAATGATGCGGTCTAAAACGTATTTTAGTATTTTCTCCTAAGCATTTTTTAGCAAACATTTCTAATGTTCCTTTTAAATCTGTCATTGAAACATGTTTATCTACTACCAATCCTTCTATTTGGTGGAATACTGGTGAATGTGTGCTATCTACACTATCAGAACGATAAACTGCACCTGGGCAAATTATTTTAATTGGTGGCTTTTTTGTTTCCATTACTCTAGCTTGTACTGGTGATGTTTGACTTCTTAATACTATATCATCAGTAATATAAAATGTATCTTGAATATCTCTTGCTGGATGATCTGGTGGTGTATTTAGCTTGTCGAAATTGTATGTTGCTTTTTCTACTTCTGGTCCATCTGCAATTTCATATCCCATCCCCAAGAAAATTTCTTCTACTTCTTCAATTACTTGTGTAATTGGATGAAGAGAACCTAAAGATATTTTTTTACTTGGTTCTGTTACATCTATATTTTCTGTTTCTAACTTCTTTTTCAATTCTTCTTTTTGTAATTCTTTTTCTTTTTGTGCTAACAAAGAATTTAGTTCGTCTCTTACCTCATTTACTAAGCTACCAATAACAGGCCTTTCTTCTGGTTGTAATTTTCCCATGCCTCTTAAAACTAAAGTAAGTTCTCCTTTTTTCCCTAAATACTTTACCCTTACTTCATCTAGTTCTTTTAAATCCTTACAATTTTCCATCTCTTTTATTGAGTTTTCTTTGATTTTTGCAATTTCTTCCTTCATTTTTTCTTCTTCCTTTCTTTTATAATAATTAAATATATTTTAATATGGTTTATATGTCTTTGTTTTTTTATATAGACCATATGTACTTTCTGAATATTTTTTCATTCTTTTTCTTATTTTTTCATTTTTTCTTTCTTCTCTTGTCTTCATTTTCTCATATCTATAGCTTTTATCTTGCAACAACATTATTTTATTTTTTCTTGCTTTTTGTTTTATCTTTATAAATATTTTTTTAAAAATATTATCTCTATTTTTAAAGTAATATGTAACAACATAAACTCCAAATTCATTTAGTCTAATATCTACTTCTACTATTTTTTTAGAATATTCATTTTTTGTCTCTTCAATATTTTGTAATAATTCTTGATTACTATATACTTTAGAATCAAAATAATTTTCTACTATTTTTTGTTTTTTCATATAAACACATCCTTGACTAATTTTTTACAAAAAATTCATCATCAAAAAAAGTCACTTCCTTCCTACTTTTTAGGACGAAATGACTCATATTCGTGGTACCACCTAAATTTATTAGTTTAATACATAAATTATATTATTACTAACCTCATTATAAGTTTTAACGGTACAACCGCTTTCCCCTACTATTATTTCAAGAAAAGACCTAAAAAGTGAAATTTCTATATATCCATGCTAAATGGCTTACAGCCCATGACCATTTTTCTCTTTTGCACTAATCAATATATATACTTTGCTTTTTAATTGGCTTTTTATTTTCCATACTTTTATATTTTAACATATTTTTCATTGTGATTCAAGAGTTTTTTTATTTTTAATTTTAAAATGCTTTATAATGATTTAAATTTTTCCATTTATTACTTTTTTTTTACAATTTTATTACAATTATAAAAATTTTCTACAAAATCTTGTTTATTTTGTATTTTGTGATAAAATATAAAATATGGTAAACAATAAATAATAAGGAGAGGATTTTAAAATGAAGAAAAAGATTTTTTTAGGTTTATTTTTAATTTTAATTTTAGTTGCAAACATTTCACTGGCCTCTTACAGTACAGTTCAAATGGAAGTTGTTGAAGAACCTGTTTGCACAATAGAACTTGGTGATAATGCCTTTTTTGAGAAAAAACTAGTCGAAAAAGATTTAGCTAATAAAGAGGTTACTCTTCAATTACAAGTTGTAAACAACGAAGCAGCATCAAAACCAAGTGGAGAACTTATGTTGGTTCTTGACAATTCAAATAGTATGAATGATAAAGTTGGAGAAGCACAAGACATAACGAGAAAAGATTTGATATTTGAATCAGCTAAAACATTAATCTCTAATCTACTAAATGGTAATGAGGATTTAAAAATTGGTATTGTTAGTTTCTCTAGTTATTATAATCCTTCAGATATTACTGATGTATCACAAGAAGCAACACTTGCAGATGCAAGCAATATAGCAGCTTTTAGTTCAGATGCTTCTGCATTAACTGCTGCAATTGATAACATACAAGCAAATGGTCCTAGAACAGACCTAGACTCTGGTATTACTTTAGCTAGTCAACAATTTTCTGAAGAAGATAATAATAAATATATAATTGTTTTAACTGATGGCGTTCCAAATATTGCACTTGGATATAATAACCCTTATTATTCAGATGATGTAATAAATACTACAAAATCAAAATTACAAGAATTAGACTCTCAAGGAATTCAAATTTCAACAATGCTTACAGGAATAAGCAATGCTGATGAAACACCTTATGGATCTACTAAAACATATTCTCAAATTATTACTGAAATATTTGGAACAGAAGAAAGTCCAACAGTTGGAAACTTCTATTATGTTACAGATGATGAAGTAGAACAAACTATTACTACTGATATATATAATTCATTATTACCTGTATCACAATCTTATACAAATATAGTAATTAAAGATTACTTCCCTAAAGAAATTATAGATAATTTTGAATTTGCTTATGTTTCAGATGCTAACATTGGAGAAATATCAGCTGAAGTTGATACTACTGAAAATTCAATTACTTGGACAATACCAGAACTTGCAAGTGGTGAAACAGCAACAGTTCAATATACATTAAAATTAAAAGAAAACTTTGATAGCAATATTGTAGGTAAATTATTAGATACAAACGAAAAAGTCGATATCACTTATAAAGACTTAAACGATACAGATCAATTAAAAACATCTGATGTAACACCTGTATTAAAACTTTCAGAACCACCTGCAGAATTACCTAAAGCTGGATTAACAACTATGTTGATTATTTTAGGTGTTGTAGCAATTGGATTATTTACATTTTCATTAATTAAATTAAATATCTATAAAAATATAAAATAATTAATTAATATATTAAAAAAGCTTTCAATTTATGAAAGCTTTTTTGTATTACAACGCTTTTTCAATGTATAGCAATCTATTATACTTAGAAACTCTATCTGTTCTACAAGGTGCTCCTGTTTTTATTTGCATAGCATTTACTCCAACTGCTATATCAGCAATTATAGTATCTTCAGTTTCTCCTGAACGGTGAGATATTATAGTTCTGTATCCATTCTGTTTTGCAAGCTTTATAGTATCCAACGTTTCTGTTAATGTTCCTATTTGATTAGCTTTTATTAGAATTGCATTTGCTACATTTTCTTTAATTCCCCTTCTTAATCTTTGTGGATTAGTAACAAATAAATCATCTCCAACTAATTGAACCTTATTTCCTAATTTTTCTGTTAATACTTTCCAACCTTTCCAATCTTCTTCTGCTAATCCATCTTCTACAGAATATATTGGATATTTATTACATAGATTTACTAAATAATTTATCATCTCATCTTTTTCCTTGAATTCTTTTGTTTTCCAAAAATAATATCCATTTTTATTTATTTTCTTAGCTTCATCATACATTTCTGTACTTGCTATATCTAAAGCCAGCATAATATCTTTTCCTGGTTCATATCCTGCTTTCTTTATTGCTTCTATTATAACATCTAAGGCTTGTTCTTCATTATCTAAATTAGGAGCAAAACCTCCTTCATCCCCAACTCCTACGCTATATCCTTTTTCTTTTAATACCTTTTTTAATGTATGATATATTTCTGTTCCTCTTCGTAATCTTTCACTAAATGTTATGCTACCTACGGGCATAATCATAAATTCTTGAATACTTAAATTATTGTCTGAATGTTTACCACCATTTAAAATATTCATCATTGGAATTGGCATTTCAGTTCCATTAATTCCACCAATATATTTATATAATTCTATTCCTAAAGTATTTGACGCAGCTTTTGCTACTGCTAATGATACACCCAAAATAGCATTTGCACCAAGATTTGATTTATTAGGTGTATCATCAAGTTTTATCATTTCTTCATCTACTTTTCTTTGTTCAAATACATTCATACCTATAATATTTTTGGCTATTTTCTTATTTACATTTTCAACAGCTTTTTGTACGCCTTTTCCAAAATATCTTGTTTTATCTCCATCTCTTAGTTCTACTGCTTCAAAGCTTCCAGTTGACGCTCCTGATGGTACAGAAGCTTTACCTACAAATCCTTCTTCTGTTAAAACTTCTACTTGCACAGTAGGATTTCCTCTTGAATCTAATATTTCTAAAGCTTTTACATCTTCTATTTTTGAAAATTCTTTCATAAAAAACCTCCTTAAATATTTCTAAATACTTTTAGTATTTTATCCATATTTAAGAAGGTTATTCTATGAGGCTTTTTTATTTCTTAATTCTTTCGCATATTTTAAAGTAACTTCATTTACTTCTCCTGAAGATATTCTTGCTAATTCTTCAATAACTTCTGTTTCTTTTAATAATTTTATTTGCGTTCTAGTTCTGTCTTCTTTAATATTCTTACTAATAAAATAATTATAATCTGCCATTGCTGCAATATTTGGTAAATGTGAAATGCATAAAACTTGATGCTTTTTAGAAATTGCTTTTAATTTTTTAGCAACACTATTTGCTGCTTTTCCACTAATTCCTGTATCTATTTCATCAAAAACAAGTACATCTGTATTATCAAATTCTGCTAATACTTTCTTTATAGCAAGCATTATCCTTGACATTTCTCCACCTGATGCTATTTTTGATAATTCTTTTTCAGCTTCTCCTACATTTGTAATAATATAAAACTTAACAATATCTTTTCCTTCTTTAAAGAATTCATTGTCGAAATAATCCACCTTAATATTTATTTTAGCATTTTTCATTTCTAGATCTTCTAATTCTTTATTAATATCATTTACTAACTTGTTTGAAGATGTAATTCTTATTTCGTGCATATCTTTTGCTAATATATTTAATTTTTCTTCTAATTCATCTCTTCTTTTTCTTAATTTCATATTATATTCTTCTAGGTTTTCTATTTTTTCTAATTCTTCTTTTATTTCATCTTTATATTGTAAAATTTCTTCTATTGTATTTCCATATTTTCTTTTTAAAGAATGAATTAAATCTAATCTTTCTTCTATATTATTTCTTTCTTCTTCATCAAAAAATGTATCATCTTTATATGAACTTATGTCTCTTGATATTTCTTGTAATTCGTAATAAATATTTTTTAAACTGCTAGATGCTTCTTCATATTTTTTATCAAATGTTTCTATTTTTTCTAATGCTCTTATTGCCATGCTTATATTATCTATTCCATTTTCTTCAATTAAATCATTTGCTGTATTTAAACTTTCTGATATTTTTTCAGAATTCATCATTACTTTTCTTTGTTCTTCTAATTCATCTTCTTCTCCGACTTTTAAATTTGCTTCTTCTATTTCATTTATTTGATATTGTAATAAATCTATTTTTCTTTGTTTTTCTTTTTCATCACCAAAATTTTCTTTTAGTTCTTTTATTATAGCCTTATATTCACTATAATATTTTTTATATTCTTGTTTTAAGCTATTTAATTTTTCTCCTGAATAACTATCTAAATAACTTAAATGTTTTTTACTATCTAAAAGACTTTGATTATCATTTTGTCCATGTATTTCTATAAATTCTTTCATAAATTCTTTTAGTTCATTTACAGTAACCATTCTTCCATTTATTTTGCACATATTTTTTCCACAACTTGTTATCTCTCTTGATACAATTATATTTCCATCTTCTGCTTTTTCAGACTCTGGAACATACATACAAAGTTCCACAAATGAATTAGAGGCTCCTCTTCTTATCATATCTTTTGAAAACCTTCCGCCTGATATTATTCCAAGTGAATCAATAATTAATGTTTTTCCAGCTCCTGTTTCTCCTGTTAATACATTTAATCCTTTATTTAAATCTATGTTTAAATCTTCTATTATTCCTAT
>CALXFC010000056.1 GCA_944387485.1 uncultured Clostridia bacterium
CAACTTAATTATATATGATTTGAATCACTTATTCAATTTTTATTATTTTTGTTTCACATCAATTGTAACACTACATTATTGAATTTTATTTTATATTTTGGTATAATATTTTTGTAAAATATATTAAGTAAAGGAGAAAAAATGAAATACACATATACACCCACAGGAGTTTGTTCTAAGAAAATGGAAATAGAAGTTGAAAATAACATAATTAAAAGTGTAAAAATATTAGGAGGTTGTCCTGGAAATACACTTGGAGTATCCAAATTACTTGTTGGTATGAATATAGATGAAGCAATAAAAAGATTAAAAGGAATATTATGTGGAAACAAGGGAACTTCATGTCCAGATCAATTATCTATAGCATTAGAAAACATAAAAAAACAAAGCAATTAAAATAATTGTTACTTCTATGGTAACAATTATTTTTTCTTTCTTATAATTCAAAAATATTTGCTTTTAATATCATTCTTGAAATTTTTACTTTATCAGAAAAAGGTATTTTCCACATACTTCCTGTAATTGACCTTTTTATTTTATACTCCTTTGTTGGTTCTCCTAACAATTTGTTTAATTGTTTTTGTAAATTAACTTTATTTGTATATATACAAAATTCTTGCATATCATAAATCACATTTATTGTCGTTTCTGTTTCTTGTTTTGTTGGCTCTTTATATATTTTCTTGTTCATCTAACAATACATCCTTTTATTAATTCTTTATTAAAAATAATCTTATCACAATTTTTTAATTTTTTCCACAAAAACTAAGTATATTTTTCATACGCTTTTTTTGCAATTTCTTTCATTTCATTTCTTAAGCTTTCTGGTCTTATTACTTCTACTAAATCTATATTTCTCATTGCCCACATTCTAAATCCTAATAGATTAGTATCTAAAATAAGTGTAAAAGTTTCATTATCTTCCTTTTTTATAGTTACATTTTTACCAAAATCATCAAATATTGAATTTAATAAAAGCATATTACATCTTACTTCTACCTCTTCTTTTTCTCCTCCAAACATTTCAACTGTTGATTCTGCAAAACTTTGTATCTCACTTGTTGTTTTTGTAATTGTCCTTTTTTCATCTAACTGTTTAATATTTTTAATTCTATCTAATCTATAATGGTAAAAATTCTCTTGTCCTTCTTTTATCCCTATTAAATAAAATTCCTGTTTATTATATATTAAAGCATAAGGTGCAACCTTTGGTTTACTTACAATTACTTTTTCTAGTTTATTATTTGAAATATCATATTTCCAATATTCAAATTCTATTTTATTCAAATTTTCTATTGCTAAAGAAATATCTTCTATATTTTTAATTACCTCCATATTGTCTGTTTTACTATCATTTGCAAAAATCTTATAATTTCTTAGCTTTTGATTTTCATATATATTTTGCATATTCTTACATTTTTTAATAATACTTTTTGCAACAGAAGGAACAATATAATTAGCATAACTAAAATTATCTATAATTGCTCTTATTTCTCCTGGTTCAAAATCTGTTTCAGGATTTCTGTTTATATAATAACCTTTTTTATTTTCAGCTCTTGTACTTATATCATAATCTAGTTTATATTTTAGAAGATTTATATTTCTTCTAATTGTTCTAGGGTCTATCTCTACATCATAAATATCTTTTACTTTCCTTGCAATCTCTGCAGTAGTTAACATATGTTCTTCATCACTATACTTTTTTAGTACATTTAGTATATATAATATATTTCCATTTTTCTCATATAATTCCATTATTTATTTTCTCCTTCCTTTTTTACTATTTTATAACTATTTTAACAACTAATCTTCCTCTTTTCAAACTTCTTGACATATTTCCTTCACCATAGACTAATATTGCTTGTCCTTCTTTTATCCCTTTTGGTATATCAACTTCTATTTCTTCTTTACGTCTTTCAAACCTATTTTCTTTTTTATTAAAGATTTTCTTCTTTATTTTCAAAATTTTCTTACAGCCATTTTTAGCTTCTTCTTCAGTAATTTTACATGTTTTTTGTATGTCTAGTTCATATGGCTCATATTCTTTATTTTGCTCATATATCTTGCTTATAATTTCTCCAAAATCTTTAAAATCCTCATCATCAATAGATTCTACTCTTCTACTTTTTTCTATATCTTTTTCCATGTCTTCATATTTTTTTACACCTAATGAATCTTCTATATCTTTTACAAATTTTTCTTTATCTATTTTTTCCATTTGTCTCTCCTAAATATTTATTTTATTACTTCTTTTAATTTTTCCCAAACTTTAACCATTGCATATGTATCTAATTTACAATACTTAAGTAATCCTTCTCTTATTTTTTCCTGTTCTTTTTTTGGATAATTTCCTAGATTAGCAAATATATTCATTGCTTCCGCACCATTATGTACAACTGGTAAATTATGATAGTTAAGTTCTGGATCATTTGGAAATAATGCTGGTAGTACAAATTTAATTGAATATGAACCTTGCATATCTTTTGTATAATACATTCTTTTTGAAAATGGTATCATCAAATCTACTATGTTATCATATATATTTAATAAATGTTCTCTTAAATCTTCAAAAAGATTTGCAAGTTCTTTAATTCTAGTTTTTTCAAAAGACATATTATAAGCTGTTACACAAACATCTTTTGGGATATCTTCTACTAATCTTTCTGTAATCTCTCTTCTAGGATCTATTCCACTTTGTGCTAAATATTCTTTATGTTTTAATTCTCCATTTTCATGTTCTATATAATGAAGTGAATACTGAAATGGTATTTGTTCATAAGGCCAAGTTCCGTCATATTCTGGTATTGGTGTCATATATGTTTCGAAATCAAGAAAATATATTGGATAAGTTAATTTACTCATAAATTCTCTTATTTCTTCTTTTTTTATAATAGTTTCATTGTTTAAATCTGTTTCTACTTGTTGATGATATCTCCAACTTAAATCTTCTTTTAATAAATCTTCATATGAATAAATTCCTTTATTATATAGTTCAATTTTTTTATTTGTACTCATTTTTGATATGCTAAAAACATTTTTCTTGGGTAAATTTCTTGTACAATGTTCAAAATAAGCACATGGATAAGGATTAAAACATTTAATTGAGATTTCTTCTTCTGGTTCTTCTTCTGTTTTCATATATTCATCAATCTCTTTAATTTTTTCTTTAATCTCTTCTTGCTTAGATGTTGCTATTTCTGTTACATCCTCTATTTTAAATAGTTGTTTTAAATCTAATTTTCCTTTTCTTATATATTTATTATTTAAATACATTACATTTACTTTTTTTATTTTATAATCTAAACTTTTTAATATATACATTTGATATGACACATCATCTATATAAATGTCTTTCAAATCACATGAACTTTTAACCTCATATATTTCAATACCATCTAAATCATTTTTTAAAATATCTACACTACAAAAGTTATTATCATAAACAAAAGAGGCTTCTGTAATAATATTTGGTGCAAGTTTTATATATTCTTCTGTATCATAAACCATTTTTGATAATTCTTTATTATACTCAATATTAACAAACTTACCAAAATAGTTTCTTGCAAGTTCTCCTACTTTTATACCATTTTCTAATACATTTTCACTTGCTTTATCAACCGCTTCTTCTTTTTTATTTATATCCATCCACAACATTTTATTACATTGTAATGCCCTACAATATCTGGATTTTGATAAACTTACATTATTCATAGCAATCCCCTTCCATAGCTATTTTAACATTTAAATAAATAATAATCCACTATTTGGTCAAATAAAGTATATCTTTTTAAGAAATAAGAGCAATCTAAAACTTAATATCTTAGATTGCTCTTTTGGTCTATCTAATTTTATAATAAGAATTTATACTATCTGTTATTGCTTGCATATATAAATCTCCATTATTTACAACATTTCTTAAATCACTATTCACATTCATATATCCAAGCTCTATTAAATATCCTTCTACTCCTACATTTGAATTACGATATATATTTTCTCCATAACTTGAATTAGAACCATTTACATATGCTCCTGTTGCTATTCCTCCTATTTCTCTTATTATAAATAAATATGGAACTTCATCATATATTCCTTTATATCCTCTAAATGTACTAGAATTTGGATTAACTTCTAATGTTCTTACATATACTCCATTTTCTACTTTATCTGTTTGCATCTTTGAATATGTAGTATCAGCTTCATCTACTATATTATCTGCAAATGTTTTTGCTAAGGTTAAATCCATGTTATTTGCTGCATATACTTCTACTCCACCATCAACAAAATCAGATTCATTACTGTTCATATGTAAAGATATTAGTATTTTAGCTCCTGATTTGTTTGCCATTGTTACTCTTCCATCTTCATCATATATATTATATGTATCATATTCATCTGTTTCTGTGCCATCTCTTGTAATTAATACTTTTAATCCTAAGTTTTCTAATTTTTTCTTTAATTCTAAGCCATTTTCTAAAACAATTTCATCTTCTTCATAGCTTCCTGAAATTGCTCCAGTATCATTTCCACCATGACCAGGATCTATTACTACATCATAAACATCATTTGGAAGTTTATGTATTTTAGAGACACTTAAAGCCATAGCTGATGCACTATTTTGTGTAAGAAATCTTATATCAATTCTGTTATTTGAATTATTTCTTGTTAATGTATAATATTCTATTGGATCAGAATATTCAGTATCATTTGATAATGAGTAATAACTTTCTTGCTCATTAGAGCTTATCACTTTAAGCAAAACATAATAATTGGTTTCCTCTAAACTTTCTAAATCTAAACCTTTATTTATCTTATCCAATGTAGAAAAAGAAAGATTACCATTTTCGTACTCATATGTAGTATCAACTAAAGTTTCTTCTCCAGATGCTTTTTTTATAGCTATTTTTACATCTTCTATTTCTGGGTTAGTAATATCTAAACTTCCTTCTAAATTAAGATGCGTTCCATAAACTATGTATCTACTAACATTTGCTTGTCCACTTTCTACTATGTCTATAATATCACCAATAGAAGCAGAAGTTGTAGTCGCATATGTTTCATCTTCTCTTTTTTGACATATTATATACACTAGAACCATTGCTAATATTATAAATAATAATAACATCCTATTTCTTTTTTGATAACTTTTCTTTCTTTCCCCATGTTTACCTTTATTATTCATATATTTTCTCCTTTTTTACGAGTATAAATTTAAATCTATAAATAATATACCGATAAGTATTAAATAAGTTACACTAATTTATCAAATTTATACAATTCTTTTAAAGGCACATTGTTATTTTTTGCAAGCTCTTTCATACTTTCATATTCTGGATATATATATTCTTCTCCATTATTTACTACTTTTTTTACTTTTAATTTTCCATATTTTGTATTAATTTCTTCTTCTTTTCTTTTTAATACTTTTCTTTCTTCAAAGCGATATCTTATTCCTATTGTTGTTGTCTCTCTAAAAATAATTTTTTGTAATTTTTCCATATCTTCTTTTTTACATGCAACTGTTAATCTATATGCAGGTCTACTTTTTTTCATAAATATTGGTGTAAAAAATACATCTAAAGCACCTTCCTCAAACAGTTTTTCAGAAGTATATCCTAAAATCTCACCAGAACAATCATCTATATTTGTTTCCATTACACAAATACTATTATCTTTTTCTTCTATCTCTCCCAAATAAACTTTTAAAATATTTGGTATTTCTAAATCTTTATATCCTGCACCCCAACCTATTTTTTCTACTTTCATTTCTGGCATAACTTTAAATTCGTCTGAAAGTTCAGCTATTATTGCTGCTCCTGTAGGAGTTACTAGTTCTGTATCTACATCTATTTGTCTAAATTTCACTTTTGCTTCTGTAAATATTTCACTAGTTGCAGGTACTGGCACTGCCATTTTTCCATGTGCACATTCTATAAAACCATATCCATCATTTAGAACACTTGATATTACTTTATCTGGTTTTATTTTATTTATTAATATTGCTGTTCCTACAATATCAACAATTGAATCAATTGCACCTACTTCGTGGAAGTGTACTTCTTCTATAGACTTGTTATGTACCTTGCTTTCAGCTTTTGCTACTCTTAAAAATATTTTCTTTGCTAAATTTTTAACTTCTTCACTTAGAAGACTTTCATCAATTATTTTATTTACATCATTTAAATTTCTATGTTCATGATTATGTTCTAAAATTACATCTACATATGTTCCTGTTATTCCATTTTTTACTTTTTTTGATATTTCTATTTTATAACCTTCTACATTTAACTTCTTTAATTCGTTTATTAAATAATCTTTATCTCCGATTATTTCAGTTAATGCTCCTAATGTCATATTTCCACTAATACCACTTGAACAATCAAAATATAATACTTTCATTTTATCTGTCCTTTCTTTTTGTTTTACATATTATTTATATCATGTAAAGCATACTTTAAGTCAAGTATTTAACTAAAATTAATTTTAGAGATTATTATATTAGTATTATACAACATTAATTAAAAAAAGTCTGTAACATTAATATTTCTTTAGTATTACAAACTTATTTCTTTTTTTATATTTTCTTTATATTTTTTCCTTTTTTGACATTTTAAGCCATACTTAATACATATAACACATATCCTAATATTAATACAAAACCTGTTAATCTATTTACTTTACTATTTTTACTAAATATTCCTATTAGCTGTAATATTATTGTTACAGCAATTAATATAATTAAACTTCTATTAAATTCCGCATCAAATACAATAGGACAAATTACAGCTCCTAATCCTATTAATAAACATAAATTCACAATATTAGAGCCTGTTATATTTCCTAATAATAAACCTGTTTCACCTCTTCTTGCTGATATAATTCCAGTTACAATTTCAGGAAGTGCTGTTCCTGCTGCTACTATTGTTGCTCCTATAAAACTTTCTGACCAACCTAAATTTTGTGCTATTAAGATACTATTATTTACAACAAAATCTGCTCCGAATTTAAGACCTACTAAACCTAATACAGTATAAATTATAATTGTACCTACAGATTTTGATTTTATTTCTATTTCTTCTACTTCTTTTATAATCTCATCATCTAACTCTTTGTCTTTTATTTTCTTTTCTTCATATATTGTATATAAAATATAAACTACAGTACAAAGAAGAAGTACTCCTCCCTGCCATTTACTAATTAAACCAACTTCTCCTAGTTTTTCAGTATTTCCTAGAAATAAAATTAATAACATTGCAGCAACACTTATTGGTAAATGTATATTTACAATTCTTTTATCTAGTTTTACTGGTCTTATTAAACTTGTTAAACCTATAACAAATAAGAAATTACAAACACAACTTCCTATTGCATTTCCTACTATTAAATCTGAATGACCATCTATTGAAGATGTAACTGTTATAAATATTTCAGGAAGTGATGTTCCTATTGCGACTATTGTTAATCCTATTAACATTTCTGATAAATTAAATTTTTTTGCAATACTTGCAGCAGCTCTTACTAGTAAATCTGCTCCTTTTATTAGCAAGATAAATCCTACTACTATCAGCATTATTTCTCCAATCAATTTTTTCCTCCTATGTTTTACATTATTTTTTCTCTTATACTTATTTTTAACATATTTTTACGATTTTAAGCAAGAAAATAAAATAAAAAAATAGATATTAGCGTAAACTAACATCTATTAATCATACCAACCAAATAATGATTTTTTATTATCTAATGTTTTTATTTTTTCCATGTCTTCTTTTGTTAATTCAAAATCAAATAAATCTATATTTTGTTTTAATCTTTTGGTATTTTCTGATTTTGGTATTATTATCATATTTCTAGAAAGTAGATATTTTAAAGCTATTTGAGCTGATGTTTTATTATATTTTCTTCCTATTTCTAATAATATTTTATTATTAAAAATATCATTTTTACCTGCTGCTAGTGGACTCCAAGCTTCGATTGCTGTTCCACTTCCTTCTAATGTTTTTTGTAATTCTTCTCTTCCATAAAACACGTGTGCCTCGACTTGGTTTACAGCAGGAACTATATTACAATGTTTTAGTAAATCTAAATATTGTTTTCTGTTATAATTAGAAATGCCAATTGATTTTACTTTTCCTTCTTGCACAGCTTCTTCTAATGCTTTATACATTTCTAATCCTTCTTTATATGGCTCATGAATTAACATTAAGTCTATATAATCAAGCCCAAGATTTTTTAAGGAATCTTCTATTGCAAATTTAGTCTTTTCATATCCTCTATCCGGAGAATATACTTTTGTTGTAATAAATAATTCTTCTCTTGGAACTTTACATCTTTTGATTGCTCTTCCTAATATCTTTTCATTCCCATACATTCTTGCTGTATCTATTAACCTATAACCAATATCATCTATTGCTTTTACTATTACATCTTCATCATTTAAATTATAAATACCAAGTCCTATCATTGGTATTTTTATACCATTATTTAGCTTTAAATATTCCATAAAACTCCTTTACTCATTTCCAGAATTTAATGCATTTTTTGCAGACTTATTTAGCATCTTTTTAGCTAATGCACAAATTATTGGATTTGTTGCAGGTACTGCTTCTAAGTTTTTCTTTAATTTTAGTTCTTTTAAACATGTATCTGTATAATCTACTACCATATCTAATCCAGATATAAATGATGCCATATCTGAATTTAAAAATACCATTGGCATAGCCATTTCTTCTGATGTTGCAAGTCTTCCTGCTAATCCTGCTTGTGCTATTAAACCTTCTTCACTTCCTACCATATCTTGGAACTCTTGTTTCATTCCTGTATCTGTTGAACCAGGTAATACATTATTTATTCTAATACCTTTTTTTGCAAACTCTACTGCTTGTTCACAAGCAAATTGTGATAAACATCTTTTAGAATACATATATGCAAATGTTGCAGGTGCAGAACTTGCTAATTTTCTAGTTACATTTTGTACTTCTTCCCAAGTTTTACTATGTACTACTTTATTTTGTTCTCTTTTAAACTTCTTCCATTCTAACCCTGCTGTTGATGTACAATAAACTATTGCTCCGCCTTTACTCATTCTATTATTTAAATAATTTAATGTTATATACATATTTGCTGTATAATTACAATCAAATGTTGTTCTATAATCTGTTTTTGCACCAGATAATCCTGCTACACCAAAAAACGCATCTATATGTTCTGGGATTTTCTTGAAAGCTTCGTCTATTTCTTCTTTATTTGCTAAATTACATTTTATGAATTCTGTAATCCAGTCTACCTTACACTCATTCATATCTATTGCATAGACTTTTGCTCCTAAATCAACTAGCATTTTTGCTACTGCTTCTCCCATTCCACTAGATGCTCCTGTAACTACACATACTTTATCTTTATATCCAAAATAATCTTTCATAATTTACACCTCTTCTTTAGTTTTTTCTACATTTTATCACAACTTTTACAATAATAAAACATTTTTCTACAATTTTTTAGAAAAAAAGCAACCTATTTCTAGGTTACTTTATTTAAACTTATTTTACTTCTATCGTTCCTGTAAAATTCCTTAAAGCGCTACTATCACTTTCTAGTACCTCTTTTACTCCTTTATCTTTTATATAAACTGGACAACTTAAATATTTAAGCATATTAGTTACATCTGTATCTGACGAAATATCAAAGTTGCTTATATCTAAGCTCTTTAATGAAGAGCATCTATAAAACATTTGCGTCATATCTTCTACTTTACTTGTATTAAAACTACTTAAGTTTACACTTTCTAGTTTTGAACATCCATCAAACATCATACTCATATCAGTTACATTACTTGTATTAAAGCTACTTAAATCTAAACTTGTTAAACTTGAGCAATTATAAAACATAACACTCATATCAGTTACATTCCTTGTATCAAAACCACTTAAATTTAAACTTGTTAACCCTGAACAATATGAAAACATATAACTCATATCAGTTACATTTCTTGCATCTAAACTACTTAAATTTAAACTTATTAACCCTGAACAGCCTGAAAACATGAAACTCATATTTGTTACATTACTTGTATCTAAACCACTTAAATCTAAGCTTGTTAAACCTGAATATGAAAACATATAACTCATATCTGTTACATTGCCTGTATCTAAATTTTCAAGACCTTCTATTTCTGTTACATTTGTTAAATATGTAAACCAATAACTTGTATTTGTAGGTACTATTTTATCTTTAATAATTACCTTTTTTATTGCTGTTGCTTTTTGCATAACTGTATTCATAAATTCTTCCTCTGATGTAGCACTTGCTTCTAACCAAGGAATATTTACTGAGTATTGTGAAGAAGACATTTCCGGCATAAAAACTTCATTAGTTATATTCCAAGATTCTGATACATCACTTCCTGTTATTTCTTCACTACTAAATACTAAACTACCATCTGTATATAAAGCTGCATAAACATCTGTTGGTTCTGAAACTGGTTGTTCTTCATAATCTTTAATTGCTCCTTTTGAACTTACAAAATATTTTCTTCCTTCTTTTACAGTTTCTGTAACTGTTACTATAAAACCTTCTTCTCCTGATACAGTTTTTGGTTCTACACTAAAATCACTAGAATTAAAATAACTTTCTAATTCTTCTTCTAAATTATCTTGTAATATACTTTCACCATTATTTTTAATTAATGCTGCCTCAGCTGCTAAT
>CALXFC010000057.1 GCA_944387485.1 uncultured Clostridia bacterium
AATAGAGAAAGATTCTGGGCTCAAGAATTAAATGATGAAAAAATAGGAGCATATGTAACATTATATAGAGTATTAACTACGTTAATAAAAGTAGCAGCACCATTTACACCATTTATGACAGATGAAATTTATCAAAACTTGGTTGTAGGATTAGATAAAAATGCACCAGAAAGTGTTCATCTATGCTTATGGCCAGAAGTAAATGAAAAAGAAATTGACAAAAAACTTGAAGAAGAAATGAGTTTAGCATATAAAGTTGTAAAATTAGGAAGAAGCGCAAGAAATAGTGCAAACATCAAAAATAGACAACCATTATCAGAAATGTTAATCTCTATAGACACGTTACCAAAATACTATGAAGACATTGTAAAAGACGAATTAAACGTCAAGAAAATAGAATTTGGTGCAGAAATGAGTAAATATGTTGATTTTGAAATAAAACCAAACTTACCTGTACTTGGAAAAGAATATGGAAAATTAATTCCAAGGATAAGAGAAGAAATTGGTAAATTAAATCAAATGGATTTAGCAAATAAAGTTAAAAAAGGAGATACAGAATATATTCAAATTGATGATACAGAAATTGGACTAAATTCAGAAAACTTATTAGTCACAATGCAAGGAAAAGATGGTTTTGCATTTAGCGGTGAAGGAGAACTTGGAGTTGTATTAGAAACTACAATTACTAAAGAGCTAAAAGAAGAAGGCTATGTACGTGAAGTATTATCTAAAGTACAGAACATGAGAAAAGAAAAAGGATTCGAAGTACTAGATAGAATTAATTTATATGTAGCAGGAAATCCAGAACTTGAAGAAATTATAAAGAAAAATGAAGGAGTTATAAAACACGATACATTAGCTGATAAAATAGTATATCACGAAGACAGAGAACAATATACAACAACAAATATAAATGGTGAAAAACTAGATATAGATGTAGAAGTAATAAAATAATGAAATTTTTGGGGACAGGTCTTTTTTGTTCCACTTTGGAAAAAATAATAAAGGTGGAACAAAAAAGACCTGTCCCCATTTGTTCCATTTGATTTTTTTCTTAATTTATGATATTAAAATATTGTACAAAGGTGGAGGAAAGGAGTTTGTATGAATATTTTTGAAAACTTAAGTGAAGCAATAAGCGAAACTTTAGAAAATGCGATTGAAAAAGTTAAGAATTCTAATATTAGTGCAGATGGAAAGAATTTATCTAATGATGAAGTAGAACTTGCAAAAAAATTAGATGCTATAGAAGAATTTACAATAGATAGATTTGAAGGAGATTTTGCAGTAATAGAAGATAGAAATACAGGTAAAATGTTAGATATAAAAAAAGAAGATTTACCAGAAAATGCAAAAGAAGGAGACATCTTAGATAAAATAAATGGTAAATATATTGTAAATGAAGAAAAAACATTAGAAGCAAAAGAAAGAATAAAAGATAAGATGAAAAATTTATGGGACAAGTAAAATAAAATATAGGGAAAGATATAGGGGGTATTACAAATGAGTAGAAGAAAGAAAAGTTCTAAAAAACTAGTTGGAAGTATTATAGGAATTATAATTTTAGCAATAGCAGGAATATTTGGATTAAACCAGGAAAGTATAAATGAATTTTTAGAAGCAGAAAATACATTAAATACTGGAGTACAAGAAGTAACAGCTAGTTCATTGCCAGTAGATGGAAATTTAAATGTATATTTTATAGATGTCGGACAAGCAGATAGTATATTAATTACAAATAATGATTCATCTATGTTAATAGATGCTGGAAATAACGAAGATGGAGAAGATGTTGTAAATTTTATTAAAGAGAAAGGAATAACAACTTTAGATTATGTTGTAGGAACACATCCTCATGAAGACCATATTGGAGGGTTAGATGATGTAATAAATAGTGACCTAGAAATTGGTAAAGTATATATGCCAGAAATTGAAACAACAACAAAAACTTTTGAAGATGTTATAGATGCAATATCTAATAAAAATTTAACTATTACTTCTCCTAAAAAAGGGGATACATTTATTTTAGGTAATGCTAGTTTAGAAGTTATGACAGATAGTATTTTAGATGAAGATAATTTAAATCTTTCTTCTATAACCTTATATCTAAAATATGGAAATAATAGTTTCCTATTTATGGGAGATGCAGAAGCAGACAATGAGGAAACAAGAGATTGGCCAAAAGTTGATTTATTAAAAGTTGGACATCATGGCTCAAGTACAAGTAGCTCAGAAAAGTTTTTAAATGAAACTAAACCTACATATAGTATAATTATGGCAGGAGAAGGTAATTCTTATGGATTACCAACAGAAGAAACTTTAAATAAATTACAAAATATTGGAAGCACAATTTATAGAACAGACTTAAATGGAACAATTACAGTAACTTCTGATGGAGAAAATATAGAAATCATTACTTCTAAAAATCAATAATGTCAAAAAATGTACAATAAATATGACTAATAAAAAAATTTTATCCTATCTTCAAAAAGAAATTATTTCTTTCCTCTCGTAAGAGAGGTTCTTTTTTTGCCTAAAATTAACGCCTTAAGAAAAATTTAATCTTAAAATTACTTGACAGTTTCTAAGAATAAAGTTAAAATAGAATAGGTAGGAAAAAATATATTTTAAATATAAAGGTATATATATTTTATTCGAACATTGAAAATTAAATAAGAAAGAGGTGTATTGATTATGACTATTGTAATCGTTATCGCCGCTGTCTTAATCTCACTTGCAATTGGTATACCAATTGGAATGGCATACAGAAAGAAAATTGCAGAGTCTAAAATACAAGGTGCAGAAAATGAAGCAAAAAGATTGATTGATTCAGCAAAAAAAGAAGCTGAGAACTTAAAAAAAGAAGAAATTATCAAAGCCAAAGAAGAAATTATGGCTAGTCGTAAAGAATTAGACCAAGAGATTAAAGAAAGAAGAGGCGAAGTACAAAAACAAGAAGCAAGACTAATTCAAAAAGAAGAGAACTTAGAAAAACGTTCAGATAATTTTGAAAAAAGAGAAAAAGACTTAGAAAGACAAATGCAAGACGTAGAAAAACAAAAAGAAGACTTGAAAGAACTACATAATCAAGAGATGGTAGAACTTCAAAAAATTGCAGCCTTAACGAAAGAGGAGGCAAAACAAAGATTATTATCTGAAATGGAAAAAGAGTTAGTTGCAGAAAAAGCAGCATTAATAAGAGAACAAGATCAAAAGGCTAAGGAAACAGTAAATAGAGATGCAAAGGAAATGCTTTGTTATGCTATACAAAAATGTGCTGCAGACCACTCTCAAGAAACTACAGTATCAATTGTAGCTCTTCCAAATGATGAAATGAAAGGAAGAATTATAGGTAGAGAGGGTAGAAACATAAAAGCCTTAGAAACATTAACAGGAATTGATTTGATAATTGATGATACACCAGAAGCTGTAGTATTATCAGGATTTGATCCATTAAGAAGAGAAGTTGCAAAAATTGCATTAGAGAAGTTAATTGATGATGGAAGAATTCATCCTGCTAAAATTGAGGAAATGGTAGAAAAGGCCAAAGAAGAAGTTGAAAATACTATCAAGGAGGAAGGAGAAAGAGCAGTTCTAGAAACAGGCGTTATTGGACTTCATCCAGATATAGTAAAACTAATTGGTAAATTGAAATACAGAACAAGCTATGGTCAAAATGTACTTAACCATTCAATTGAAGTATCTAACTTAGCAAGAATAATGGCAGATGAATTAGGATTAGATACTAAGCTTGCAAGAAGAGCAGGATTATTACATGATTTAGGAAAAGCTCTAGACCATGATATGGAAGGAACACACGTAGAAATAGGTGTTGAAATCCTTAAAAAATACAAAGAAAATCCATTAGTCATAAATGCAGTTGAGGCACATCATGGAGATGTTGAACCTCAAACATTAGAAGCAGTTTTAGTACAAGCTGCAGATGCAATATCTGCTTCAAGACCTGGAGCAAGAAGAGAAACTCTAGAAGCATATATCAAGAGATTACAAAATCTTGAAGAAATTGCAGATTCATTTGATGGAGTTGAAAAATCTTTTGCAATACAAGCTGGTCGTGAGATAAGAATTGTTGTTAAACCAGATAAAATTTCTGATGACCAAATGACAATCTTAGCAAGGGATATAGCTAAAAAGGTTGAAGCTGAAATGGATTATCCAGGACAAATAAAAGTAAATGTTATAAGAGAAACTAGAGTAGTAGATTATGCAAAATAATATAGGAGAGGGAAACCTCTCTTTTATTTTTGAAAACCGAATTTGATTATTTTTTAAATTTATAGTATCATAGTAAATGTAGATTATTTTTAGAAAGAAGGAATTAGATTGAAAATATTAGCAGTAGGAGATTTAGTAGGTTCAGCAGGAGTAAAAAAATTAAAGACTGAACTTCCAAAGTTAAGAGAAAATGAAAAAATTGATTTTGTAATAGTAAATGGTGAAAATGCAGGAGAAGGGATGGGAATAACTAAAAAGAATTTTGATGATATATTAGAAGAAGAAGTAGATGTAATAACAATGGGAAATCATACTTGGGGTAAAAAAGATATTTTTAAATTTATAGACCATCCAAAATTATTAAGACCAGCAAATTATTGTAAAGGAGTTCCAGGAAAAGGCTATAATATATATAATTGTATGGATAAAAAAATTGCAGTTATAAATTTGATAGGAAGAGTAGATGTAAATGTACTTTCTGAAAATCCATTTTTAATAGCAAAAGATTTAGTAGAAAAATTACAAAATAAAACTGATATAATAATAATTGATTTTCATGCAGAAGCTACTGCCGAAAAGATTGCATTAGGATACTACCTAGATGGAAAAGTAACTGCAATATTTGGAACACATACACATGTTCAAACAGCAGATGAAACTATTTTAGAAAACGGAACAGCATATATAACAGATATAGGAATGACTGGACCTAAAAAATCAGTTATAGGTATGGATATTCAAGCATCAATTAAAAGATTTGAAACAACTTTACCTGAAAGATATAAAATAGCTGGGGGAGATACTATGCTTAATGGCGTTGTTTTTGATGTAGATAATAGCACAAATAAAGTGAAAAATATAAAAAGAATAAGAATGTAAAATAATTTTGTCGAAAAAGATATTTTATTGCGATGAAATTTCCTAAAAATTTCCAGAAAACTATTTACAATTATTTCCAAATATTGTAAAATACAAATTGTAAAAGTTGCAACAACAAAAATAAAAATTTAGGAGGCAAAAGAAAATGGAAATTTTAAAAATTTCATCAAAATCAAATCCAAATTCAGTAGCAGGAGCAATTGCTGGATTGGTAAAAGAATCAAACAGAGCAGAGATGCAAGCAATAGGAGCAGGAGCATTAAATCAGGCAGTAAAGGCGGTGGCAATAGCAAGAGGTTTTGTAGCACCATCAGGAGTAGATTTAGTTTGTATTCCAGCATTTGCAGAAGTTGAAGTAGAAGGAGAAGATAGAACTGGAATAAAACTAATTGTTGAGTCAAGAACTTAAGAGAATTAAATAATAATTAATTACAGGCTAGAAATAGCCTGTTTTGTTTTGGAAGAAAATAAAATTATCACAAATTGTAAATTTACTTGAAATTTTCATAAAATTAATGTATGATATTCAATGTACAGAGGTGAAATATGAAATCAAATTGGATTAAATATGTTTTTGTTTTATTTATTATTTTAATTTTAGGAATTGCAATATATATGATTAAAGAAGATGAAGAAGTAAAAAAACAAGAGGAGGAATATACTGCAAGTAATCAGGACGATAGAGTTAAAGAACTAAAATTGGGAATAGCAGGTTTTGATACAATAAATCCTATTCTTAGTAAAAATAAAAATGTTCAAAATATAACAAAGTTAATATATGATCCTTTAGTTAATCTAAGTTCAGATTATAAAGCAGAGCCATGCTTAGCAACAGAATGGGCAAAAGATGGTAATTCATATTTAATTAAATTAAGAGAAAATGTTAGATGGTCTGATGGACAAGCTTTTACTGCTGAAGATGTAAGATTTACAATAGATAGATTAAAAGATTCAGATACAATTTACTCTGCAAATGTTCAAAATGTTGTTGGCGTGGATATTATAGACGATTATACTGTAAGAATAAATTTAGATAGTGATGTTCCATTTTTTGAATATAATTTAACATTTCCAATACTTTCTAGTGTATATTATCAGGGAGAAGACTTTGCAACAAGTAGTAAAAACACTTCACCTATAGGAACTGGTATGTTTAAAATAACAGATGTTCAAAGTTCTTATATTACGTTATCAAAAAATACTAGTTATTGGGATAAAGAAAATAAAAATAGTGTATTAGAAACAATTACTGTAAATTTATATTCTTCTATTGGAGAATTATATAATAGTTTTAAAGTAGGAGGATTAGATTTAATTGCAACAGATAATGAAAATATTCAAGATTATATAGGAACAATAGGTTATACTCCAAGAGAAATAAAAGGAAGAGATCACACATTTTTAGCATTTAACATGTCTAATAACTATTTAAGTAGGTTAGAAGTAAGAAAAGCAATTTCATATTCTATAGATAAAGATAATATAAATACAAATGCTTTAAATGGTAAATGTATTACAAGTAGTTTTCCTCTTGACTATGGAAATTGGCTTTATCAAAATCAAGATACAAGTAGTGGCTATAGTGTAGAACAAGCAAAAAAAGAATTAACAGATGCGGGATGGACTTTAAGAAGTGGTTCTTGGCAGAAGACAGAAAATAAAAGAACTATAAGAATAGAACTTAATTTATTAGTAAGAGCGAGTGATAGTACAAAGCTAGCTGTTGCTCAAAATATAGAATCACAATTAGAGGCACAAGGATTTATAATAAATATAGTACAGGCAACTGATGAACAATATAATAATGCAATAAATAGTAGAAATTATGATATTGCGTTATGCAGTATGACATTATCACCAAGTCCAAATTTAGATACTTTTTTCGGAGCTAATAATATTGCAAATTATTCAAATGAAGAAGTAACAAATTTATTAAATGAGACTAAAAACACAACAGATGAAAATGTATTATTACAAGATTACCAAAGATTAGCGGAAATTTATAAAACTGATATGCCATATGTAAGTTTATATAATAATAAATATACAATTGCTTATAGTTCAAGTTTAGTAGGAGATATAACGCCAACATGGTTTTATCAATTTTATGGAATTGAAGGATGGTATAAATAAAAAATAAAAAATTTTGAAAAAATTATTGACAAAACAAATATTTGGTATATAATAACAATATCAAACAAAAGTTCAATAAAATTAAGGAGGAAAAATAATGGAAGAAAACGCAGAAAAGAAAAAAGCTTTAGAGGTGGCTATGAGCCAAATAGAAAAACAATTTGGAAAAGGTTCAGTAATGAAACTAGGAGATTTTAAAGCAATGGAAATAGAAGCAATACCAACAGGAGCTTTAAGCTTAGATATAGCATTAGGTATAGGAGGAGTTCCAAGAGGTAGAATAGTAGAAATATTTGGACCAGAATCTTCTGGTAAAACAACTTTAGCATTACATATAATCGCTGAAGCACAAAAAATGGGTGGAGAAGCAGCATTTATTGATGCAGAACATGCTTTAGATCCAGTATACGCAAGAAAATTAGGTGTAGATATAGATAATTTAGTAGTTTCACAACCAGATACAGGTGAACAAGCATTAGAAATTACAGAAAGTTTAATCAGAAGTGGAGCTTTAGATGTTGTAGTAGTAGACTCTGTTGCAGCATTAGTTCCAAAAGCAGAAATAGATGGAGATATGGGAGATTCTCATATGGGACTTCAAGCAAGACTTATGTCTCAAGCATTAAGAAAACTTGCAGGAGCTATTAATAAATCAAAAACAGTTTTAATATTTATTAATCAATTAAGAGAAAAAATTGGTGTTATGTTTGGAAATCCTGAGACAACAACAGGTGGACGTGCCTTAAAATTCTATGCATCTGTTAGAATGGATATTAGAAGAATAGAAAATATTAAACAAGACGGAGAAATTAAAGGAAATAGAGTTCGTGTTAAAGTAGTTAAAAATAAAGTTGCACCACCATTTAGAGAGGCAGAATTTGATATAGTTTATGGACAAGGTATTTCTAAAGAAGGAAATATTTTGGATATGGCAGTTAATCTTGACATTGTTGAAAAAGCAGGATCTTGGTTTAGCTATAATGGAGAAAGAATTGGACAAGGAAGAGAAAATGTTAAAAAATACTTAAAAGAAAATCCTGATATTATGGATGAAATTGAAGGAAAAGTAAGAGATAATTTTGCTAAAGCTTTCGAACAAAGTTTAGGTGAAGATTTACCAAGCAAAGAAGACGACGAGGATGAATAATAAATAAAAAGAAAAGACTAAATAGTTTATTAATAAAATTATTTAGTCTTTTTGTAAAAAAATTAATATAGAAAATTTCTTCTTTTTGTGTTAAAATATTAATAAATTTTATTAAGAGGTGTAAAAAATGGAAAATAAATATAATATGACTTTAGAAGAAAATATATTTTTAGCCAAAAAAATGTTGATAACTAATGTATATTCTAATGCTAGGATGGAAGGAATAAATCTTACTTTTCCTCAAACTAAAACTATATTAGAGGGAGTTAATGTTCCAAAATTAAAATTAGATGAAATACAATGTATTTTAAATTTAAGGGATGCCTGGAAATTTGTAATTAACAATATAAATGCACAATTTAATGTGGATTTTATTTGTAAAGTTAATGAATTCGTTGCAAGAAACGAAAGTATTGAGTGGGGAAAATTGAGAAGTGGAAAAGTAGAAATAACAGGTGTAGAATATGTACCAGAAATACCAGAAAAAGATAAACTCGAAAATGAAATAAATAATATTTTAAAAATAGAAAATGAAACAGAAAGAGCTATAGAATATATGTTATATGGAATGAGAAATCAATTGTTTTGGGATGGCAATAAAAGAACAAGTACAATTTGTGCAAATAAAATAATGATAGAAAATGGTGTAGGAATAATAAAGGTTGCAGATATAAATTTAGAAAAATTTAACGTTTTATTAACAGAATATTATAATACAGGAAATAGTGAAGAAATAAAGAAATTTTTATATGATGAATGTATAGATGGAATAAAAATATAAAATATAAAGAAAAAATACACTTAAATTAATATAAGTGTATTTTTCTTTATATAGTTTCATTTTCATTAATTTCTTGCTTGACTAAATTTACTTTAGAATGATTTTGCATAACTCTTAAAACAAATCTACTAATTGGTCCTGCAACTAAAATATTCAAGAAAAATGCTGCACAGAAGTTTCTTGGCCATCTAATAAAGAATTCTGTAAATATTGTAGTCAAATTATCTCCACCAAGAAGACCACCAATAATAGTCATTACTAAAGACATCATTGTAACAATAAAGAAACAATTAAATAATATGTATGAATTTTTACTGTCAGTTTCCTTAACAAATTTTTCAAGTAAGATATGATTAATTTTACCAATAATAAATGTTTCTAAGATGTATGCAATAACTAGTGTTACTGGAAATGCTATAAATGTAGTTTTAATAGAATTTAAATTAAATCCTCCTAAATGAATACAAATATTCAAAAGCCCCATAAAAAATACCATAATAGCACACATACAAATACCAAATATTATATCTTCTTTCTTATTTGTTGGCATATAAAATTCCTCCTTCCATTTTTTGACTTATAAACTATATAGTTTATTTACGCACCATTTCTTATTATATCATGTAAATAGAGAACATGTAATAGTTTTTTTAAAAAAATTATAAAAAATATTAATTAATAGATAATTATAAGCCGTAAAGTTAAAAAAATTCTTGACAAAAAATTTTCAGGGTGATACAATTTTATTGTTAGAAAGTTAACTATCGTGTAGCTAAAAAAGCGTAAAACCAGATTGTTGGGTTTGCGCTTTTATTTTTTTGTGGAAAGGAGGTTTTGAATTTTGGAAGAAAGCAAAAAAGTTAAATTATGGAACAAAAACTTTATAATAATTATTGTTATAAATTTTTTAGTGTTCTTAAATCATTTAATGGTTTTATCAACTTTTCCGTTTTTTATATCTTATTTAGGATATAGTGAAACAATATCAGGAGTCTGTGTTGCAGTATTTTCATTAATAGCAGTAGTAGCAAGACCGCTAGTTGGATATTTATTAGATACAGGTAAAAGACGTGGCATTTTATTAATAGGTATATGTGGAATGGCTCTTATGCCTATGGGATATTTACTTGTATATACAGCTATATCATCTATAATATTAACTATATTATTTAGACTTGCTCACGGAATAGCTTTGGCTTTTTCTAATACTTCAACAGCTACAATTGCAACTGATATTATACCAAAAGAAAGATTCTCAGAAGGTATGGGAATGTTTGGTATGGCAACAGCACTAGCAACAGCATGTGCTCCAGCATTGGGTGAAGCTTTAATGGCAAAAGGTTTTAATGTACTATTTTTAGTAGCAACAGGAGTTATGGTATTATCTCTTATTCTTTTCTATTTCTTAAAAACACCTAAAATAAAAGTAGAAAAGAAAAAATTAAAAATAAGAGAATTAGTAGAAACAACAGCATTACCTGCATCAGCAACAGCCTTAATATTTTTACTAACA